>NZ_CP015118.1:2132698-2437369 GCF_002116905.1 Piscinibacter gummiphilus
GCCATCACCACCGTCGACAGGCCCACCAGCAGCATCGCGCCGGGGCTGTCGCGCGCCGGTTCGGTCAGCACCCAGCCGGTGGCCAGCAGCAGCCCGAGCGTCAGCGGGGCCAGGCCCAGCGTGAAGGCGCGCACGCCGCGGGTCTCGCGGCGCGAGCGGCCCCATCGCGTGGCCCACAGCGCGAGCGTGGTGGACGGCAGCATGATGCCGGCCATCGTCACGAACGCGCCCGGCAGGCCCGCGACGTTGTAGCCCAGCACGGCGACGAACAGCACGTTGGGGCCCGGCGCGGCCTGGGCGAGGGCGACCGAGGCGGTGAACTGCGCGTCGGTCAGCCAGTGCTGCTCGCCGACGAGGTAGCGGTGCATGTCGGGCGCGGTGGTGATGGCGCCGCCCACGGCGAGCAGGCTCAGCATCACGAAGTGCAGGAACAGCGGCAGCAGGTCGGCCGTGTGGAAGGGCACCGTCATGGCCGCAGCTTCCACCAGGCGAGCCCGATCGCGATCGGGCCCAGACCGGCAAGCACCCACGCGAGCGGCCATCGCATGCCGACCACGAGCCCCACGGTGAGGGCCCCGAGCGCCAGGCAGGTCGTGAGCCCGAGCGGGTTCTTCTTCAGGCTGCCCACGAGCTTCCACGCCATCGCGAGCACGAGGCCGGCGGACACCGCGCCCATGCCGCGCAGCGCGCCGCTCACGCGCGGGTCGTCCGCGAAGCGGCCGTAGAGCATCGCCAGCGCGAGCATCAGCACGAGCGGCGCGGCCAGCATGCCGACCAGCGCCGACGCGGCGCCGCGCCATCCGAAGAAGCGGTCGCCGATCATCAGCGAGATGTTCACGACATTGGGGCCGGGCAGCACCTGGCCCACCGACAGCATCTCGAGGAACTCGTCGCGCGTGAGCCAGCGCTGCCGTTCGACGAGTTCGTGCTGCGCCACCGCCAGCACGCCGCCGAAACCCTGCAGTGCGAGCAGCGTGAACACGCGGAAGAGTTCGCCGCAGGACTGCGGCTGGCGCAGGGGTTGCCCGGACTCAGGCACGGCCGCCGTTCCGCTGCAGCGCGCGGTGCGCCCAGACGCTCAGGCCGATGGCGGCCAGGATCCACGCGAGGCCCATCCAGTGCAGGCCGTCGTACGTGGCCGCCGGCCCCGCGCCGCGCGCGAGGTTGGCCGCCACCATCGCGCTGCCGCCGGCCGCACCCACGGCCTGGCCGAGGTAGATGGCCGACGTGTTGAGGGCCATCAGTGCCGACGCCAGTTCCGGCGCCGCGCCGCCCAGTCGCGCCTGCTGCGCCGAGTTCGACGCGAAGCCGCCGAGGCCCCACGGCACCATCAGCAGCGCCATCGCGACCACGCTGGTGGCCAGCGGCCAGATCAGCAGGCTGAAGGCCATCAGCGTCAGCGAGCCGGCGACGATGCGCGCCGCGCCGATGCGGTCGATGAACCGCGACAGCAGCAGGTTGCCCGCGAGTCCGAAGGCGCCGAACCAGAAGAAGAGGGCGCTGGTCTCGGCCGCGTCGGCGTGCAGCACCTGCCGGTAGTACGGCGCGATGTACGCGAAGACGCTGAACTGCCCGGCGCCGGACATCGCCGTGACCGCGATGATGGCCATCAGCACCGGGTGCGTGAAGACCTCGCGCCATGCGGCCAGGCGCATGGCCGGCAGCACGATGCCGGCCGGCATCGCGCGCCACACCCACCACGCCGCACCCGCCGACAGCACGGCCACGAGGCCGAAGGCCCAGCGGAAGCCGAACGCCTCGCCGATGAAACTGTGGATCGGCATGCCGATCACCGAGGCGACCGACCAGCCGAGGAAGATGAAGATGATGGAACGGCCGCGTTCCTCGGGCGGGGCGAGCTGCCCCATCACGGCCGCGGCCTGCGGCGTGAACACCGCGGCCGACAGCACGGACAGCGTGCGCAGTGGCAGCAGCGCCGCGTAGGTGGGGGCGACGGCGCTCAGCGCATGCCCCACGCCGTACCAGACGAGCGAGGCGACCAGCAGCTTGCGCCGGTCCCAGCCGCCCACGAGCGCGGCCATGGTGGGCGCGCCGATGCACATCACGATGGCGGCGACGGCGATGAGCTGGCCGCCGAGGGCCACGCTGACGTCGAGCGAGCGGATCAGGTCGTTGAGGGAGCCCGCGACCACCATCACGCCGCAGCCGATGGTGAAGTTGCCGAACATCAGCGCCCAGCGCGCCTGCGAGAGCCGCTGGTGCGCCGTCGGTTCGCCCGTCATCCCCGCATCACCTTGAGCGCCTCCGGGTTCACGATGTTGCTGGGCTGGCCGTTGATGAAGTTGACGACGTTCTGGAACGCCGCGTTGAAGTACAACTCGTAGCTGCCCTGCTCGACGTACCCGATGTGCGGCGTGCACACCGCGTTCTCGAGACGCAGCAGCGGGTGGCCCTGCAGGATGGGTTCGCTCTCGAACACGTCCACCGCGGCCATGCCGGGGCGGCCGCGGTTGAGCGCCGACACCAGCGCGCCTTCCTCGACCAGTTCCGCCCGCGAGGTGTTCACCAGCAGCGCGGTGGGTTTCATGCGCGACAGGTCCTCGGGCTTGACGATGCCGCGGGTCTCGTCGGTCAGGCGCAGGTGCAGCGACAGCACGTCGCAGGTCTCGAAGAAGGCCTCGCGGCTGTCGGCGGCGCCATGGCCGTCGGCCGCGGCCTTGCCGCGCGAGTCCTCGCTGCCCCACACCACCACCTGCATGCCGAAGGCCTTGCCGTAGGACGCCACGAGCTGGCCGATCTTGCCGTAGCCCCAGATGCCCAGCGTCTTGCCCCGCAGCACGGTGCCGATGCCGAAGTTGGGCGGCATGGACGCGGCCTTCAGGCCCGACTGCTGCCACGCGCCGTGCTTCAGGTTGCCGATGTACTGCGGCAGACGGCGCATCGACGCCATGATCAGCGCCCAGGTCAGCTCGGCCGGGGCCACCGGCGAGCCGACGCCCTCGGCCACCGCGATGCCGAGCCGGGTGCAGGTCTCCACGTCGATGTGCGAGCCGACCCGGCCGGTCTGGGCGATCAGCTTCAACTTGGGCAGTTTTTCGAGCAGTTGACGGGGGAACTGGGTGCGTTCGCGGATCAGCACGAGCACTTCGGCGTCGCGCAGGCGAACCGACAGCTGCCCGATGCCCTTCACGGTGTTCGTGAAGACCTTCGCGTTCAGGTGCTCGAGCTGGGTCGCGCACTTGAGCTTGCGGACCGCGTCCTGGTAATCGTCGAGGATGATGATGTTCACGGGGCTTCGGGCGTGTGGGGACTACCCCCCTGATTGTGCACGCTGTGCGGCTTTGCGCCCGCCGCAGTAGCATCGCTGCCTCACAAGCCCCTCGGAGACCCCATGTCCATCTCGATGCACTCGGCCAGCGTGCCCATCTTCACGACCATGCTCGGCAACCTGTCGAAGTGGCTCGACAAGGCCGAGGCGTACGCCGCGGAACGCAAGTTCGACCCGGTGGTGCTGCTGGGCACGCGCCTCGCGCCCGACATGCTGCCGTTCACCCGCCAGGTGCAGATCGCCTGCGACGGCCCGAAGTTCTGCGTGGCCCGCCTGGCCGGCGTGGACGCGCCCAAGTTCGAGGACAACGAGGCCACCATCGCCGAGCTGAAGGCCCGCATCGCGAAGACCATCGCGTACGTGAATTCCATTCCCGCCGCGCAGATCGACGGCACCGAGGCGAAGGACATCACCATCCCGCGCCGAGAAGGCAGCCATGTCATGCAGGGCGAGCCCTACCTGAAGCACTTCGTGCTGCCGAACCTCTTCTTCCACGTGACCACCGCGTACGCGCTGCTGCGCCACAACGGGGTCCCGCTGGGCAAGGGGGATTACCTCGGGCTGGGTTCCTGATCGGCGCCGGCCGGGAACACGCTGTCGAGGTGGTACTGCAGTTCCGCGCGGTGCCCCTCGGCGTCCGGGGGCAGGGCGCCGAACAGCGAGTCGCTCAGCCGGCACAGCTGGTCCACCTCGGTGGCCAGGCGCACCTGCCGCTGCAGCATCGGCCCGGCCGAGCCGCGCACCAGCGCCGCCGAGCGCATGAAGGTCACCTTCATCTCCACGAACGCGCGCCGGGCGGCCACGCGGGCCAGCCGTTCATCGCTGACGGTGGAGAGGAACGTGAGGTACGACACGGCGGGGTCGACTTGGGGGCTGGTCATGGCACGGGGAACTGCGGATTGAACTGAAACCCATTGTGACCAACCGTACACCCCCTGAACCACCGAACAGCGGGGCGAATCCCGCCACTTTCATCCGGACATGACGATGCTCAAATGGGTTCGCCGCGTGGCGCTCGGGGGTGTGGTGCTGGGCCTGCTGGCCGCGGCGGGAGCGGGTTTCTACGCCTGGCAGGTGCTGCCGCGCACCGACGGCACGGTCGAGTTGCCGGGGCTCGAGGGGCGGGTGCGCATCGAGCGCGACGCCGAGGGCATCCCGACGATCCGGGCCGGCTCCCGCGACGACGCGCTCTTCGGACTCGGCTTCGCCCATGCCCAGGACCGCCTCTGGCAGCTGGAGACCCATCGCCGCATCGGTTCGGGCCGCCTGGCCGAGGCCTTCGGCGAGGCCGCGCTCGACACCGACCGTTTCCTGCGGGCCCTGGGCGTGCGCCGGGCCGCCGAGGCGCAATGGGCCGAGAGCGGCCCCGACGCCCGCGCCGCCATCGAGGCGTACACGGCCGGCATCAACGCGTGGGCGCTGCAGTCGATGCGGGCGCGGCCGCCCGAGTTCGTGCTGCTGGGCCTCGAGTTCGAACCCTGGACGCCCCAGGACACGATCGCCTGGACCACGATGATGGCGTGGGACCTGGGTGGCAACTGGGGGGCGGAGCTGCTGCGCCTGCGGCTGTCGCTGAACCTGCCGGTCGAGCGCATCGACGAGCTGTTGCCGCCGTACCCTGGCGCGAAGCCGCTGCCCACCGCCGACTATGCCACGCTGTTCCGTTCGCTGGCCCTCGGCGGCGCGCTGCGCCAGACCGCCGCGCTCGACGCGCCGCCGTCGGGCATCGACGGCGTCGGCTCGAACAACTGGGTGGTGGCGGGGTCGCACACCACCACGGGCAAGCCGCTGCTCGCGAACGACCCGCACCTGAAGCTGAGCGCGCCGGCGCTGTGGTACTTCGCGCGCCTCGACGCGCCCGGCCTGAAGGTGGCCGGCGCGACCATGCCGGGCCTGCCGATCGTGGTGCTCGGCCAGAACGAGCACATCGCGTGGGGCTTCACGAACACCGCCCCGGACGTGCAGGACCTGTACATCGAGCAGGTCCACCCCGACGACCCGATGCAGTACCGCACCCCGGGCGGCTGGGCGCGGTTCGACAGCGTGGAGGAGGTGATCCGCGTGAAGGGCAAGCCCGACGTGACCATCACCGCGCGCGCCACCCGCCACGGTCCGGTGATCTCCGACGCGGGCGGCCCCACCGACGGTCTGGGCGGCCGCGGCTACGTGTTCGCGATGCGGTGGACCGCGCTGGACGCCGACGTGCGCGCCATCGACGCGGGCCTCGCGATCAACCGCACGCGGACGGTGGCCGAGTTCATCGAAGGCACGAAGCAGTATGTGGCCCCGATGCAGAACATGGTGGTGGCCGACACGGCCGGCCGCATCGCGATGGTGTCGGCCGGCCGCGTGCCGCTGCGCCGGCCCGACAACGACCTGCACGGCCTCGTGCCCGCGCCGGGCTGGGAGGCCCGCTACGACTGGGCCGGCTGGCTAGACCCCGGCCAGACGCCGCGGGAGATCGACCCGCCGCGCGGCTACATCGCCACGGCCAACCAGCGGGTGCACGACACCGCGTACCCGCACTTCATCACGAGCGAGTGGACCTGGCCGTACCGCCACGACCGCATCATGGCGCTGCTGGCCGCCCGCCCCAGACACGACCTGGACAGCCTGCGCGCGATCCAGGCCGACGAGTTCTCGGACGCCACGGTACGCCTGCTGCCCGCGATCCGCGCAGCCCGCAGCGACCACGCACTGGCCGCCGCCGCGCAGCGCGAGCTGGCCGCCTTCGACGGCACCATGGCCGCCGACCGGGCCGCGCCGCTGATCTTTTGGGCCTGGGCCCGGCAACTGACCGAGGGGGTGTTCGCCGACGAGGTGGGCGCGACGCTCTTCGAGGCGCAACTGGGCACGCGCAACTTCCGCGAGGCGCTCGACGGGGTGCTGGCGCGCAACGACGCCTGGTGGTGCGACGACAAGGCCACGCCCGAAGCCGAGACCTGCGCCCGGCAGTCGGACCGGGCGTTCACGCGTGCGCTGGACGAGCTGCAGGCCCGCTTCGGACCCGACGTGTCCGCGTGGCGCTGGGGCGATGCCCACATCGCCCGCAGCGAACACCGCCCGTTCAGCAAGGTGAGGCCGCTGGCGCGCTGGTTCGAGACGCGG
This sequence comes from Piscinibacter gummiphilus, assembly GCF_002116905.1. Classification (NCBI taxonomy): domain Bacteria; kingdom Pseudomonadati; phylum Pseudomonadota; class Betaproteobacteria; order Burkholderiales; family Sphaerotilaceae; genus Rhizobacter; species Rhizobacter gummiphilus. The sequence goes on from NZ_CP015118.1 coordinate 2,139,096, forward strand.
GTGCCCGTGGGCGGTGACACGTACACGGTCAACGTGTCGAAGGTGAACCACCGCGCCGATGCGGTGACCGGCGAGCGGTACCTGTCGGAGCACGGGCCGTCGTTCCGCGGGCTCTACGACCTCGCGGACCCGTCGAAGTCACGGGTGATGCACTCGACCGGGCAGTCGGGCATCGTGTTCTCGCCGCTGTACCGGCGGTTCGTGGCGCCGTGGGCGGGCGTGCGGGACGTGCCGCTGTGGGCGGACGGGGCGCCGGCCCACGTGCTGGAGCTGGCGCCGGCGCCTTGAACGCCAGCCCCATTCCAGGAACAGGTCGTCCCGGCCTGCGCCGGGATGACACGGTTCGGGGTCAGATCAACGGTACCCGGTGTCGTTGGCGTTGTGGATGATCCGGATCAGCTTGCCCGACCCGAGGTTGTTCATGCCGCCGCCTGCGAACACGAGGCGGCCCATGCCCTTGTAGGCCAGTTCGTGGCGGTACTGGTCGCCGCCGAAGTAGAACGGGATCCAGGCCTTGCCGGTCACGTAGGCGCCCTGGTCGGTGGGCTGGCCGATGAGGTCGGTCACCTGCTTCATGCCCATGCCCAGCTGGATCTTGTTGAACTTGGTGCCCGGGGCGGGGGTGCCGGTGATGTCGCCTTCGGCCTTTTTGGCTTCCTTGGCGGCCGGAGCAGGGGCGGGGGCCGGAGCCGCCTTCGAGGCGGCAGCACCCTTCGCGGCCGGAGCCGGGGCCGGAGCGGCCGCGGGCGCCGGAGCGGGCGCGGCGGCGCTGTCCGACGAGGTGGCGTCCTTGATGGTCTGGCAGCCCATGAGCAGCGTGGCGGATGCGAGGGTGGCGGCGACGGACAGGCGCAATCGGGTCGTCATGAGCGGGAATCCTTCGTTGGTAACGTTGAAACAGTCATTCTGATGCGCATCTTCGCGCGCATCGCGAGCGCGACTGTCCCGTTTGTGACGGAGTTTGCATACCCACCCGACGAGGGGTGGCGATCACGCCACGGTCGTGCTGCGGGGCAGCTTGTCGGGGTTGCGAACGGCGTAGACCGCCTGGATGCCCTCGGCCGACGTGACGATGGAGAACACCGTCTCCACCTCCCCATCGAGGTAGCGCACGAGGCCGGGCACGCCGTTGACCATCGCCATCGAGTAGGTCAGGCGGTCGCCCAGCCGGCGCGCCACCACGTGGAACAGGCGCGCGATGCGGTCCGCACCCACCAGCACCTTGGCCACCGACGAGACCCGCCCGCCGCCGTCGCCGCGCAGCGTGACGTCGGGCGCGAGCAACGCCATGATCTGGCCCAGGTCGCCGCCCCGGGCGGCCGTGGCGAACCGCTGCAGCTGGTCGCGGTGCTCCTCCGGCGCCACCTCGAACCGGGGCTGCTCCTCCTGCACCCGGGTCTTCGCGCGGTGCACCAGCTGGCGCACCGCGGCCTCGCTCTTGCCCAGCACCCGGGCGATGTCCGGGTAGTCGTGGTCGAACACCTGGCGCAGCAGGAAGGCCGCCCGCTCCTCCGGGCCCAGCCGCTCCAGCACCACCAGGAGGGCCATCGACAGGTCGTCGGCCCGCTCGGCCAGCAGGTCGGGCTGGTCCTCCAGCGGGGCCACCAGCGGCTCGGGCAGCCAGATGCCCGGGTAGGCGGCACGCTGCACCTTCAGGGCGCGCAGGCGGTCGATGCTGGCGCGGGTGGTCACCGACACCAGCCAGGCCTCGTCGTTCGCGATGGCAGCGTGGTCGGCCTCGCCCCAGCGCAGCCAGACGTCCTGGACCACGTCCTCGGCATCGTCGCGGGTGCCCAGCATGCGGTAGGCCACCGAGAGGAGGCGGCGGCGGTGGGACTCGAATCGTTGGAGCAGGTCGGCGTTCATGAACGATCAGACGGTTGACGGTGCGATCTTGTGACACATCCCCGGTTCGGGGGCGGCATTTTTATTGCAGAACGGTCATTCTTGCGGTGTGGCGGTGGCGTGTTTCGCCCGGCTTCCGCCAATCTAGGAGAATTCGGCCCCATGAGAAAACTCCTCGACGGCTACCCGATCCCGGACGGCCGATACGACGAACTGCTGGCCGGCCCGGGGACGCCGCGTCCGCACTGGGATGCCTTCCTGCGCTCGCTGGCCGCCCGCCAGGGGCCGGAGGTCAGCGACACGCTGTCGCTCACGGAACGCGAGATCCGCGAGAACGGCATCACCTACAACGTCTACGCCGACCCGAAGGGCGCCGACCGCCCCTGGGAGGTCGACCCCCTGCCACTGCTGCTGTCCGCCTCGGAATGGGACGAGATCGAGGCCGGCATCGCCCAGCGCGCCGAGCTGCTCAACCGCGTGCTGGCCGACATCTACGGCCCGCAGGAGCTGCTGCGCAGCGGCGCCATCCCGCCGTCCATCGTCTTCGGCCACAGCGGCTACCTGCACCAGGTGCAGTCCATCCGCCCGCCGGGCGGCGCCCACCTGTTCCACTACGCCGCCGATCTCGCCCGGTCGCCCGACGGCCGCTGGTGGGTCGTGAACGATCGCACCCAGGCACCGTCCGGCGCGGGCTACGCGCTCGAGAACCGGCTCGTGGTGTCCCGCGTGTTCCCGCAGCTCTACGGCGACCTGCGGGTGCAGCACCTCGCCGCGTTCTTCGCGAACCTGCGCGAGTCGGTGCTGCGCTGGGCCCCGAAGGGCGATGGCCCGCCGTTGATCGTGCTGCTCACGCCGGGCCCGTACAACGAGACCTACTTCGAGCACGCGCTGCTCGCGCGCTACCTCGGCTTCACGCTGGTCGAGGGCAGCGACCTGACGGTGCGCGACGGCAAGGTGTGGCTCAAGACCGTCGAGGGCCTGCGCCGCGTGCACGCGCTGCTGCGCCGCCTCGACGACGACTATTGCGATCCGCTCGAACTGCGGTCCGACTCGGCCCTCGGCATCGCGGGCCTCACCGATTGCGCGCGCCGCGGCACCGTGATGATCGCCAACGCGCTGGGTTCGGGTGTGATCGAGTCGGGCGCGCTGCTCGGCTTCCTGCCCAAGCTCAGCGAGCAGCTGCTCGGCGAGTCGCTGCGGCTGCCGTCGGTGGCCACCTGGTGGCTCGGCGAAAAGGCCGCGTTCGAGGATGCGTGGGAGCGCCTCGACCACCTGATCATCAAGCCCATCGACCGCACGACCCCCGAGCCCGCGGTGTTCGGCGCCGACCTGTCGCCCGCGCAGCGCGACGAACTGCGCCGCCGCGTGGCCGCGCGCCCGCAGCGCTACGTGGCCCAGGAATGGGTGCACGTGTCGCAGGCGCCGGTGCTGGAGCGCGCGCAGGCGCAGTCCCGCGTGGACCGCCTCTCGGCGCGGTCGGTCGGCCTGCGCGTGTTCGCCGTGGCCACGCCCAACGGCTACCGCGTGATGCCCGGCGGCCTCACGCGCGTGGCCGGCGATGGCGACTCCCGCGTGATCGCGATGCAGCGCGGCGGCCGTTCGAAGGACACCTGGGTGCTCTCCGAGGGCCCGATCAACGCATCGTTCACGCTGCTGTCGAGCACCGTGACCGCCGACGACCTGGTCACCTCCCGCGGCAACCTGCCGTCGCGCGCGGCCGAGAACCTGTACTGGTTCGGCCGCTACGGCGAACGCTGCGAGGCCTCGGCGCGCACGCTGCGCGTGGCCATCGCTGGCGTGCTGGGCAACAACGAGTCGCGCGCCGACGGCAACGACACGAGCCTCGCCGCCGTGCTGGCGCTGGCCGAACACATGGCGCTCATCGAAGCCTCCGACCACCCGGGCACCGAGCTGCTGCGCGCGGCCACGCACCCGGACGAAGGCCTGAGCCAGCGCCTGCGCCAGCTCTCGCGCGTGGCGTTCACGCTGCGCGACCGCATGTCCGCCGACAACTGGCGCACGCTGAATCAGCTCACATCCGACCCGGTGTTCCAGCGCGGCAGCTCGCTGCCGCTCGCGCTCGCCTGGCTCGACCGCGCGGTCACCACGAGCACCACGCTCTCGGGCTTCGTGCTCGACGGCATGACCCGTGGCACCGGCTGGCGCTTCCTCTCGATCGGCCGCCGCATCGAGCGGCTCACGAACCAGTGCCTCGCACTGCACGTCGCCCTCGAGGAGGGGCGCGACAGCGGGCTCGAATGGCTGCTCGAGTGGGCCGACTCGTCGGTCACGTACCGCTCGCGCTACCTCGTCGCACCCGAATGGATGCCGGTGCTCGACCTGCTGGTGCGCGACGACACCAACCCGCGCTCGGTGGCCTTCCAGCTGAAGGGACTGGTGGAGTACGTCGCGAAGCTCGAGCGCGCCCACGGCCGCTTCGCGGGCGACGTGCTCGCGCCGGTGCACCAGACGCTCACGCAGCTGTCCCCCGCGGACCTGCACCCGGAGAGCGCGGTGCTGCGCGGGCTGCTGGTGCAGCTGCAGCAGGTGGCGCGCACGGTGTCCGACGAGCTGACGCTCAAGTTCTTCTCGCACGCCAGCTCGCGCAGCGTGCTGTCGCTGGTGGCATGACGATGCAGGACACCCGATACCGCGTCGAGCACGAGACCCGCTACGTCTACGCGGCGCCCGTCTCGCAGTCGTGGCAGCTCGCGCGCCTGACCCCTCGCCAGCTGCCGTGGCAGCAACTGCTCGCGTGTGCCATCCAGATCGACCCGCCGCCGGACGAGCGCCACGAGGCCCCCGACAGCTTCGGCAACACCGTCACGCACTTCGGGCTGCTGCGCTCGCACCGTGTGCTGCGCGTGCGGATGACCTGCGAGGTGGACGTGGCGCCGCGGCCCGATCCCGCGGACGCGCCGCCCCTCGCGTGGGAGGCCGTGCGCGAGGCGGTGTCCGCACCCGGTGGTCCGCACGACCTGATGGCCGCGCGAATGTGCGAGCCCACGCGGCTGCTGCCGCTGTCCGATGCGGCCTACCGCTACGGGCACGCGTCCCTGACCCCCGGCCGCGACTGGCTCGAGGCGCTGCTCGACCTCACGTCGCGCATCCATGCCGAGTTCGAGTTCGATCCCGACGCCACCACGGTCAGCACGTCCGTCGACGAGGTGCTCGTGCAGCGCCGCGGCGTGTGCCAGGACTTCGCGCACCTGATGATCGCGTGCATCCGCGCGCACGGGCTGCCGGCGCGGTACGTGTCCGGCTACCTGCTGACCGATCCGCCGCCGGGCGCGCCGCGCCTGATGGGCGTGGACGCGTCGCACGCGTGGGTCGCCGCGTACGCGCCCGGCCACGGCTGGGTCGAGTTCGATCCCACCAACAACCAGCTTGCCGACTCCCGCTACATCACGCTCGGGTGGGGCGCCGACTTCGCCGACGCCGGGCCGCTGCGCGGTGTCATCCTCGGCAGCGGGCAGCAGGAGCTCCACGTCTCGGTGAGCGTGATCCCCATCTGAAGGAGGCAGCCATGTCCTACTCCCCCCTGTCGATCGAAGCCGCGGCCGACGCCAACCTGGTCGCCTCGTACCGTGCACACCTCGCCTGGCAGGAACCGTGCGAGAGCGTGGAGGCCGACGGCCTGCTCGCGGTGGCCGGCGGCAACCGCTTCCCCGGGCCGTACAAGAACATCGTCGTGCGGCTCGATCCCGACCTGCCCGCCGACCGCCTGCTCGAACGGGCCCACGCCTTCTTCGATCCGCTCGACCGCAAGTTCTCGGTGGTGGCGAGGTCCAGCCGCGACCCCGACCTGGAGGCCTACCTGCGCGGCATCGGCTACGAAATGCGCTCCGAGTCGCCGTGCATGGTGGTGGAGCAGCCCGTGCCGGTGCGGCCGGTGGACGAACACGTGCGCATCGAACGCTTCCGCGACCTGGGCCATGTGCGCGATGCCATCGGCGTGGGCGCGAACGCATTCGCTTCGCTGGGCCTGCCGGTGGAGGAAGCCCACACCATGCTTGCGCAGCACGACCGCCTGCTCGACGACGACGTGGCGGGGTTCGTTGCGTATGTCGACGATGAACCCGCGGCCACCGCGCTGACGCTGTTCAGCGATGGCGCCGCGGGCGTGTACTGGGTGGCCACGCTGCCCGCGTCGCGCGGGCGTGGCCTGGGCGAGGTGTGCACCGCACTCGCCACCAACGCCGGCTTCGAACGCGGCGCGCCGGTGGTGACCCTGCAGGCGAGTCCGATGGGGCTGCCGATCTACACGCGGATGGGGTATCGGGCGTGTGATCAGCTGCGCAGATACCGGTTGCCCTGACCCTCCCGTTGATCCGCAGGCCATCGCAGCGCCCCGGCCCTGCTGCTGCGCCTACCTTCGCGCGTTGCCGTCCTGCGCAGCGCTCGACTTCATCTCCTGGCTATACAGAGACTTCGCCACGTAAGCGTAGCTGTCTGCATTCAGCAGCCAGTCCTCCACTTCGTTTTCCACGTCCAGTTCGTTCTTGCGCGTCATCGGGTAGGCGGTCTTGCCGTTGATGAACTCCCCGCCAACCCAGCGCTGCTGCAGGCCCGACTTCACTTTCTGCAGGAAGGCAGCATCGCTCTGCGTGCGCATCGCCGTTCTCTGTGTGTGTGTCAGATCCTGGCGGGCGTCGAGTTTGCGGTCTTCCCGCTTCTTCGCCGCAGCGACGGTGTCCCACTTGTAGCAAACGTCCTTGGTCTGCGCCCATTTGTGCGTCGCCTCGTGCACGATGACGCGCGCGACGGTGATCGGCTTGGCCTCGCGCTGCTCCTGCAGCCAGTCGTAGCTCATGTGGATCGGACCGGCCTCGAAGCCGGGACGTGCCATGAGCCAGTGGCCCGTGATCGGGTCGAACCTGTCCATGAAATAGAACTTCAGGCGCTCGTGACGGTCGTCGGCGGTGTGGGCCACGAACGCTGCGGCGTTCGCCGGGGTGACGCCTTCGCGAAGCGAACTGCCAGCCTTGTCGAACAGCTGGATGCGGTACGCGTTGGTCAGGCCCGCCAACGTCTTCGCGAAGAGTTTGCGGATCTTCTCGATCCGGATCCACTGCGCATGGCCCGGTTCCACCAGATGCACGTAGGGGTCGATGTGGAAGTACTTGTAGAGCGCGAGGATCGTGCGTTCGTCGCAGACATCGGCGATCTGGGGCCCCCGGTTCGGCCCGGACATGCTGTATCGCGCGAGGAGCCTGTCGATCCGCTGGAGCGCCGTCTTCACCATCTCGGGTGCGATCGGGATCGCCTGCAACAGCAGGCTCTTGCTCTTGGCGTAGTTCGTGTTGTAGGTGACCTTGTCCGAGCCGGACAGGTTCTGCGGGTTCTGCTCCCCGAAGTGCCTGATGGAGGTTGCGCTCAGGCGCGCGTCCTCGCGATCTCCGAAGCCGACCGTCACCTTTCCGACCGTGAACAGATCCGACATGACACATCCCTTCGGCACGGTGTTCGATGGGGGATGCCTCGAACCGGTGCCGCGCGGCCGAGCGCGTGCCATTGTGCGTCGACGCGCGGTTCGTTGGCAATGCGGGTCCTGCCCGCCGAGGGCACGTCAGGGCTGAGCGCGGTGCACCCGCCCCACCGCCTCGCCCAGCTCGATCACCGCCAGCGCGTAGTAGCTCGACCAGTTGTACCGCGTCACCGCATAGAAGTTCTCGGTCCCCGCGATGTAGCTCGGCGCCGCGGCCCCGTTCTGCAGTTCGACCAGCGCGAGCTTCCCGTCGTAGTCGGCCGCACGCGCCTCCAGCGCGGCGCCGCGTTCCCCGAACTGCTGCACCGTGAACGTCGGCAGGATGTCCGGCCCGAGGAGCGTGGCGCGGTCGGACGTATCGACCGGCGGCTCCACCGCGAAGCGCGTGGGCTTGTCGCGCTGCCAGCCGTTCTCGGCGAGGAAGTGGGCGACGCTGCCGATGACGTCGGCGGTGCTGCGGTTCATGTCGATGTGGCCGTCGCCGTCGAAGTCCACCGCGTACTTGTTCCAGCTGCTGGGCATGAACTGGCCCATGCCCATCGCGCCGGCGTAGCTGCCCTTCGGGGCGAGGGGGTCGAGGTCCTCGCTGTGGGCCATCACGAAGAATTGTTCGAGTTCGTCGCGGAAGAAGGCGCTGCGGTCCTTGCGGCCCGTGGGGAAGTCGAAGGACAGCGTGGCGAGGGCGTCGATCACGCGGAAGTTGCCCATCTGGCGGCCGTAGATGCTCTCGACGCCGATCACCCCGACGACGATCTCGGCGGGCACGCCATACATCGCGCTGGCCTTCACCAGCCACTTCTCGTTTTCGCGCCAGAAGGCGAGGCCGGCACGGATGCGGATGGGTTCGACGAAACGCGAGCGGTACGCGGCCCAGTTCTTCGCGGTGCCCGCGGGCGGCGGCATGATGAACTTCGCCACGTTCGGCACGAAACGCGATTCGGCGAGTTTGCCCTGCACCCACGCCGGGTCGAGGTTCTGGCGGGCGGCGAGTTCGGCGCCGAAGCGCATCACGTCCTCGCGCTGGCCGTAGGTGACCACGTCGGGCGCGTTGTCGTCCTGCGCGGCGACGGTGCGGGCCTTCGGTGGTTTCGCGCACGCGGTCAGCGACACGGTCGAGAAGGCCGAGAGGGCGAGGACCGCCGCGATGGTGCGGCGGAACGGGACGAAGTGTTTCGGGTGGCGCATGTCGGGATTATCGAGGGGACGTCGTGCGGAGCAGGCGACGGGCTTCGGTGCGCAGCGTGGCGAGCCACGCGCGCGACGGGCGGGCGAGCGCCGCGCGGCCGTAGCGCTGGTGCTCGGCCACCATCAGCAGCGCGGCCAGCGGTTCGCCAGGGGGGCCGAACTTCTCGCGCACCTCACCGGCGAGCTGCCGCGGCGGCTGGTGGGGCAGTGCGGGCAGGCCCAGGCGGCGCAACTGGCCGGCCACGGCGGCGGCCTGGCGCTGCCACGGGTCCTGCCGCTGGCGGTCCCACCAGGCCCAGGCGACGCCGACCAGCGCGAGGCCCGAGAGGGTCAGGACCAGCAGCTTCGCGAGGTCCTGCCACGACGGGGATTCGATGCCCAGCCGCGCCAGTGCGTCGAGCTGCTGGCCGCGCGAGTAGTTCAGCACCCATTGGTTCCAGCGGTTGTCGAGGCTCTCCCACAGCGAACGCAGCTGCGGCAGGAGGTCCGGGCTCAGGGTGGCGAGCGCGCCGCCGGCGAAGCCGGGCGTCGGGCGCAGGTTGCGGCTGCTGAAGATGCGGTCGGGGGCCACGGCGGCGGTGGGGTCGGCCCGCACCCAGCCGAGGTCCTCCTGCCAGTACTCGGCCCACGCGTGGGCGTTGCTGTGCCGGACCACGCGCCAGCCCTCGCCGTCGGGCGCCTCGGCCCCCTGATAGCCGGTGACGATGCGGGCGGGCACGCCCAGCGAACGCATCACGACGACGAAGCTGGCGGCGAAGTGTTCGCAGAAGCCCTGCTTGCGGTCCAGCCAGAACTCATCGATGGCGGCCCGGCTGTCCGCCTCGCCGTACACGCCGGGTGTCAGCGTGTAGGTGTACTGGTCGGTGCGGATGTGACGGAAGAGTGCGGCCGCGAGCTGCGCCGGCGTGGCCGACACCAGGTCCGGGCGGGCGCGGAATGCCTCGGCCCACGCGCGCGTGCGGGGTGCCACGCCATCGGGCAGCTGCAGGGTCTGCTGGCGCTGGCGGTCGGTCAGCGTGCCCTGGTTCAGCTGGTATTCGGGGAAGGCGACGGCGGTGAAGCGCAGGCGGTCCCGGGTCAGGCGGCTGAGCGCCCAGCCGAGGTCTTCGCGGCGCCGGGCCTCGATGCCGTCGAGCGAGGGGGCATCGGGCGTCGCTTCCAGCAGCGGCAGCAGCGGCAGGCTGGCGGGTTCGAGCGTGATCTCGTAGCGCACGCCCGCACCGGTGGTGACGAGTGGGTCGGTCCGGATCGGGAGGGGGTAGTCGATGCTGAGGGGGGTCCACAGGACCCCGTCGAAGCGGGTGAGGACGGGGCCGCGGAAGTAGAGCCGCTGTCCCGGCACCGACCGGTCGGGGAAACGCACGCGCATCGCGATGCGCTCGTCCACCGCCAGCTCGCCCACCGAGCCGAGGTTCATCGAGTTCGACAGTCCCGTGCCGGCGAGGCCCGCTTGCGGCACGCCCCACAGCGGCCCGATGCGCGGGAACATCACGAACAGCAGCACCATGATGGGCGCGCCGAGCGCCGCGGTGCGCAGCGCGAGCGATCCTGCCTGCTTCAGGCTCGGCTGTCCCACCGGCAGGTGTGCGAGCACGAGCGCCGTCAGCAGGCCCCACACCGAGACCAGCATCGCCGCCGCGACCCCGATCGACTGCGAATAGAGGAAGTGCGTCAGCACGAGGAAGAAGCCGAGGAAGAACACGACGAACGCATCGCGTCGCGCGCGCAGTTCGAGGGTCTTCAGCGCCATCAGCACCACGGCCATCGTGACGCCGGGGTCCTTGCCGAAGAGCGTGCGGAACGACAGCAGCGTGAGCGCGGTGGCCGTGGCCAGCGCGGCGATGGGCAGCCAGCGCGGCGGCAGCGGTGCGTTGGTGAAGGCGAGGTGGGCGCGCCAGACCAGCACGAGGCCCGTGAGCGCGATGCACCACGGGGGCAGGTGGCCCACGTGCGGCAGCACGGTCCAGAGGATGACGGCGAGCAGGAACAGCGTGTCGCGCGCGTCGCGCGGCAGGGAGCGCCGGCGGAACGAGGGGGAGCTCACTGCCACAGCGCGAGTCCTTCGAGGCAGCGGCGCTGGTGATCCTCGCCATGGGCGGGCGGGATCTCGAGTCCGGGCAGGCGCAGCCCGTGGCGGGCATGGCCGCGCTCGGCCACCTGCACCCAGGCCGCGAGCCGCGACAGGCGTTCCTCGGGCGGGAGCCCCGCGCAGTGCTGCCAGTCGAGCCACAGCTCGTGCCGGGCCGCGGTGCTGGTGTCGCGGCTGACCAGGTCGCCGCCGGTCTCGAGGTAGCGGGCCGCCTTTTTCCACACGACGAGCTTGAGCGGGTCGCCACGCCGGTAGTTGCGGATGCCTTCCACCTCGCCGCCGTCGGACACCCGCCGCGCCGTGGCGGTGTCGCTCGGCGACGTGTGCGAGGGCGGCAGCGGCGCCGGCGGGTGCTCGGGCTGCGGGTACACGAGCACCGTGGCGGCCGGCCGCCACACGGACCAGGCGCGGAACAGGCCGAGCGGGAAGCGGGTCTCCACGGTGAGCACCGGCATCGCATGCAGCCCGCGCCGCAGGGGCACGAAGCTCACCTGCGCGTGGGCCTGGCCACCGGCCTCGACGTTGATCCACGTGAGGCTGTCGGCGGAGCCCGATTCGGTGCGCAGCCCGATGCCGTAGCGGGCCGGACCGGTGCTGCCGAGGGTCACGTCCATCACGACGGGCGAGCCGGCGAACGAGGGTTTCGGCGGGCGCAGCTGCAGCGTGAGGCCGCGCAGCGTGTTGTGGGTCAGGTGCATCGATACGAGCCCGCTGCCGGCCAGCAGGAAGGTCAGCACGTAGCCGAGGTTGAGCTGGTAGTTGATGGACGCGAGCAGCAGCACGATCACCGTGGCCCCGAACATCAGCCCCGCCCGGCTCGGCAGGATGTAGATGTTGCGCTGGGTCAGCACCTGCGTGTCGGTGCGGGGCAGGCGCTGCTGCCACCAGGCGCGGAAGCGCTGCCGCGTGGCGACGACGGGGTGGAGAAGGGGCTGGAATCGGGCGCGGAGGGCGGCGGCGGGCATCACGACATCGTAATGCCCCGCGCGTTCATTGGGGCGCCGATGCGGATTCGGGCGGTTGCTCCGGAATGGCGTGCTGCTGCGACTCGGGCAGCGTGCGCTTGATGGCCTCGAGGCGCTCCTTCTTCTGCGGGTTGGACAGCGACGTGTCCATCTGCACGAGCGCCGCGTCGAGCACGGCCTTCGACAGGCGGTTCTGGTCCGCGAACATCGCGTCGGCCGCGCCTGCGTCGAAGTGGCGGCGCTGCACCGCGTCGATGCGGGCCAGCAGCGCGTCGGCCGCCTCGCGCGTCTGCGGCACGCCCATCGCCATCACCTCGGTGGTCATTTCCTTGTTGTAGCCGCGGTAGCCGTGGAACAGCTTGATCGCCTTGTCGGCGTCCTCGCGCGGCAGGCCCTGGCGCAGCTGGTTCTCGAGCTTCGCGATGTCTTCCGGCGTGGGGTTCTCGCCCAGCAGCGACTGCAGACGGTCGAGCGCGGTGACGGTGCTGGCATCCACCACGAGGCCGCCGCTGAAGCCCAGGTCGAACACACGGGCCGGGTCGTCGGCGGGTGCCGGTTCCACCGGCGCGCCGGGCAGGCCGACGCGCGGGCCCGGTGCCGCGGCGGTGCCGGCGGGCGCGGCCTGCGGCGTGGGGGTCGAGGCCAGGACGCGGGCAGGGGCGTCGGGCGCGGAACTGCCGGTGGCGTACCAAGCGCCGGCGGCCGCGAGCACGACGAGGAGGGCGATGGCAGCGGCCGTGACCGGCGTGCCCCGGGACTTCTGGGCGATCAGCATGTCTTGTCTCTTCCGTGTGTTGTCAGGGTGCATCTCTGCGGATGCGGTTCCCAGAATACGCGAAGAGCGGTGGCGCCGTGAACCCCGGTTCCCTGGTGCGGAAGCTCCGTTTCGCGGGGCGGATCACCGCGAAAAACCCTGCTGACCGTGTTGCGGGAAATTGCTGATCGATCGTTCATTTCTTTTCTGGGACGATCCGCCCGCCAGCGACGAACCCGGAGTTTCTCCTCGATCCCCACGGGCGCGCGACTGGCACATCAACCACAGACAGGAGACATGACATGAAATTCCGTTTGGCCAAACTGGCCGTGCTCAGCTGCGCCCTCGCGTCCGCCAGCGCCTTCGCCCAATACCAGAAGGGTCCCGATCCCACCACGTCCAGCCTCGAACGCGCGGGCTCGTTCGCCACGCGGACGATCTCGGTGTCGAGCCTCGCCGCCTCGGGCTTCGGCGGCGGCCGCATCTACTACCCCACCGCGTCGGGCAGCTACGGCGTCATCGCCGTGTCGCCGGGCTACACCGGCACCGCGTCCACGATGTACTTCTGGGGCGAACGCCTCTCGTCGCACGGCTTCGTGGTCATCGTGATCGAGACCAACACGCTGCTGGACCAGCCGGGCAGCCGCGCCAACCAGCTGATGGCCGCGCTGAACTACACGGTGTCTCAGGGCAACAGCCGGACCAGCGCGCTGTACGGCAAGGTCGACGGCAACCGCCGCGGCGTGGCCGGCCACTCGATGGGCGGCGGCGGCACGCTGATCGCCGCGGCCGACAACGCGTCGCTGAAGGCCGCGGTGCCCATGGCCCCGTGGAACCTCTCGTCGCTGAGCTTCCGCGGCATCCGCGTGCCCACGATGATCTTCGGCTGCCAGTCCGACGCCATCGCGCCGGTGAACACGCACGCGGTCCCGTTCTACAACGCGATCCCGAGTTCCACGAAGAAGGGCTACGTCGAGATGCGCCTCGACGACCACTTCTGCGTGATGAACGGTGGCGGCCACTACGAGACCCTGGGCAAGCTGGGCATCTCGTGGTTCAAGCGCTTCATCGACGAGGACACCCGCTACAGCAAGTTCCTGTGTGGCACGGAGTACAACGCCACGGTCCGCTCGACCGAGGTCTCGGACAGCAAGAACAACTGCCCGTATTGATCGGGCCCCCCGGTCGGCTGGCGCCTCCTGCCCCCAGGGGGCGCCACGGGTGTATAGACCGGGGACATAGGTAACAGGTGTGCGAGGACCTAGGTAACACTTTTGCCCGATGCGACATCGGGAGCAATCGTGCCCTGGAGAACCGCTACCGTGACAGACCTACGTGAGGAGTTTGTTCGGTTGGCCGGCGCAGAGTCGGCCAATGTGAGCGAGCTTTGTCGCCGTTTCCAAATCAGCCGCAAGACGGGCTACAAGTGGCTGGAGCGCTGGCGGCAGGAAGGGAGAGCGGGGCTGGACAACCAGTCCACGCGACCTGGAAGTTCACCAGCTAGAACCCCCACCTCCATCGAGGAGCAGGTGCTTCAGATGCGAGCGGCCCACCCTGCCTGGGGCGGGCGCAAGATCGCTCATGTGCTGCAGCGTGACCACGGCATCGAGCTGGCTCCCAGCACCGCCAATTCGATTCTGCGTCGTCACGGCTGTATCTCACCAACGGCCAGTGCGGCAGCTCAGCCTTGGCAACGCTTCGAACACGAAGCGCCCAACGACATGTGGCAGATGGACTTCAAGGGGCACTTCCCGGTGAGCGGCCAGCGCTGCCACCCGCTCACAGTCCTCGACGATTACTCCCGCTACAACTTGACGCTGGAGGCCTCGGAGACCGAGAGCTTCGAGTTCGTGCAAGCGACCTTGAAGCGTACGTTCGAGAAGTACGGGCTACCGCGACGAATCAACACGGACAACGGCTCCCCTTGGCGAGCGCCCGGTCAGGAAGGCTTTACACGGTTAGGCGTTTGGTTCATTCGGCTGGGCATCGCTCTGACGCACAGTCGCCCGTTCCATCCCCAGACAAATGGCAAAGATGAGCGATTCCACCGCTCACTCAAAGCCGAGGTGATCAGCTGCCGCAACTTCGCTGACATGCCTCACGCCCAGCGGCACTTCGACTCCTGGAGGCACATCTACAACCATGTGCGGCCCCATGAAGGCATCGGCATGCAAACGCCCAGCCAGCGCTACCAGGCGAGCCGACTCCCCATGCCAACAGAGCTTCCTCCTGTGGAATATGGTCCCGACGACTTGGTCAGGCGCGTGCAGTCAGGCGGCTGGATTGACGTCAAGGGACGGCAGATCCGGATCTACGAAAGCCTGCGGGGCGAGCAGATTGGACTGAGGCCGCGGTCCGATCGCGATGGCTCGTACGACCTGTACTACTGCCACCACCACTTCGGACGCATCGATCTAAGCCTGCCCTGATACCCTTGAACCTGTTACCCAGGTCCTCGCACGCCTGTTACCCAGGTCCCCGGTCTATACACACGGGTCGCCCGGGGAACCCGGACTCGCGTGTGGCTTGATCGGCGGCTTCGCTGCGCTCGCCCCACACCAACGTTTGTCGTCCCGGCGCATGCCGGGATCCTGGGCGTTGGCTTTGCTCCGGAGACTTCAAGGGCCCCTCACGGGGCCCTTTTCACGCCGCGAGGCGGTCGGGTGCGGGTGTCGCCGGCGCGCCGGTGATGGCGCCTTCCTGTTCGCCGCCCAGCGCCTCGACCAGCGCGGGGATCAGCTGCTTGAGTTCACCCGTGCTGATGGCCACGTCGGCGTCGAAACCGCCGTCGTCGTCCTTGCCGGCCTTGGCGGTGTTGTTCTCGAGCACCACGTCGAGCATCTTGATCTTCTTGACCGACATGCCTTCGGTGAGCACGAACGACACGCGGCCTTCCCAGGTCATCGCGAGGTTCACGGGCAGCTTGCCCTGCTTGATGTGTTCACCGACCTCGTCGATGTCGAGCACGTGGCGCGCGTACTTCACGGCCGACTTCTCGCTGTCGGGCTGCTTCAGCTCGCACTCGCGGTCGACGGTGAAGCCGGCCGGGGCTTCCTTCGTGGTCAGCCACTCGGACATGGCCGTGGCCGGCGAGGTCTGCGTCTGCAGCAGGCGCAGCTGCAGGCCGCCGCCAATGGTCTCGACGAGCAGCGTGAGGATGCGGTCGGCCGCCTTCACGCTGCCGGCGCTCACCACCACGAGCTTCGACTGGGGGTCGATCCAGACGAGGTTGGCGGAGTGTTTCGGGAAGGCGCGCGGCAGCAGTTCCTGCATCACCTCTTCCTTGAGCTCCTTGGCCATCTTGCCCTTCGGGCGGCGGCCGGTTTCCTGCTCGATCTTGTCGAGGCGCTCCTCGAGGCGGCTCTTCACGGCCGACCCCGGCACCGCCTTGCGTTCGACGGCCAGGCGCAGGATGAGTTGCCCACCGACGCTTTCGATCAGCGAGGTGTGCTTGTCGCCACGGGGCTGGACCCAGCCGGCGGACTCGAGCTGCGTGGCGCCGCAGGACACGAAGCGGCCCTTCTGGAGGCGTTCGTCGAGGGTGTCGAGGGACGAGGTGTCCCACTGGGTGATGCGGTAGAGCAGGATGTTCTTGAACATGGACAAACTTCAGAGCAGGGCGCGGATTGTAGGGTGCGCCGGTTCGGAGGAGCCGGAAAAAGGGGCAGGGATTCTCAGGGTACGGGCACGGCTTCGAGCATCGCGCGCACCTGTTCACGCGGGCCGCGGCCGGCACCGGCCACGGGCACCAGTCGGTGGGCGACCGTCTGCGGGAGGATGGCCTGGAGGTCGTCCGGGGCGACGTAGTCGCGCTGGTCCAGCAGCGCGATGGCCTTGGCCGCGCGCAGGATGGCGATGCCCGCGCGCGGGCTCAGCCCGTCGACGAACCACTTGCCGCTGCGCGTGGCCGCGATGAGGGCCTGCAGGTAGTCGAGCAGCGCGTCGGACGCGTGCACCTTCAGCACCTCCTGTTGCGCGGCCACCAGCTCCTCGGGGGACATCACCGCCGACAGCGCGTGGATGGCCTCGCGCCGGTCGGTGCCGGCCAGCAGCGCGCGTTCGCTTGCCTGGTCCGGGTAGCCGAGCGTGAGGCACATCAGGAAGCGGTCGAGCTGCGATTCGGGCAGCGGGTAGGTGCCCAGCTGGTCGGTGGGGTTCTGCGTGGCGATCACGAAGAACGGCGCGGGCAGCGCCCGCGTCTCGCCTTCGACCGTCACCTGGTGCTCCTCCATGGCCTCGAGCAGCGCGCTCTGGGTCTTCGGGCCGGCACGGTTGATCTCGTCGGCCAGCAGCACCTGCGCGAACACCGGGCCCGGGTGGAACACGAAGGCTTCCTTGCTGCGTTCGTAGACGCTCACACCGATCAGGTCGGAGGGCATCAGGTCGGCGGTGAACTGCGTGCGGGAGAAGCGCAGGCCGAGCGACACGGACAGCGCGTGGGCGAGGGTGGTCTTGCCGACCCCGGGCACGTCCTCGATCAGCAGGTGGCCGCCGGCGAGCAGGCAGGCGACGCAGTCGCGGATGTGGGGGCGTTTGCCGACGATGATCGTGCTAATCTGGTCGACGAGCCGGGTGAGCCGGGGCGCGAGGTCGGCATTCAGCATGCAACGGCCTCCCGGCCCGGGAGCGGTACGAGAAACAACCTGGAAAACGGACGCAAACTGCAGGGGGCTGGGCGTGTCATGGCACGCACCATACCCGAAACATCGAACCGAGACACGCATGGCTACCGCCTATTACAGCCACCCCGACTGCGCTGCCCATGACATGGGCCGCGGGCATCCGGAGTGTCCGGAGCGGCTCGCCGCCATCGGCGACCACCTGCTCGCCACGGGCCTCGACGTCGCCCTCGACCAGCGCGACGCCCCGCTGGTGGACCTCGCCGAGCTGGACCTCGCCCACGACACCCGCTACGTCGCCGAGATCAGCGACCGCATGCGCCAGGCGGAAGCCTCCGGCGAGCCGCGGGCGGTCGACCCCGACACCGTGCTGTGCCCCGCCACCTGGAAGGCCGCCCGCCGCGCCGCCGGCGCCGCGGTGGCCGCCACCGATGCCGTCATCGACGGCGAGGTCGACAACGCCTTCTGCGCGGTGCGCCCGCCGGGCCACCACGCCACGCGCAACCAGGCGATGGGCTTCTGCTTCTTCAACAACGTGGCGGTGGCCGCGCGCCACGCGCTCGACAAGCGGGGCCTGAAGCGCGTGGCCATCGTCGACTTCGACGTGCACCACGGCAACGGCACGGAAGACATCGTGGCCGGCGACGACCGCATCCTGATGGTCAGCTTCTTCCAGCACCCGCTGTACCCGGGCAGCGGCGGCGTGCCGCTGGGCGACAACATGGTCAACGTGCCCATCTCGCCGTACACGCGCGGCGAAGAAATCCGCGAGGTCATCGAGATGATGTGGATCCCGCGGCTGGAAGACTTCAAGCCCCAGATGATCTTCGTCTCCGCCGGTTTCGACGCCCACCGGGAAGACGACCTGGGCCAGCTCGGCCTCGTCGAGGCCGATTACGAATGGATCACCCGCCGCATCAAGCAGGTGGCCGACCGCTACGCCCGTGGCCGCATCGTGTCGTGCCTCGAAGGCGGCTACGCGCTCGGCGCCCTGGCGCGCAGCGTGGCCACGCACCTGCGCGTGCTGGCCGATCTCTGAGCCTCTCGACCTGATCCGCGGCCGCCGTGGCGGCCATTGCCGACACCTGTGCCCATGAACGCCTCCTTCGATTTCGCCGACCTCCGCGACGTGCTGTCCGCGTTCACCACGCTGGCCGCGCTCCGCGAGGCGGGCGTGCTGCTCGCCTGCCTGGGCGGCTCCTGGGTCGTCTGCACGCTGCTGCGCCGGATGCTCACCGTGGAGGGCGCCGTGCTGTTCGGACGGCGCACCATCGACGGCGTGCTGTTCCCGGTGGTGGCGCTGCTCTTCGCGTTGCTCGGGCGCTTCCTGCTGCCCGAGGCGCATCAGGCCGCGGTGCTGAAGGTGGCGGTGCCCATCCTGCTGTCGCTCGCGGCCATCCGGCTGTCGGTGCGGGTGATGACGTACGCGTTCCCGGCGTCGCCGGTGGCCCGCGCGCTCGAACGCACCATCTCGTGGCTCGCGTGGATCGTCGCCGTGCTGTGGATCACCGGCATCATGCCGGCGCTGCTCGAGGAACTCGAGGGGTTCACGCTGCGCATCGGCGGGGCGGACGTGTCGGTGCGCACGATGATCGAGGGCTCGCTCACCGCGGCGGTGGTGATGGTGCTGTCGCTGTGGCTGTCGGCCGCGGTCGAGAAGAAGCTCGTGCGCGGCACCGGCAACGACCTGTCGCTGCGCAAGGTGGCGGCCAACCTCGTGCGCGTGGTGCTGCTGTTCCTCGGGCTCATCTTCGCGATGTCGGCCGTGGGCATCAACCTGACGGCGCTGAGCGTGCTGGGTGGCGCGGCCGGCGTGGGCATCGGCTTCGGCATGCAGAAGATCGCGGCCAACTACGTGAGCGGCTTCGTGATCCTCGCCGAACGCAGCCTGCGCATCGGCGACGTGGTGAAGGTCGACAACTTCGAGGGCCGCATCTCCGACATCCGCACGCGCTACACCGTGATCCGCGCCAGCAACGGCCGCGAGGCCATCGTGCCGAACGAGATGCTGATCACGCAGCGCGTGGAAAACGCCTCGCTCGCCACCGCCGAGTCTCAGGTGCTGATCAGCGTGGTGGTGCAGGTGGCCTACGGCACCGACGTGCGCGCGCTGCAGCCCAAGCTCGAATCGGCCCTGGCCGGCAACCCGCGGGTGCTTTCGACGCCCTCGCCCGTGGTGCAGCTGACCAACTTCGTGCCCAACGGCATGGAGCTGACCATCAAGTACTGGCTCACCGACCCGAACCGCGAGCAGGACCGGGTGAAGTCCGAGGTCAACCTCGCCATCCTCGACGCACTGGCCACCGAGAAGGTCGAGTTCCCGGGGCCGCAGCGGGTGTTGCTGCAAGGCTTGCGCGGGTTGCCGGGCGACGACCGCACCGGCTGACGGGGCCGGCAGCGCCGGGGGAGCGGGGGGGCGGGAGCGCCGATTGCCCTTCAGGGCGATCCCGTTCTTCCAGGAGTTGCCCATGGACACCCGATCCACTTCCCGTGACGCCGAATCGTTCGCCACCGGCCTGTCCGACATCGCGTCCGGCCTGACGTCCGCCGAACTGGCCCGCATCGGTGGCGGCGCCGCGCTGGCCCTCGTGGGCAGCGGGCTGCTGTCGCTGGGCACCATCGTCCGCCTGGCTGCGGTGCTGGGCGGTGGTGCGGTGGTCTGGCAGACGCTGAAGGCCGCGTCGGCCGAACCCGGCCGTCCGGCCCCGCGAACCGAGTCCACCTGGGGCGCGCGTGCCGCATGGCAGGAGACGTCCCCGGCACACGATGCCGATGCGGACGGCGCCACCATGGAAGGCTCCGACCCCGCGCCGGCGTCCAGGTCACGCGCCACGTGAGCCGGGCAGCACCCATGCCCTTCAGCGTGTTCGACATGGGGGAGCTGGTGACGCTGACGTCGCGCCCCGTCGTGGCCCAGGTGGTGGCGCGCGGCGGTTCCTACCGTTTCGACTACGTCGGCGGTCCCACCGAGATCCACGGCGACGCCGATGCCCACCAGCGGTGCTTCCAGCGGGTGATGGCCGCGGCGGCCGACCTGCTGCTGAAGGGCACGCTGAACCTCTTCGCCCGGGCCGAGCCCGTGGCGGGACGCGACGAAGTCCGCGTCACCCTGACGCTGGTGGCCGCGGGAGAACTGGCCGACGGCGCCGAGGCGCGGGCCCGGATGGAGCACCTCTCCCTCGAGCAGGATCCGTCCGGCGCGTTCGCCCACAGCACCTGCCCGTTCATCGGTGCCGACATCTCGGTCTCGGCACCGTCGGCGTCGCAGGTGATGCTGCAGGTGAAGTTCGAAGTCGACGGTCACATGCGCCGGGCGCCCGCACCCTATGCGCACGGCGCCTCGGTCTTCCTCGTGCACCCGGACGACGAGGCCGCCGAGGGCCTGGCCGGCCGGCTGCGGCGCCTGGGCTGGGACACCACGATCCTCGGCACCGACGCCGACGCGGCCCTCGTCGTGCAGGCGAAGCTCGTGCACCCGCCGGAGACGATCATCCTGTTCGAACCGCAGGGCACCGGCCTGCGCCGGCTGGAGGCCGCGAAGCGGAAACATCCCGACAGCCAGGTGCTGCTCGCCGTCACGGCCGGCGCCGAGGTGATCGGCACGGAGGGCATCGACGAGGCCATCCGCGTGGTGCCGCTGCTGCCGTCCGAGTTGTGGGACCTCACGAGCCCGCGGGCCGAGGAAGACGGCGGTGCCTCGCGGCCCGCGCCGCTGCAGCCGCTGGCCCCGCCGGTGGTGCTGGTCGCCGACGACAACGAGGTGAACGTCGCGGTGGCCGAGGGCCTGCTGCGCATCCTCGGCTACGGCACGCGGTCGGCCGCCAACGGCCAGGAAGCCGTCACCTCGTGCGAGGCGAACAGCCCCGCCGCGGTGCTGATGGACGTCGACATGCCCGTGATGAACGGCTACGAGGCCACGCGCCGGCTGAAGGCACAGCAACGCTTGGGCCACCTGCCGGGTTTTCCGATCATCGCGTTCACGGCCGGCGACGACGCGGCCGTCGCGGCGCGCCACGGCATGGACGACTTCCTGAGCAAGCCCGTCGCCATCGGGGCGCTGAAGCGGGCGCTGTGCCGCGCGTTGAAGGGCAGGGCGCCGCCGCTGCGCTAGCGTCACGCCCCGTCAGGGCGTCCAGCCGTCGAGCAGGGCCAGCGCGTCGTCGAACTCGAAGTCGTTGACCTTCTCGGAGATGCGGCGCACCACGGTCCGGTGTTCCGGGTGGTCGCCCAGCAGGTCGTCGAGTTCGGTGGCGAGGTCGAGCGCGGCGGGGTCGCTTTCGGCGAGGCGCTGGCGCAGCTGGTTGATGCGTTCGCGCAGTTCCTCGACCGGCAGCGCGGTCGCCGAGGCGGCCGGCGCGGCGGCGGCATCGAGGCCCCGCAGACCGGCCATCACGATCTCCAGTTCGTTCCGCACGCGCGCGAGCCCGTCGTCCAGGTCGGCGCCGCGGCGTCCGGCCCGGCAGTCCGCCTCGACGGCCCCGGCGACCCGGGCGAGGGCGGTGGCGCCGAGGTTCGCGGCCGTGCCCTTGAGCGTGTGCGCGACCCGCTCCGGCGCGGTGGGATCGCTCCCGGCCAGCGCCGCGGCGAAGGTGGTGTCGAAGGCCGCCTGCGAGTCGCGGAACTTGAGCAGCATGCGGCGGTAGAGCGCGCGCCGACCCTGGCAGGTCAGCAGGCCGGCCGTGCGGTCGATGCCGGGAAGCTCGGGGATCTCCACCGCGTCCTCGTCCTCGCCCGGCCGTGTCGCGGGGGCCGGTGCCGCGGACGGGTGGGGGCGCATCCACCTCGCCATCGTCGCGAACATCACCGCCTCGTCGAGCGGCTTGGCGAGGTGGTCGTTCATGCCGCTGTCCAGCGCTTTCTCGCGGTCGCCCGCCATCGCATTGGCCGTGAGCGCGATGATGGGCAGGTTGCGGAACGAGGGTTGCGCACGCAGCCGCCGCGTCGCCGTGTAGCCGTCCATCACCGGCATCTGGCAGTCCATCAGCACGCCGTCGAACGCGGCATCCGCCGCCAGCACGTCCAGGGCCTCCTGGCCGTTCGATGCGATGACCACCTGGATGCCGGCCGACTCCAGCAGCTCGGTGGCGAGTTCCTGGTTCATGTCGTTGTCCTCGACGAGCAGCACGCGGGCGCCGGCCAGCTGCGCGATGTCGGCCGCGGAGCGGTCGGAGCGTTCGCGCGAGCGGGTTTCGCCGATCAGGGTCTTGCCGAGCACGTCGCCGATGGCCTCCAGCAGCGTCGAGGCCATCACGGGCTTGGTCAGCACGACGGGCATGGACACCCCGTGCTGCTCGGCCTCCACCAGCGCCTCCTCGCGCCCGAAGGCAGTGACCATGATCACCGCGGGTGCGTGTCCTGGCAGCTGCTCGTCCATGCGCCGTGCGGCCTCCACGCCGTCCATGCCGGGCATCTTCCAGTCGAGCAGCACGAGGCCGTACGGCTGCTGGCGGCGGGCGGCCTCGGCCACCTGGGCGAGCGCCTCCTCGCCGCTGGCGGCGAGGTCCACGCGGAGCCCGAAGCCCGTCGCCATCGACGACAGGATCTCGCGGGCGCTCGAGTTGTCGTCGACGACGAGCGTGCGCAGGCCCTGCAGTTCGTCTGCCTTGAACATGCGCCGCCGCGGCGCGTCGGCCTGCCGGCCGAAGCGCGCGGTGAACTGGAAGGTGGATCCCTTGCCCGCCTCGCTCTCGACCCAGATGCGCCCCCCCATCATCTCGACGAGCTGCTTCGAGATCGTGAGGCCGAGGCCCGTGCCGCCGTAGCGGCGGGTGATGGAGCTGTCGGCCTGGCTGAAGGCCTGGAACATGCGTCCGGTCTGCTCGGGTGTCATGCCGATGCCCGTGTCGCGCACACGGAAGCGCAGCGTCGCACCGGTGTCGTCCTCTTCCTCGGCCGCCACGTCGACCACCACCTCGCCGGCCTCCGTGAACTTGACGGCGTTGTTGCCGAGGTTGATCAGCACCTGGCCGAGGCGCAGCGGGTCGCCCACCAGGGCCGAGGGCAGGGTGGCCGGCGCGTCGAACAGCAGCTCGAGTCCCTTGGTCTCGGCCTTGAGGCCCACCATGTTCGCGATCTCGTCGAGCACGTCCTCGAGCCGGAACGGCACCTGCTCGAGGGTCATCTTGCCGGCCTCGATCTTCGAGAAGTCGAGGATGTCGTTGATGATGCCCAGCAGGTTCTCGGCCGCGCGGTGCACCTTCTCGATGTAGTTGCGCTGGCGCTTGTCGAGCGGCGTCTTCAGCGCGAGGTGGCTCATGCCGATGATGGCGTTCATCGGCGTGCGGATCTCGTGGCTCATGTTCGCGAGGAAATCGCTCTTCGCGCGCGTGGCTTCCTCGGCCACCACCCGGGCCCGCAGCAGCTCGGCCTGGCGGGCCTCCAGCGCGGTGCCCTGGCGCTGCAGGTTGTCGCGGAGCTCCGCCACCGACCGCGCGAGGTCGCCGGTTTCGTTGGGCAGGTCGGTGTGCGGAACCGGCGCGTCGAGCTGGCCGAGGGCGATGGTCTCGACCGCCCTGCGAACCCGCGCGGCCGGACGCCGGATGGAGCGCCCGATGACCCAGGACGACAGCAGCGTGATCCCGAGTCCCCCCACCAGCAGGGCGATGGAGAGCGTCGTCTGGCGTGTCACGAAGGTGCGGATGTCCCGGGACGCGACATCCGCGTTGAGTTCCTTGGTGGCGGCGATGGCGCCCATCAGGCGGTCGGCCCGTCGCGTGACATCCTCCAGCACGCCGCCATCGATGAAGACCCGGGCTTCGTCCAGCAGCCCCAGGCGGATCAGGTCGGCGGCCTCGCTCGCGATGGCGTCGATGCGTGTCAGCAAGGCCTCGAACTCGCCGAGGCGCTCGTCGTTCTCGCGCTGCATGATGGTGGTTCGAAGCTGCCTCGTGGCGAGGCGCAACTGGCTGCGGCTCGCCTCCAGTTCGCCCAGGAGCGCCTCGCGCGCGGCTTCGTCGCGGGCCTCCCCGGCCTTGTGCAGCGCGAGCACCATGTGCCCCAGCTGGATCTCCGCCTCCTTGGCCCGGGAAACCCCCACGACCTCTTTCGCCTGGAGCAGTTCGAAATCACGGCTGAACTGCTGCTGCACGAGCAGGCCCTGGATGCCGAGCACCACGGCGAACACCAGCACGGTGCCGAAACCCAGCACGAGCTTGGACTGCAGCGTGAGGCGTTCGAGCAGGGCGGCAAAGAGGCGCGGCTTGTGCATTCGACTCGCGCCGGCGGCTCAGGGCAGCCCGGCGGCGACCGCCTGCACGTCGGCCTTGCGGGCGATGTCGTGGTCGGTGTCGACGAAGCGCTGCGCGATCTCGCGGAACTGCTCGGTGCAGGCCAGGAAGGCGTCGGCGACGTCCGGGTCGAAGTGGCTGCCACGCCCGTCCCGGATGATGCCGAGGGCCTGTTCGTGGGGCATGGCCGGCTTGTAGACCCGGCGGCTGGTCAGCGCGTCGTACACGTCGGCCACGGCCATCAGCCGGGCGGACACCGGGATCCGGTCGCCGGACAGCCCTTCGGGATACCCGCTGCCATCCCACTTCTCCTGGTGGCTGTACGCGATCTCCTTCGCCAGGCGCAGGAACGCCACGTCGGCGCCGAGCTGCAGTTCGGCGTGTTCGATGGCGTCGCGGCCGAGCGTGGTGTGGGTCTTCATGACCTCGAACTCCTCCGGCGTCAGCTTGCCCGGCTTCAGCAGGATGCGGTCGGGGATGCCCACCTTGCCGATGTCGTGCAGCGGCGCCGACTTGAAGAGCAGTCCGATGGTGTGGTCGTCGAGCACCTTCGCGAAGCGCGGGTGGTTGCGCAGGTGCTCCGCCAGCACCTTCACGAAGTGTTGCGTGCGGCGGATGTGGTTGCCCGTCTCGTTGTCGCGCGTTTCCGCGAGCGAGGCCATCGCGAGGATGGTGACGTCCTGGATCGCGGCCACCTCGCGGGTGCGGCGGGCCACCTCCTGTTCGAGGAAGTCGTTCTGGCTGCGCAGGAAGTCGGCGGCCGCCTTGATGTTGAGGTGGGTCTCGACCCGGGCGAGCAGGATGGCCGGACGGATCGGCTTCGTGATGTAGTCGGCGGCGCCGAGCCCGAGGCCGATCATCTCGTCCTCCTCGGAGGCGAGCGCGGTCAGGAAGATGACCGGAATGTCGCGGGTCTTCGAGTCGGCCACCAACTGCTGCGCCACCTCGTGGCCGGACAGTCCGGGCATCATGATGTCGAGCAGGATCAGGTCGGGGGGCTCGCCGGTGCGGACGATCTTCAGCGCCTTCTCGCCGTTGTTCGCGACCTTGACCACGTACCGGTCCTTGAGCAGGTTGCTCATCAGCATGAGGTTGTCGGGCGTGTCGTCGACGACCAGGAGGGTCGGGCGGCGGATGACGTCGAAATCCAGGCTCATTGCAGCCTCCCCGGCTGACGTGATGGCGCAGTTATACAACGTTGCCTGCCCGCTGGCGGGGGGCTGCACCAAGGGGCAATCGGGGGCGCCTTCCTCCCTGCCGGGCCGGTGGGTATGCGGGCGGAACATACTGTGCGGCCCGGATCC
Organism: Piscinibacter gummiphilus; assembly: GCF_002116905.1. Classification (NCBI taxonomy): domain Bacteria; kingdom Pseudomonadati; phylum Pseudomonadota; class Betaproteobacteria; order Burkholderiales; family Sphaerotilaceae; genus Rhizobacter; species Rhizobacter gummiphilus. The sequence goes on from NZ_CP015118.1 coordinate 2,164,571, forward strand.
ACCCCTCCCGAAGGAGTCGCCCATGATCAGCAAGAACACGGTCTGCCTGTGGTTCGACGGTGCCGCCCTCGATGCGGCGACCTTCTACGCCGCGACTTTCCCGGACAGCAAGGTGGGTGCGGTCCACCGGGCGCCGGGTGACTTCCCGGGTGGCAAGGAAGGCGACGTGCTCACCGTCGACTTCACCGTCGCCGGCATCCCCTGCATCGGGCTCAACGGCGGTCCCGTGTTCCCGCACACCGAGGCCTTCTCGTTCCAGATCGCCACCGACGACCAGGCCGAGACGGACCGGCTGTGGAACGCCATCGTGGGCAACGGCGGGCAGGAGAGCGAATGCGGCTGGTGCAAGGACCGCTGGGGCCTGTCGTGGCAGATCACGCCCCGGGTGCTGACGGATGCGTTCACCGGCGCCGACCGCGCGGCGGCCACGCGGGCCTTCGCGGCGATGATGACCATGCGTAAGATCGACGTCGCGGCCATCGAGTCGGCCGTGCGGGGCTGAAGTCGGGCCCATCCTCCGTTCAACGGGTTTCCTCTCGCTTCAGGAGCATCCCATGGGCATCCTCTGGACCATCCTCATCGGTTTCGTCGCGGGCCTCATCGCCCGAGCCCTCATGCCGGGCCCGAACCCGATGGGCTTCATCCTCACCGCCGTGCTCGGCATCGTCGGAGCCGTGGTGGCCAACTTCCTGGGGAGAACCCTCGGCTGGTACGGCGAAGGCCAGGGCGCCGGCCTCGTCGCCTCCGTGGTCGGGGCGCTGATCGTGCTGTTCGTGTACGGACTGCTGGCGAAGCGGAAGGCCTGATTTTTCGCCTGCTTCCCCGGGTCGTCTGACAAATCCCGGCAGCCCCTCGGCGGCCGGGTGACCTTTTGCGCCCGTTTTCCCCCGTTCCTCCCCCTGGCAAGCGTCCTGCTACAGAAACGGCCGAGGACGCCGAAGTCCACGGAAGTAAGGGGAAGTTTCCGACATGAACAAGTTGATCGGGGGAGGGTTCGCCGTCACGGCGGTGCTGGCCGCGGCACTCGCGTTCGCCACCAGCAACGCCCGGGCGGTGGAGCCGGGGCAGGCGGCGCCGGCCATCGAACTGGCCGGGCGCGCGGCGCCGGTGAACCTCGAGCGGCTGCAGGGCAAGCTCGTGTACGTGGACTTCTGGGCCTCGTGGTGCGGGCCGTGCCGCCAGTCGTTTCCGTGGATGAACGAGATGCAGGCCAAGTACGGGCCCCGGGGATTGCAGGTGGTGGGGGTGAACCTCGACAACGACAGCGCGGAAGCCACGAAGTTCCTGTCGCAGGTGCCGGCGTCGTTCGCCGTGGCCTTCGACCCGAAGGGCGACACCGCGCGCCGCTACCAGGTCAAGGGGATGCCCAGTTCGGTGCTGATCGGCCCGGACGGCAAGGTCATCCAGGTGCACACGGGCTTCCGTGCCGACCAGCGGGCCGCGCTCGAAGCGGCCATCGTGGCGGCGCTGCCGGTGGTCCGATGACCCCCGGCGAATCCCAGTTCGACGACGGCGGCTTCACCAGCCGCGCATCGGTGCGGTCCATGGTGCTGTCGGCGGTGCTGGTGGTGGTGTCCGCGGTGGTCGCGGTGATGCTCGCGGGCTGCGCGTCCGACGGGCTGCCGAAGGCCTGGGAGAAGGGCAACCTCGCCAAACCCGAGATGACTTTCGGCCACGACACGCTCGAGCAGCGCAACGCGGCACACGTGTACGCCAGCAAGGAAAACGCGAGTGGCGGCACCGGCGTGGGCGGAGGCGGCTGTGGCTGCAACTGATCGCCCCCTTCGCATCGGCTCCATCGTCGCCGCCGCGCTCAGCGTGACGGCACTGCCCGCGGCCCACGCCGAAAGCGCGCCCGAGAAGGGCAGCATCGCGCTGAAGTACCTGTACTACCGGGACTTCCAGAAGAACGACACCCAGTACCCGGGCGAACCGAAGCCGGACGGCGCGAAGTTCGACCGCATCACGGTCAAGGCCCCGTCCGTGCTGCTCGTCGTGCCCATCGGCAGCGACTGGTCGGTCGAGGCCGGCGCCACCGTCGACGACGTGTCGGGCGCCACGCCGCGCTACTACTCGTCGGTGTCTGGCGCCACGAAGGCCCCCGGCGGCATGAGCGACAAGCGCAACGCCGGGGACGTCAAGGTCACGCGGCACTTCTCCCGCGGTGCCGTGGCGGTGGGCGTGGCCACGTCCAGCGAGAACGACTACGACTCCAGCGCCGTGTCCCTCGAGGGCCGCTACGCCACCGAGGACAACAACACCACGTTCCACCTGGGTGCCGCCGCCACGCGCGACAAGATCGGCTCCACCGACGACCCCGCGCTCGACGAACGCCGCCGCACGAACGAGGTGATGGCGGGTGTCACGCAGGTGCTGGGCGCGAACGACATCGTGCAGGTCAACCTGGGGTACCGCCATGGGGCGGGCTACTTCAACGACCCGTACAAGTCGGCCGACCGCCGGCCCGACGAACGCAACCAGGGCACGCTGCTCGCGCGCTGGAACCACCACGTGGTGCCGCTCGGCAGCACGCTGCGCAGCAGCTACCGCTTCTACAAGGACAGCTTCGGCATCGCGGCCCACACCGTCGAGGCCGCGTGGGTGCAGCCGTTCGCCGAATGGTGGTCGGTCACGCCGTCGCTGCGCTACTACTCTCAGGGCGCGGCGAAGTTCTACTGCGACCCGTCGTCCGACCCCGCCGTGTTCCCGTTCTGCCCGGGCTCGCCCACGTTCGCCACCACCGACCAGCGCATGTCCGCCTTCGGCGCCGTCACGCTCGGCATCAAGCTGCAGCTGCGCTGGGAGGACTGGACGGGCGACGTGAAGTACGAGCGGTACACGCAGAAGAGCGACTGGAAGCTCGGGGGGAGCGGGTCGCCGGGCATCGATCCGCTGTATGCGGACATGGTGCAGGTGGGGGTGAGCAAGGCGTTCTGACCCGGCGCGCGAGCGCAGGAAAAAAGCACGTCATCCCGGCGCAGGCCGGGACCCTGGGCGGACCCGCGAAGGCACAGGGTCCCGGCCTGCGCCGGGATGACACTCAAGTGGGCGACACTCCGACGATGATCCCCGACTTCGGCTTCGAATTCGACGCGATGGGCACCGTGTGCCAGCTGCGCGTGTGTGCGCATTCCCAGGTGCTGGCCGAGGCCGCCGCGCAGCGGGCCATCGGCGAGGTGCGCCGCATCGAGGCGAAGTACTCGCGCTACCGCCCCGACAGCATCGTCTCGCGCATCAACGCGGCCGCCGGCACCGGCGAACGCATCGCGGTCGACGACGAGACGGCCGGCCTGCTGCGCTTCGCCGACACGCTGTACGAGGCCAGCGCCGGCCGCTTCGACATCACGTCCGGCATCCTGCGCCGCGTGTGGGACTTCAAGGCGGCCCGCGTGCCGTCCGCCGCCGAGGTGGACGCGCTGCTGCCCGACATCGGCTGGTTCCAGGCCGACTGGGACGGCGAGTCGCTCGCGCTGCGCCGCCCCGGCATGGAACTCGACTTCGGTGGCTTCGCGAAGGAATACGCCGCCGACCGCGCCGCGGCCGTGCTGCACGAAGCCGGCATCGCCGGTGGCACCGTCAACCTGGGCGGTGACGTGAGCGTGGTGGGGCCGCACCCAGGCGGTCACCCGTGGAAGATCGGCATCGCCCACCCGCGCCGTCCCGGCGACGTGGTCGCGAGCATCGACCTGTCCCATGGTGCGCTGGCCACGAGCGGCGACTACGAACGCAGCTTCGAGGTCGACGGCCGGCGCTACTGCCACATCCTCGACCCGCGCACCGGCTGGCCCGTGACGCGCTGGCAGTCGGTGAGCGTGGTGGGGCCGGCGTGCCTCGCGGCCGGGGCGCTGACCACCATCGCGATGCTGATGGGCGACGAGGCCCACGACTTCCTGCGGGGGCAGGGGGTGGCCTTCCTGACGGTGGATGCGGGCGGGCACCTGCACAGGGAAAAGCCGGACGGACCCTGAGGGCCCGCCCGGCTCGGTCACGCGGTGCGTGGGATCAGCGGCGCAGTTGCGGCGCCACCTTCACCTTCGACACCTTGCTGCGTGCGCTCACGCGTTCGCCCGAGGCCGCGGCGACGTACCCGGCACTCGCCGGCACGCCGCCGTTGAGCACCTCCACGCCGTAGCCGGTGGCGGTCGCCGTGATGCGCGCCACGTCGACACCGTTGGCCTTCAGGGTCACGGTGCCGCTGCCCACGATCGAGATCGGGCTCGTGAACTCGAACTGCACGAAGCCGTCGAGCACGTAGGTCACGCCACCGCGGCTGAACGTGTAGGCCGCGAACTCCTGGCGGGTCAGCTTCATCGTGTCGGACACCAGCACGTTGTGCAGCAGCGCGTTGCCGCTGACGGCGCTCGACGCGACGCCGGTGGCCACGTCCGTCAGCGTGAAGCCGGCGGCGGGGATGAAGCGCAGCTTGATCGTCTCGGTGGTGCCCACGAGGCTGCCGTCGAGTTCGATGCGGGCCTGGCCATTGGCGCGCACGGCGGTCTCGTCGCCCACGTAGTCGGTGCCGGTGTGCACGAAGTCGGTGACGGTGGACTGCGCGACGCCGTTGCGGTGCGCGGTGTCCGCGAACTGGTAGGCGATGCTGGTGCGGCCGTCGTACGTGGCGCCGTTGGTGTCACAGGCCGTGAACGTCGCGGCCAGCGTGTGGTTGCCGAGCGGCAGCACCTGGCCGGCGGTGGGCGCGGCGCCATCGAGCGTCGGGGCCACGGTGCCGGCCTGGCAGACGGTGTTCAGCGGCTTCACCTTGAAGTCCTCGTCGGCGATCTCGAGCGGCGAACCCGAGGCGGTCAGGCCCACGGCCCAGTTGCCCAACAGCTTCAGGATGCGGTCCTTCTGGTCGACGGCGCCGGTGTTGACGCTGAGCACGGCGGCCGCGCTCGTGGTGCTGCCCACGGCGTTGGTCACGACGACGCGGAACGAGGCCTGGTGGTCGGCGGCGGTGACTTCGTCGATCGTGTAGGTGGGCGACGTGGCCCCGGCGATGTTCGCGCCGTTGCGCTGCCACTGGTAGGCCAGCGTGCCGCTGCCCTGGGCCGTGACGCCGAAGGTCACGCTCTCGCCCTGGTCCACCACGGCGCTCGCCGGGGGCACCTGGATGGCGGGCGGCGCGTTCACCGGCACCACGGTCAGCGTGGCGCCGTTGCTGGTCGCCTGGCCCGAGGCGTTGGAGACGGTCACGCTGTACGTGGCACCGTTGTCGGCATCGGTGGCGGCGAAGGTGTAGGCGACGGCATTGGCCCCAGCGATGTCGGCGCCGTTGCGCTTCCACTGGTACGCGAGCGGGCCGCTGCCGTTGGCGGTGACGACGAACGTGGCGTTCTCGCCCGCGGTCACGGTGACCGGCAGCGGTTGCAGCTGGATCTGCGGCGCGATGGCCGTCGTGGTGACGGTGAGCACCGCGGTGCTGCTGGCGATCTCGCCCGCGACGTTCTTCGCGACGACCTTGTAGACCGCGCCGTCGTCGCTGCTGGCCGTGGGGTAGACGAAGAGGACGCTGGTGTTGCTGTTGGGCACCGGCTCGCCGTTGCGCGTCCACGAGTAGGTCATGGGCTGCGTGCCTTCGACCACGGCCGTGAACATGGCGGCGTCGCCGGCCTGCACGGTGGTGTTGCGCGGGTTCATCATCACCTTCGGCGACAGCTTGCCCGGGATGGGCGACGTGGCGGCCTCGAGCACCATGCAGCCCTTCATCGCGCCGCCGAATTCCTCGAGTTCGACCTCGTTGATGGCGGTGATGCGGTCCTTCGTGGCGGCCCACACGCCGGTGGTGGCGTTCTTGCGCACCTGCATCGTGAAGCGGCCCTCGGCGTTCGTGAAGGCGGTGCTGCGGCCCGAGTAGTCGACGCCGCTGCTGCTGACCTGCACACCCGAGACCGGGCGGCCGTTGCCGTCGACGACGCAGCCCTCCAGTTCCACCGTCTCGGCGACCATGTCGGCGTTCCAGTAGCTGAAGTGGCTCACGGTGCCTTCGTAGTAGGGCTCGCCGTCGCCGGTCTTCAGCGTGGCGCTGCCTTCCTCCATCCAGCGGCCGGTGGCCTCGTCGAAGTGGAACAGCGGCACGGTGGCCGGCGGGTTCGGCGAACGGGTCGACAGCGGGATGCGGATCGTGGCCGTCTTGCCGGCCGCGAGGTTCAGGCGCTTGCCCGCCGCGTCGCGCAGGTCCACCTTGATCGCGCCGAAGCTCTCGATCGTGCGCACGGCACCGGCCTGCAGCGCGGTGAAGTTGCCGGGCATGCGCTCGGGGTCGCTCGCCGGGTCGATGTCGGTGAGGCTGGCCGAGATCGTGCCGGCGGCGGCCGCCCCCGTGGCGGCGTCCACCAGCGCGGCGGCGGGCAGCTGCACCTGCGCGTTCGAGCCCGGGCTCGTCAGCGTGGCGGCGGTCGCGGCGTCGAAGGTGGTGGCGGGCGCGAGCTTGATCAGGCGCACGCTGACGTCGGCCGTGCCGTTGGCTGCCAGCGCCACGAAGGCGGAGTTCGGGCCGTGGCCCGCGGCCTCGGCTTTCACCAGTGCACGGTCGGACGGGGTCACGCCCGGCAGCGTGAAGGTGCCGTCGGCGGCGGTGGTGGTGGAACGTGCGCCGGCCGTGACGCGGGCGCCAGCGAGCGGCTCGTCCGTGTCGGTCTCGACGATGCGGCCCGTCACGGTGGCCGTCTGGGCGGCCGGCGTGTCGGTGATGGGGGCGTCGTCGCCGCCGCAGGCGACGAAAAACGCGGAGCTGGTGGCGATCGCCAGCCAGGAGAGGAATCGGTTCATCGGTTTCATGGTGTGTGGAGCGAAGGGGTGGGGTCAGTGCTGGCCGGCGGGGACGGCGGGCAGCGCCTGGAGGTGCAGGTACAAGGCCTGCGCGTCGGTGTCGTTGAGTTCCTTGAGCGAGCCGAACGGCATCACGGGGCTCACGGGAGACCCGTCGGGGCGGCGGCCGGTGCGCAGCATCGCGGTGAACTCCGCGGCGTTGCGGTAGGCGGGCATGGCCGAGCCGGGGCCGGGCGTGAGGTTCGCGGCGGCGGGCCAGTCCGGCGGACCGCCCGGGATCCTCCCGCCCGACAGCGTGGCGCCGTGGCAGCCGATGCACGCGTTGGCGATGTAGGCGCCATGGGCCGCGTTCACGCCTTCCGGCACCGGTTGCGACGGAGGCAGGGTGTGGTCGATCTTCTCGGCGGCGTCCCGGATGAGCCCGGCGGCATACAGCGCCCGCACGGGCAGCGGCAGGGCGATGTGGGCCGGCACGCCCTCTTGCGGCGGCATCTGCCGGACGTAGGCCACCAGCGCGGCGAGGTCGTCGTTCGTCAGCCGGGCGTAGTCCTCGCTGGGCATGATGATCAGCGGGCGGCCATCGGGCTTGATGCCGTGGCGGATGGCGCGGTCCCAGTCGGCCGGGCCGTAGCCCGAGACCACCGAGCCGGGGTGGGGCGTGATGTTCGGCGCGCGCACGTGCATGCCCTTGCCGTCGTTGATCACGTCCTTGCCGGCGCCGTTGTCGCCGTGGCAGTCGGTGCAGCCGCGCGATGCGAAGAGGTAGCGGCCGCGGGCGACCGACGCTTCGTCGGTGCGCCAGGCCACCGGCTCCACGTGCACGTCGATCCGACGGGCCATCTTGCGGTCGCCGAGATGGGCACCGACCACGAGGCCGGCGGCGGCGAAGGCCACGAGGCCCACGACGCCGGCCAGGCTGCGCTTGATCCAGGTCTTCATGGTGGCGGCCTCAGGCGAACTTGACGGGAGCGGCGAGGCCGAGGGCGCGCATCAGCTTGGCCCAGCCCGGTGCGTCGATGTGCGGACGCACGATCTCGAGCACCGCGGCGAAGGCCTCGAAGGGCATGCCGGCGCGCATGCCGCTCATCAGGCCGGCGCGCTCCGACGGCGACAGCGCGGGGATCATCCAGCGGGCCACCACCATCTGCTCGGCTGGCGTGATGCTCGCGAGAAGCCGGTCGTGGATCGCGTGCAGCTCCTCGTCGGTGTAGAGCGCCCACAGCGTCGCGTTGTTGGCCGTCTCCTCGAGGTGCATGTGGTGCAGGTTCTCGGCGACGAAGAGGGCCAGGTGGCGGTACAGGCGCAGCGCCAGCGTGAAACGCGTGGCCGGCACGGCGGCCTTCAACGCGAAGGTCTGGTTGCGCAGCACGCCGATCGTCTCGAGGTGGTCCTCGTGGTCGTCGGCCGTGCGGGCCGAGCCGGCGGGCTGGCGGGCCTCGATGGCGGCGTGGATGAACTCGTTCTCGTGCTTCACGTGGCCCTCGCAGAACGTGAGCAGGTCGTCGAGCTGGCCGAGGCAACGGGCCATCTCGTCGTCGTCGAGCACGTCGATGCGGCCCACGCGGGCGAGCGTCTCGGTCATGAAGCCGCGCAGGGCCTTGTGGATCGCGACGTACATGTCCATGCGGGGCGCGGTGTTCGGTGCGGCGGGGCGGGGGGTGAGGGTGGGTTGCATGCTGGAAACTCCATTCGGGCTGAGGCCGAACGGGATGGCTCGGCATGTCGGGCAGTGTTCCCGCGAGGGGGCCATGGGTCATCGCCTGAAGGAGCCATCGGAGCCGGAACCGGTGGGCCAACCCGGATGGGGGGACCCCCTTCGGGTGCCCCGCGAACGCGGGAGTGGGGCACCTTCCCGAACCGATCCAGCTTCGGCAGAATCGCGCGATGCCGACGGAACCCGAGCCTGCCGCCGGGCCGGTGTTCGCGCTCGCCAAGATCCAGCCCCCGCGCCCCCGCACGGGCCTGGTCGAACGGCCGGGCCTCGAGCGCTCGCTCGCGTCGGCCTTCGCCCACCCCCTCACCTTGCTGCTGGCGCCGGCCGGCTACGGCAAGACGGCTGCGCTCACCCGCCAGATCCGCCAGCTGCCCGGGGGCACGGCCCTCGTGTGGATCTCCGCCGATGCCGACGACCGCCTGCCGCGGTTCCTCGACTGCCTCGCCGCGGCGCTGGAGCCCCACGACCCGGCCTGGCGCGTGGCCCCCGAGGCGCTCGCCACGCTGGCGCTGGCCGACGGCGGCGTGCGCCAGGTGGCCAACGAATGGATCAACGCGCTCGCCGGCGCACGTGCACCGGGCGGGCTCATCGTCATCGACGACCTGCACCGCATCGGGGACCCGCACGTGTTCGAGTTGCTCGCATGCGTCATCGAACGTGTGCCGTCCACCTGGTCCTTCGCCATCGCCAGCCGCGTCGAGCCCCCGTGGCCGCTGGCCCGCTGGCGCGCGACGGGCCAGCTCGCCGAGCTGCGCCAGTACGACCTGCGCTTCGGCGAGGGCGAGGTCGCTTCACTGATTGCCGCGGCCGGCGGCGATCCCTCCCACGCCGCGCAACTGCTCGAGCGCACCGAGGGCTGGGCCGCGGGCCTGCGCCTGAGCCTCACCGCGCGCCACGGCAGTGCCCCGATGGGCGTCTTCAACCAGCGCCACGTGTTCGACTACCTCGCTGCCGAGGTGCTCGACGACATGCCCGCCGTGCTGCGCACCTTCCTGCTGCGCTGCGCCGTGCTGCCCGAACTCACGGTCGCCCGCTGCGCGCAGGTGAGCGGGTCGCCCGATGCGTCGCGACTGCTGGAGGAGATCGAACGCCGCGGCCTCTTCGTCAGCGTGCTCGACGCCGACGAACTGACGCTGCGCCAGCACGACCTCGTGCGCGACTTCCTGCTCGACCGCCTCGAACGCGATCACCCCGAGGAACTGCCCGGACTGCTGTGCCGCGCGGCCGTTGGTGAACCCGACCTCGCACGCGCGGTGGGCTACTTCACGCGCGCCGGCGCATGGGAGCAGGCCGCCGATGCGCTGGCCAAGCGCGGCCCGCTGCTCGTCGCCTCGGGCGGCGCCACCTTGCCCGCGATGCTCGCCACGCTGCCCGCCGCCGCCATCGACGCGCGGCCCGACCTGCTGGTGCTGCAGGGCATGGTCGCGTTCCTGGCCTTCGACTTCGACACCACCGTGTCCGCGATGTCGCGCGCGAGCACCGGCTTCGCACGGGCCGGCCGGGCCGCCGATGCCGCACTCGCGAAGGCGTATGCGTGCATCGCGATGCAGAACACCGGGCGGGTGCACGAGGCCGCGTTCGAGTTGACACGTCTTCGCGCGCTGCCCCTCGACGACGCGTCACGTGCCGTGATCGCCTTCGGCAGCGCGTGGGCGGCCTATGCCGAACTGCGGGCAGAGGACGTCGCGGGCCATTTCACCGAGATGGTGGAAGCGCTCGAACGTGTGCCCGACCTGCAGATCTGGAACCTCTGCTTCTTCCACAGCTTCCTCGCGGGACTGCCGAACGTGAACCCGCTGATGGAGCGCTTCGCCGACGGGGCGTTCCGCATCGCCGGGGAACATCCGTCGCACCTGCGTGCGGGCGTGCTGCATGCGAGGGTGTGGCTCGCGCTGTCGGCGGGACGGCTCGACGAGGCGGCGGCGTGGATGTCCCGTGCCGACGAGGCGTGCCACTGGCTCGGGCAGCCGTGCAGCGTGGCGACCGAAAACTACAACGCGCGCATCCTCATCCATGCGCTGCTGGGGCGGCGCGAGGCGAGCGAGGCCGCGGCCAAGGCCTGCCTCGACGACATGCGCCATGCGACCACGACGAGCAACCGGCTGACCCACGAGTACGAGATCCTGCTGGTGCAGGCGCGGGCGCGGTGGATCTTCCAGGACGTGGCGGGGTTGCGGGCGGTGCGTGCGGAGTTCGCTGCCGCGCGCAATCCGCTCGAATGGCCGGCGGCGGAGCGGCAGGCCCGGTACCTGGATGCGCTGCTGGCGCTGGCGGAGGAGCGGCTGGCCGATGCGCTGGTGCTGCTGGGGCCGCTGGCCGAGGACGTCGAGCGCTGGTGCTTCTTCCCGGCGGTGCAGGCGCGCGTGATGCGGGCGGACGTGCTGGTGCGGCTGGGGGAGACGGAGGCCGCTGCGGCGTCGCTGTCGCCGTGGGTGGCGAACGCGGTGCATGGGCGGGAGCTGGGCGGGGCGCTGCTGGCGGGGCCGGCCGCGCTGGCGCGGCTGGCCGGCGTGGCATGGGGCGCGCTGTTGCCGGCGGCAGCGGTTTCCCTGCTGAGGCGTCTGGCCGACCTGCTGGCGCCGCACCACGCGCCCGCACCGACGGCCTCGGCGCTGTCGGCCCAGGCGACGCTGCTGAGCGACCGCGAGCACGAGGTGCTCGCCCGCATCGCGGCCGGCGACAGCAACAAGCTGATCGCCCGCGCCTTCGATCTCAGTCCGCACACGGTCAAGCGGCACGTGGCGAACATCCTGGGCAAACTGGGCGTGGACACCCGCGGGCAGGCCGCGGCGTGGTACCGGGACCAGGGTTCCGGCCCCCCTCACGGAGGAATGCCGTCATGACCATCAAGCGCATGGACAACGTCCTGATCGTCGTCGACGACCTCGAGGCGGTGAAGGCGTTCTTTCTCGAACTGGGCCTGAAGCTCGAAGGCGAGACCACGGTGGAAGGCCCCGACATCGGCCGCCTCATCGGCATCGGCCACGTGCGCGCCACGCTCTCGATGCTGCGCACGGCCGACGGGCAGGGCATCGAGCTGGACAAGTTCCACACGCCGGAGGCGGTGCGGTTCGGGCCGGTGGACATGCCGGTGAACGCACTGGGCCTTCGCCGGATCATGTTCGCGGTCGACGGCCTCGATGCGCTCGTGGCGCGCATGTCGGCCCATGGGTTCGAACTCATCGGTCGGATGCGGTATGGGCAGTCGTACGAACTGGCCTACATCCGTGGGCCCGAGGGAATCATCGTGGGGCTCGCCGAGCAACTCGGCTGACGGGGTGGCCGGGCGAACTGAACCGATCTTCACTGAGGCGACTTTCCCGCCGCACTGATGCCAGGACCCGAGCCGGATGCGCCCTTGCCGCTGGACTTTGCCTGCGGGGTCGGAGTCTGCCCTGAATGGCCGAACCCACCCGTCCCGGTCTCCTTTTTCAGGCAAAGCTCTCGACACTTGTTGCTGTTGGAGTCCCAGTCGTAGGTGCATCCCTTTTTCTCCTTCTTCATGCAAGCGACAACCGGGTTGACGACGCTCTGAGTCTGAGCGGTGGCAGTTCCGGCCACACCGACAAGGAGGACCGCGACGAAACGTGCCTGAAGTGAGTGAAAGTGCATGTTTTCTCCCTTACTGGCTCAGTTCTCGAACGGCGTCCGCGAGGCATTCATCGAGCTTGGACGCGGGGGTAGGGACGTTCTTCCTGCACCATTCGATGGCGGGAGGCATCGCAGCCAGGCGTCGGGCCTTCTTGCTGTCGACGTTGGCCGCAGGAACCGATTCCCCGTCGCTGAAGCTGGGGGTGCTAAGCGTCTGGTACTCCGTCTTCATGATGCCTCCGATGGTTGCCATCCCCGCCCCGATGACGAAGACCAATACGCCGGTAGAAGCAACTTTCAGTGAGACGGAGTACTTGCTGTCCGGAGATTGGCCGGTGACGTCGATGCCGCCCGCATCGATTCCCAGTGCGATGAGCATCAATCCGATGCTGATCACGGCGAAGCCGATGTGCATGACCGCGAGCTTCATCTGTTGCTTGCTGACCATCACCGCGCGGTTGCTCGTCTCCACGAAGATCAGTGCAGCCATCGCATAGTCATGTGCGTCGACGGGCTTGCCGGCTCGTTCCGGAAGGATGTCCGACAGCTTCGGGGTCACGGCCGCGGAGATCCCGACGTCCATTCGGTTCATGACGGTGTATGCCTGAAACAGAAGGGCGGAGGGCAGCAGGAAGCCGAAACCGAAGACGACGAGTACGCGGACAAGTGCCCGGGGCATCTGCCGAAGGTGGAGTAGCGTTCTCCGAGGCGGATTGAGCATCGGGTTTCCTGTCTCTTGTCTTGGACGATGGTCATCCGCATCCTACTTTCGCGGGTCAGCCCTCGAAATCATTCATCTGTGGGATGAGTCGTGGGCTCTTCGCCTTCGTAGAACCTGAGGATGGCGGTCCGTTCCTGGCGCCCTGATGATCGGGATGGCAGTCACGTCGTGGCTCGACGGATGTTGCCGAGGGAGTCACTCCGCAGGGATGACTTGCTCTCCCGGAAGTGAGGCAGAGATGACTTTCACGGTAGAGAAAACCATCCGGATCAGTGACGTGCTCACGATCTTTGCCGTCACCATCTCGCTGGTGGCCCTCATGTCCACGCTCTCCAAGGACCGGGAGGAACGAGAGAGGGACCACGCCAGCCGGGTGCGCTCCGCTGCAGCGGCAATGCTCATCAAGGTCGATCGGTGGCAGGCGCTGCAGCTGTCGCTGTATCAAGAGTTGCAGCCGACTTTCGTGGAGCTGAGTGAGCAACTCCTCAAGAACTACAACACCCGAACGGTCCGGGACGAGCTTTGGAAGAGGATCTCGTTCGAGCGATCGAAGATTTCGGCGAAGGTCGTCGACGAGCAGCTGAGCTCGGCCTACTCGGATTTGATTGCGACCTTTCCCGCGGCGAGGGAGAAGCTGCAGTCGGCCCACGAGAAACTGGCCGAGGCCGAGAGCCTGGTCACGGACAGCTTCATGGCGGTGACCGAAGCCCGCATCCTTCCACTCCAGAACCAGCGGGAGTCCTATGAGACGGCCAAGCTTGGCAACCTGCTCCGAGACGCAGCGGCGTTCTCTTCCAGGGAATTGAAGCGGCGGTCGGACGATGCCGCGAAACCTCTGCGCGACTACCTGCTCTCCGTGATCGCGAAGAAGGATTCGGACATCGTTCAGGCGAGCCGCAGCGGGAGCTGATCATGCACCTCGGGCCGCGGCAATAATCGCGGCACTCGGGATGTTCCGAGCCGCAATCACGAACGGGGAATCATGAAAAGAATGCTGGTGGTGCTGGGGATCCTGCTCGGGGGCTGCGCCTCGCAGGCGCCCACGGTGGACGTGTCCGGACTCGAGCGGTCCAGCGTGCTCCGGGTCGAGGACCTGCGACCGGAGACCGAACGGCGAAGCGAAACGTTCAGCTATTCCATCAGCAGCGACGCTTATGCCATCTATCGACTGGAGGACGGCGCCACGAACCCTTCGGCCCTTCGCCTGCTGCAGCATCGTGCGTTCGAGCAGTCCGGAGGCAAGCCGGACGTCGGCGCGCTGAAGGTGCGCCATCTGGTGGTGTACCGCAACCTCCAGGCCGAGTTCCGGCGCACCGCCGTGGCAGGGGCCCTCGGAGGCACGGTGGGTGCGGTCCTTGTCGGACCTCCGATGAAGGGGCCGGACGGCACCGCGACGTCGGCCGTGGATCGCGCGGGATTCGAAGCGCTCGGTGCGACCGAGTACAAGCGGGGCATCTATTCCGCCGAAGAGAACCCCGACCGGGGCAGTGTCCACGTCGTCTACATCGAGACCGAGATCGGTGGCAAGCGCGTCTTCACCCGGACCGTGGGGCCGGTGAAGGGCAAGGACGGGAACAACGCGTTGTCCGACGTCGTGGACGCGTCGATCAAGGCCCACTTGTCGCAGTACCTCTGAGCACGGGGCACCGGGGACAATCCACCCATGGACGAATCCCTCGAACTCCTGGTCAAGACCGAAATGCCGTACGGCAAGCACAAGGGAACGCTGCTGGCGGACCTGCCCGGCAACTACCTGAGCTGGTTCGCCCGCGAGGGGTTCCCTGCCGGTCAGCTGGGCCGTCTGCTGGCCTTGATGCACGAGCTCGACCACAACGGGCTCAGGGACCTCCTGCAGCCGCTGCGACGCCGATGATGGCAAGGAGAACCGCATGATCAAGGTCACCGTGATGTACCCGTACACCGAAGGCGCGCGCTTCGATCACGACTATTACCGCGACCGGCACATGCCGATGGTGAAGGCCCGGCTGGGCAGTGCCTGTGCGTATTACACCGTCGACAAGGGCCTGGCCGGCGGTGCGCCCGGTGCGCCGCCGGCCTTCGTGGCGATGTGCGCGTTCGTCTGTGAGTCGGCCGAAGGCTATGCGGCCGCCGTGCAGGCGCACGGCGCCGAGATCCGCGGGGACATTGCCCACTACACGGACATCGTGCCGGTGGTCCAGGTCAGCGAGGTCGTCGTCGAGCGTTCGGATCGTTCCTGACTGCGCACGCTCATGGACGGCGACCCGCCGTGATCAGCAGTTCGTTGGGCCCCTCCCAGCCGACGGTCGTGTCGAAGGCGTGCAGCTGCGCCCGGATGTCCTCCCAGGCCGCCTGTGCCTTGGCGGGTTCCAGGCCCGAGAGGATCTGGAGGATCGGGCTCGCCGAGCTGCGCACGAAGGCGAGGTAGTCGTCGACCGAGGGCATGCGGAAGACCGCGTCCATCGCGGTGGTCGCGACGTCGTCGAAGCCCGCGTCCCGGAACAGGGTGTCGACGCGGCCCGGTGCCGAGAGGCTGAACAAGCTGCCCGGTGCGTGCGGGTCGGGGGCCGGCAGCCCGGCGTGCCGGAGGGCCGTGGCCATGAGCAGCCGGATGCAGGGGTTTCGTGCGGGGGTCGAGAAGACCACCGTGCACACCCGTCCGCCCGGGCGGAGCGCGCGGTGCATCTCGCGCAACCCGCGGAGGGGATCGGGAAACAGCATCAGGCCGAGCCGGCAGACGGCGGCGTCGAACGAGGCCGCCTCGACACCCAGGTCTTCGCCGTCGGCCACGCGGCACTGCACGTGCTGGAAGCCGGCGCGCCGTGCGCGCTCCTGGGCGAGTGCCACGATCGCCGGCGAGAGGTCGACGGCCAGCACGGCGCCCGACGGGCCGACGCGCTCGGCGATGTCGAGCGTCTGGTCGCCCGCACCCGCCGCGACGTCGAGCACGCGTGTGCCACTCGCCACGCCCGCCATCGCGATCATCGCGTCGGTGGGGCCCCGCAGCCAGGCGCGGATCTCCTGCGAATGGGCGTCCCAGCCGCGGGCGGCGGAGTCCCAGTGGGTCTGTACCGAAGCCTTGAAGGCTTGCCGTTGGATGTCGAACGTGTCCATGCCTTCCAGCGTAGGCGCTCGGGGGCGTCGGCGACAGCCGCAAAGTTGCAGAATGGGGCCGCGATGGCGCATACCCCGCTGGATTTCGACTGGGACGATCTGAAGCCGCTGCTCGCCGTGGCGCAGCACGGCAGCACGCTGGCGGCTGGCCGCGCGCTGGGCGTGGACGCCTCGACGGTGCAACGGCGGCTGTCCGAACTGGGGCGTCGCCTGGGGCAGCCGCTGGTGGAGCGGCTGCCGAGCGGCTACCGCCTGACGGCGTTCGGGGAAGCCTTGCTGCCGCAGGCCCGGCGGGTCGAAGCCGCGGTGGCCGAGTTCCAGCAGCAGCTGGCGGTCGCGGCCGCCGAGGTCGCGGGCGTGGTCCGGGTGACGTGCCCGGAGCCGATCGTCTACCGCATCACCCGATCGACGCTGCTGCAGCGGTTCGGCGAACGCCACCCCGGGCTGCAGGTGCAATTCGTCATGAGCGACCGCTACGTCGACCTCACCCGGGGTGAAGCCGACGTGGCGCTCCGGTCGGGCGACACGGACGATGGTGCACTGGTCGGGCGGAAGATCGGGGATTCCGTCTGGGCGGTCTATGCCAGCACCGACTACATCGCGCGCCATGGGCGACCCAGTGCCATCGAGGATCTGGCGAACCACGCGCTGATCGGCTTCGACGACACGATGCCGACGCATCGCCTCTCGGTGTGGCTGCACCGGATCGCACCGGAGGCGGCGATCGTGGCGAGGAACAACAGCGTGCTGGGCCTGGTCCAGTCGGCCCGGGCGGGCCTCGGCGTGGCGCCGTTGCCCGTGGC
Organism: Piscinibacter gummiphilus; assembly: GCF_002116905.1. Taxonomy (NCBI): domain Bacteria; kingdom Pseudomonadati; phylum Pseudomonadota; class Betaproteobacteria; order Burkholderiales; family Sphaerotilaceae; genus Rhizobacter; species Rhizobacter gummiphilus. The sequence goes on from NZ_CP015118.1 coordinate 2,181,261, forward strand.
CCTGGGAGATGCGGAGCCCGATCTCGTGCGGGTGATCGAGCCTGTCTCCGAACTCACGCGCACCTGGCGCGTGCTGACGACGCCCGCGTTGCGCCACACGCCGCGGGTCGCGGCGTTCTTCGACTTCATCGTCGACGAGATCGACACGCTTCGACCGATCATCACGGGCTGAGGGCAGCGAAGGGGCCGCTGGTGTCCACGGCAACGTTGTAAAGAAACTTCACAAATTCATTCGAAACGGTGTTGACGAACTCGTAAAGAGTCTTCACACTGGTGACCATGGATTGCAGAAGGCACGAGCCTTCTGGTCCGAGCAGAACCGAACAACCGAACAACCTCCCACCCCCGCAACAGGAAACCACCATGACCCGCCATCTGCCCTCGACCCCGAACATGCTGCCCACGTGCGCAGCCGTGTTCGGCCGTGTCGGCAGCAGCCCGCGGAACGGTCTTCCGCATGCGCTGCAGCTGTCCTCGCACGCCGTCCGACTTCAATCGATTCGTGACGACGAGGATCAGGTGCACCCGGGAGAGGGCGCGACGTAGTCGCATCCTCCTTGCTCGCAAGAGGCCCGGACTCCGAAAGGATCCGGGCCTTTTCGTTTTTACCTTCAACTTCACGGCCAGGCCTGGCAGCCGGGCCGTGGCGATCGACGGATCGCACCTCCGGCAATGACCGATGAGGATGCTCTTTGACAATCCAGCGCGAGGTGTTCCCGATGCTGGTCGGGATGAACACCTCGCACCATGCGGACGTGGCGCAGCAGGCAGCGCGCAACGTTGCCAACGTCGAGGCCACGGGTTCGATCCCCGTCGTCCGCTCCATCTCGGGTGTGCCCGTGCACAAGCATCGGGCCGGCCCGGTGTGCATGTGTGCCGGCGCGGCCGCGCCGGCATGCAGCGAATTGCCTGGTCTCCGGGCGGCTCGCGTGCGGACACAGCCGAGATGGAAGTTTCAGGCCCTCGTGGCCCGGCGGGTCGAACCGCCGCCATGCGTCGTTAACTCAGAGGCCAGAGTGCCGCCCTGTCCAGGCGGGAGCCGCGGGTTCGAATCCCGCACGACGCGCCAGATCACGCAAGCCGTTGCGCTTGCATCGTTGTCGGACGGACGGGTGCGAACCCATCGTCCGGCGTGTGTTCGACATCCCCTCGTGGCGGAACTGGCAGACGCGCCTGGCTCAGAACCAGGAGTCGAGAGACGTGTCCGTTCGAATCGGACCGAGGGGACCAGTTCATCGGGTCGGTCCATTCACATCGACGCTTGGCTCAGCTGGCAGAGCACGTCTTGACCAGGCGGGGGTCGCAGGGTCGGAACCTGCAGCGTCGACCAATTTTCCGATCACACATCTCGGTGTGGCGCAGCTGGCAGCGCATCGCGTTTGGGACGCGAGGGTCGCAGGTTCGAACCCTGCCGCCGAGACCATCCGTTCAATGGTGCATGTAGCTCAGTGGGAAGAGCACCGGGTCGTGATCCCGGTGGCCGTCGGTTCGAATCCGACCATGCACCCCACGTTCACCCTGTTCCCGCTGGAGAGCTGACCGAGTGGCAAGGGTGCCGGCTTGCTAAGCCGTGGCCGGTGCTGAGAAGCGCCGCGCGCGTTCGATCCGCGCGCTCTCCTCCAGGGTCCACCTCATCACGTTGATTGAAGCCGTTGCAGGTTCGAATCCTGCGGCAGGGACCAGACCGAAGGGGCGCTCCGCAAGGGGCGCCCCTTTTCGTTTCCGGAACGGGCGCGGCTCAGGACATCAGGCCACGGCGTAGAACCCCTGATCCGACCGCACACCCGCATTCCGGGTGAACGCGGCGGGATCGAACCCCTCGTCCGCGAACTTCTTCTTCACCACCACCGCGGCGGACGCCACGGCCTCCTCGTTCGCCCACTCCACCAGGGTCAGCACGTTGAACTCGCCCGAGCCTCCGGTCTGGTCGAGCACGAGGGTGCGCTGGCAGCCCGGCAAGGTGCGCAGCGTGGCCTGGATGCGCTGCATCTGCGCGATGAACGTCGCACGCACTTCGGCGGGCACGACGAACTTGTCGATGCGGAAGACGGGAGCGGGCGAGAGGGCGGCGAGGTCGTTCGACATGGAGGTTTCCTGGGGGTCGGTGCGCGCAGGGCCCGCGCGCTGGCCTCGATTCTCAAACCTCAAGCATGGTTGAGGTCAAGGGGTTCTTCTTTCGTTGAACGGCGCCGCGGAACGCCGCCAGGCGTTCCGCGTACGGATCCAGCGCATCCTCCGCCTGTTCCAACGCCAGCCCCGCCACCGCGACGAACCGGGCCGGCGTGACCTGACCCTCGGCCATCAACTCGTCCACCACCGCGAGCAGTGCGCCGCGATGCGCTTCGATCAGGCGCGTGGCGCGCGCATGTTCGCGCTGGAGCAGCGCTTCGAGCGGGCCGTTGGTGGCTTCCACGTCGGTGCAGAGGTTGTCCTCGCCGTTGACACACACGTCGGTGCGGCCGATGCGTTCCCCGTGGCCGAGGTGCCGCAGCATGCGCGCCGCCGATTCGGTGGCCTTGCGCAGGTCGCTCTCCGCGCCGCTGGAACTCATCCCCGGACCGAACACGAGCAGCTCGGCCGCCCGCCCCGCGAGGCTCGTGCAGATGGAGTCCAGCAGGTTCTGCCGCGACCACACCTTCCGCGAGGTATAGGCGTTGTAGCCGCCCTCGAAGCTCGCCACGTGGATCTTGATCTCCCGCGGCGCCCGCCCGAAGAGCAGCGCGTGGACCAGGCCGTGCCCGGCCTCGTGCACCGCCAGCAGCGCACGGAAGTCGGGGTTGTTGCGCTGGCGCAGGCGGCTGATCTCGAACGGCGCGGCGATGGCCTGCGACTGCCCCTGCCACTGGGCGATGAGGCTGCGGCCATCGGCGGCGAGCCGCACGAGGTCGCCTGGCGAAGCACCGCGCTCGAGCGCCCACAGCGCCGTCTTCGCGAGACCCGCCCCGAGGATGGCGTGCAGCGACGAGAACAGCGGCCGCGTGCCCTGCGCCGGGAAGACCGCGTTCGCGTAGATCTGCTCGTGCACGCTGCCATCCACCTCGAAACGCAGCCCGCAGCGTTCGCCGGTTTCGCGGGCATAGCGTTCGCAGCCCTGCGTGATCAGCTGCTCGTACGCGCGGCGTGACAGCGACGGGTACACCACGTGTTCGTTGCCCAGCCGCGCCACCTGCTCGGGCTTGAAGCGCCGGTTGAGGGCCTGCTTCACGTCGATGACGCTCAGCTTGCCGGTCATCGCGTGGAAGGTGTCGGCATCGCTGTCGCAGTCGTCCACGCTGGTGGCGAGGTCCTCGTACATCTCGTCGAGGTTGCCGCACACGAAGACGAGCAGGCGGCTGTAGTCGGTCTCCCATTGCTGCTGGCCGCTTTCGCGGAAGGTGTGCAGGCGCGCCTGGATCTGCTCGGGGCTCCAGGACATGATCTCCATCAGCGGCTCGTCGAGCTTGAGGTTGCGCTGCAGTTCCTGCGCCTCCCAGCTGCGCAGCTTGAAGCGCAGCTTCGCATCGCCGGCCTCGGCCCGCTCGGCGTCGAACGCGGCCTCGGCGATGGACGATTCGATGTCGGCCAGCAGCGAGAGCCCCGGCGGCAGGCGGCCGTCCGACAGCAGGGCCCACACGTCCTGGTACCGCTCGACACGCAATTCGCCGCGCTTGTTGTCGATGGTGCGGAAGCGCTGGAACTCGTCGAGCACCAGGATGCCGGGCTCGCCCTCGCGCACGCAGGACTGCGTCAGCATGCCCGAGATGCTCTGCGCGCCGCGCCAGCCCGCGCCGTTCGAGAAGCCGTCCATCTGCACTTCGACGAAGCGGTCGTAGAAGCCCAGCAGCTGCGCGAGGCGCCGCACGAGCTGCGTCTTGCCGGTGCCGGTCAGGCCCCACAGGCACACGATGACGGGCCGCGAGATCAGGTCGGGCATCAGGTACCAGGCTCGCACCGAGTCGATGACGCGGTCGATGATGGGGTCGATGCCGAACAGCTCGTGCTTGAGCTGTCGGGCGACGGCTTGCAGCTGCTGGTTCTTCTGCGCGAGTTGCCCGCGCAGGGTCGGGGAATCATTCATCCCACTCCTTTCGCCGCGTGAACGCCTGCAGCGCCACGCGGTCGGCACGGCGTTGTGCGCCGCGGCTCTGGATGTGTTTGCCCGCACCACGAAGGCCGCGCTGGGCGAGGCCGCGCGCGACGGGGTCGCGTGCGCCCGGGCTCGTTTCGAGCACCAGCGTCATCGGCTGTTTCATGCGGCGCAAGGCCTTGATGCGCCCCTCTTCGAGGGCGCGGGAACGGAGTTGTGCACTCATTCGGTTTCCGAAAAGCAAAAGCCCCGGCTCGAGGGCTGCGGGGCTTTGCTTCGCCGCGCGGTCTGAGGCCGTATCTGTGCAGACACGGTTCAGCCGGGGCACGGGAACCGTGTTCAGTCGAGGGTCGATATGAACAGTGAGGACATAGGAGGGATCTCCGTCATGCGGGCGCTGTCGTGGGCGCCTTCAGCAGTGGGACGCGGATGATGCGCGAGCCGGTGCGTGTGCGCAAGCGAATGGGAACGATGCGTTGCGGCGCACCAACGGCGCTGGCATGCCGGGTCAGGTCGTGAGCTCGAACGCGTGCTCCGGTGCAAAGGCACTCCGGTTGCGGCCGTCGCCCTTGGCCACGTACAGCAGCTTGTCTGCCCGGTCGAAGCAAGGCTGGAAGTGCGTGTCGAGGTGGGCCGCAGGCGCGAGGCGGATCACGCCCATGCTGGCGGTCACCGGCCGCGCCAGCTCGGGGACCGCCGCGGCCACGCGCGACGGAATCGCCTGGCGCCGGCGCTCGGCTTGCGCGGCACCGTCGTCCCCGCGCAGCAGCAGCACGAACTCCTCGCCGCCCAGCCGGAAGGCCTGGACCTGGGCATCGGGCTGCAGCGCCGCGGCCGTGGCCTTGAGCACCGCGTCGCCGACCCCATGCCCGAACTGGTCGTTGACCGATTTGAAATGGTCGAGGTCGAGCACGGCCAGCGTGTCGTAGCCGTTGGCGCGGAACTCCTCGAAGCGCGTCTCGATGGCGCGCCGGTTGAGCAGTCCTGTCAAGGCGTCGTGCGCCGACAGGCGCTCCAGCACCGCGGCCTCGGTCTGGGCCTGGTCGCGCTGGTGCTTCAGGGTCATGAGGCGGTCGGCCACGCCCATGGCCGTCGACAGCACCTCGAAGACGCACCCGATGTGGAACAGGGTCTCCGCATCGTTGCTCGTCAGGCCCGGCACGACGCCCGTCACCAGGCGCACCAGGCCGACCAGCAGCAGCGGTGTCCACCCGACGGCCTGGAAGCGGGCGGCACGGCTGCCGCGCCGCAGCGCGTCGACGAGCGCACAGAGCACGACGAGGAGGATCGGCCCGAAGGCGGCCGTGTAGAACATGGACTGCACGGGCCGCGCGACGTAGGGGAAGGCGGCATGGAACGCACTCAGCGCCAGCGCGGCGACCGCACAGTACGGCAGCGCGCGGCGAAGGCGCGGGTTCATGTGCTCGGGCTCGACGAAGCTGGCGGTGAACATCACGCCGGAGGCGATCGTCATGCCGAAGACCAGCGTCGTCATCCAGCTCAGTGTCATGGCCGGCAGGTCGAGCAGCACCGGCGCCAGTTCGGACGAGACCAGGCTGCTCGACAACAGCGACACGGCGAGCGCGCCATGCCAGAGCACGAAGGGTTCGCGCAGGACCCGGTAGAACGCGATGTTGAAGACCAGCGGCATGAGCAGCATGCCGCACAGCCCGGCCAGCAACAGCAGGTGGCGTGTCGTTGGCGCGCTGTCGATGCTGGCCAGGTGCGCCTGCTCCAGCACCATCCGGTGCGTGGGCCGGTCGAACGCGACGATCAGCTGGCGCGTCTGGCGGGTGACGTCGCTCAAGGGCAACTCGAAGTAGCCGCCGGCCAGGGCGTTCTGCAGTTGACCGGGAGCGAACGATGCCCGGCGCAGGCCGCCATCGGCGTCGATCGCCAGCAGGTGCACCGCCTGCAGGGCACTGCGCCGCGACAGCAGGTGGCGGGGAAGCGCCTGTGCGGGGTCGATGTCGAAGCGCAGCAGCACCCGCTCGCCGTCGAGGGTGTAGTCCCGGTCCCCGCACCGCCAGCGCACCTCGGACCGGGCGACACCCTCGAGCGCCTCGGACAGGGAGCCGACGGCCCAGCACGAAGGCTGGAGGATCGACACGGCCGTCGGGTTCGCTGCATTCGCCACCATCGGCAGCAGCGACCACAGCATCAACAGGACACCGGCCGCGGCGCGCAGCACGGGTCGACAACGACTCCCGAACATGGATGGCTGAGAAAACAATGCGTACGCGGGCGCCCGGCGCCGTGCCGCCGGCAAGAGGGCGGGACCTTCGTCCTCATCGGCCGTTGCGGCCGGAACTTGAGTTCCGCGGCCGCATGGCGATGCGGCCTCACTCCAGCGGCACGGCCTCGAAGGCCCCGCGCCCGTCGGCACGTTCGAACGCCGACCCCGCCGGATGGGCCAGCAAGGGCGCAACGTCGGGATGTTCGCGGGCGAAGTCGTCCAGCGCGCAGGTGATGTAGTGCCTGGGCTGGTTCATGTACTTCTCGCTTTCGCTGCCGCTGAGGAACCGCCAGCCGCTGTCGGTGGGGGTGGCGGGGGCGGTGCGATAGGCATAGCCCACCGGCTTCTGGTGGGTGGTGATCACCTCGGTGGCCACGCAGGTGAGGGAGGTCATGGAGCGCGCTTTCGAAGGGGCATCGGGGCCCGGAACGGGTGAGCGTACCCGAGCGCCGCGCAGGCGGTCGATGGACCCGCCTGCGCGGCCGGCGTCCGACGTGCCGCACGTGCGCCTTTCCGAGCTTCGCGAGGGCATCGACGCCGCAGTGCAGCGTGGTGTCGACCGTCTCGTTGCGGAAGTACGCGAGCACGCTGTCGACGCCGCTGGCGCCGCCGAGGTTCAGGCCGTACATGACGGGGCGGCCGATGGCGACGGCGTTGGCGCCGAGGGCCAGGGCCTTCACCACGTCGGTGCCGCGGCGGATGCCGCTGTCGAGGATGATCGGCACGTCGCCCTTCAGTGCGTCCGCGATGGCGGGCAGCACGGTGATGGACGCCGGCGTGCCGTCGAGCGCGCGGCCGCCGTGGTTGGAAACCTGCACCGCCGACGCGTCTGCCTTCACGGCCGCGACGGCGTCTTCGGCGCGCGTGATGCCCTTGACGATGACGGGCAGGCCCGTCACCTGGCGGATCATCTCCACGTCCTTCCAGGAGAGGTCGGTCTTGAAGCGGGTGGACTGCCCCGGCGGGTAGTTGCCGTACGGCAGCCACGGGCGCGACTTGCCCAGCCGCACGTACTCGTCGGACGAACCCTGGCCGATGGCGTCGACCGTCAGGATGATCGCCTTGTAGCCCGCGGCGCGGGCCCGTTGCAGCATCTCGCGGCTGCGGCCCGAGTCCACGTCGAGGTAGATCTGGAACCACTTGGGGCCGGGGGTGGCCTTCGCGATGTCTTCCATCGACGCGGTGGATGCGCTCGACACGCACGCGAGGCCGCCGCTCTTGCCGGCGCCGCGCACGGTGGCGATCTCGCCCAGCGGATGGTGCAGGGCATGGCTGCCGAACGGCGTGACGATGAACGGGTGCGGCAGCTTCAGGCCGAGCAGGTCGACCGACAAGTCGATCTTCTCGCGCACGATGGCGTTCATGCGGTGGGGCGTGAACGCCCAGTCGCCCCACGCGCGCTGGTTCTCGTTCAGCGTCCATTGCCGGCCGGAACCATTGAACACGAAGGCTCGAACGCCTTCGGAGTAGTTCTTCGCGGCGGCTTCCTGCAGCAGGTCGATGTTGACGACGTTCAGCGCCTTGTCGATGCCCTTGCGGGTCAGGGCGAGCGACTCGGTGTTCGCTTCCTCGGCCACCTGGGCGAGCGCATGGGGGGCGAGGGCCGCACTGGCGAGGCCGGCCCCGGCGAACTTGAGGAGGTCTCTGCGCGAGGCCGCCGGGGCGGGGTTCTGGATCTGGGTCACGGGGTCATTCCTGTCTGGATGGGGGAGGGCATCGAGACTGGCGACGGCTGGCGGACGATGGAGACAAGGAGGGTTCCCCAGGCGGCGGAATGGTTCCGTCGCGTGGGCGCACAGCGCACGAGCGACCGGTGGCGCTGGGCGCAGCGGAGGCCGTGACCACCGGTCCGGTGCTCAGAAGGTCCCTCGGCCGGGCGCGGGCCGCGCACCGGCATCCGTGGGCAACTCAGGGCGATGCCGACGCCGCGCCCGCCGAGCACGGATCGGGGCTCAAGCGGGCCTGCTGCGGAACGGAGCGCCCGTCGGGTCCGGTGTCCATGACGCGCGCGCTGCAATAGGACACGCCATCCTTCTTGAACAGGTTTGTGCCGATGACGTAGTGATGGTCCTTCATCGGGACGAACGCGACGGGACTGCCGCAGGCCGCGAAGTCGTGCAACCACAGGACGGAGAAACGGGTGATTTCCCCAGAGGGGATCCAGGTGCCTTCAGGATGAACGTCAGGAACCAGAGGATTCGAGCCTTTGACCAGGATTTTCTCGAAGCGGGCCTCGCAAGATGCCGCCGACGAGGCGCGCGTCACTTGCAGAACACCGCTGATCAGGCTTCTGTCTTGATGCTCCAGGCGGACGTACGCTTTTTCGACCATGCCGTCAGGCATCTCATACGTCGGAATCGTTTGGCACGCAGCCAAGCATGCGGTGCTCAAGGCAAGTGACAGGCGTGAGCGCATGGGCGTCGGATGGGATGGGACGCGTGCATGGTACTCACCGACAGATTTCGTCGGTGTGAACGAAGTCTCGGTCGCCCGTCGCGTGATCCGTCCGTCTTCAAGCCCCGCGCGCCGCGAAGTGTTCCCGCACCCCTTGTTCACACGCGGCCCACAACGTGGGCGACGCTCGTGCGATCACGGGGCCATATCGCTCGAGCACCTGCTCCAGCGTGACCCCGTTCTCCCGCCATGTCCCTCCGTCCGTCCGGAGGTTCACCAGCAGCGGTTGCACGCGGTCGAGCGCCTTCGCGAACTTCGCGTCGTCGGACTGCGCCGCTTCGAACTCGCGCCAGAGGGACAGCATCGCCGCGCCCTGTTCGCCCGGAACCAGGCCGAAGAGCCGCACCGCGGCTGCATCTTCCAGCTCGGCCTGCGATGAGCCGGCGCCGACGTCGTGGATCGGCGTGTCGCCCACGTCCACCTCGACGATGTCGTGGATCAGCAGCATCCGGATCACGCGTTCGCGGTCCACCGACGCGGCGGCATGTTCGCTCAGGAGCAGCGCGTACATCGCGAGGTGCCACGAGTGCTCGGCGCTGTTCTCCTTGCGGCTGCGGTCGAGCAGCGGGGACTGCCGAACCACGCTCTTGAGGCGGTCGATCTCGCGCAGGAACGCGAGCTGCTGGTCCAGCACCTCGTGGGTCATGGTCAAGGCCGAGGCGCCGCGTCGGGCAGCCGCCACAGCCAGATGCCCACGGCCAGGCAGCAGAGACCCGGCATCCAGCGCCACGGGTGCGCCAGCACCCACCAGCAGCCCACCGAGCTGACGGTCATCATCGCGATGGCCAGCTGCTTGGCGCGTCGGGGCACGGCGCGGTGTTCGCGCCACTGGCGCGTCATGGGGCCGAAGCGCGGGTGCGTGAGCAGCCAGCGCTCCCAGCGCGGGCTGCCGTTCGAGAAGCAGAACGCGGCCAGCAGGATGAACGGCGTGGTGGGCAGCAGCGGCAGGAAGATGCCGATGAAACCCAGCAGCAGCGCAGCGAACCCGCCCGCCATCCACAGGTGGCGCTGCCACGCGGGGCGCGGCGCCGTGGCGGGAACGGGCAGGGGCTCGGTGCTCACGCGCGCGGGTCGCCGAGGCGGGCGATGTCGAGGTACTGCGCCCGGTACGTCTCGAAGGGCATGGTGTCGGCCGCCTCGATGGCCGCCTGCTCGGCGACCGAGTCGCGGGCGATGGCGGCCAGGTGCAGGGCCTGCTGCTCGGAGAACGGCAGCGAGGTGAGGTACTCCTTCGCGGTGCGCGAACGGGCGCGGCCGAAGTCGATGAAGGAGCTGCCGTGGTCGCGCACCATCGACTGCAGCACGCGTGCCGACGGCAGCGTGTCCGGGTGCGAATGCGCGAAGCGCGCGGCCTGCAGGGCTTCGTCGTACGCCGAGCCGCCGAGTGCGGCATCGAGCTGCGCCGCGATGGGCGCGCAGGCCGCGAGCAGCTCCTCGGCCCATTCGACGAGCGTGACTTCGCGATCGCCGCGCTCGAGGCGCAGGCCGGGCTCGCGGCCGCGGGCAGCCGTGCGGTGCTGGTTGCGGGCCAGCGCGGCGATCTCGGCCGGGGTGTCGTACGGGCTCTCGCTGAGCAGGCAGTGCAGCAGGAACACGTCGAGGAAGCGCATGGTCTGCGCGGTGATGCCGGCCGGCACGAACGGGTCGAGGTCCATGCAGCGCACCTCGACGTACTCGACGCCGCGTTCGCGCAGCGCGTGCAGCGGCCGCTCGCCGGGGTGGATCACGCGTTTCGGGCGGATGGTGCCGTAGAACTCGTTCTCGATCTGCAGCAGGCTGGTGGCGAGCTGGTTGTATTCGCCGGCGGGGTTGCGCACGCCGATGGCCTCGTACGCGGGGTACGGGCGGGTGAGCGCTTCCTGCAGCGAGGCGGCATAACCTTCGAGGCCGTTGTAGCTCACGGCCAGCGACGACTGGGCGTCGCTCTGGTAGCCCAGGCGCCCCATGCGCAGGGACGTGCCGTACGGCATGTAGAGCGACTTGCCGGACAGGTCCTGCAGGCCGTGCTCGCGGCCCTCGACGAAGGTGGGGCAGACGGCGGGCGACGCGCCGAAGAGGTACAGCAGCAGGAACGAGTGGCGGCGGAAGTTGCGGATCAGCGAGAAGTAGCCGTCGTTCGAGATGCCCGGCATCGACCAGTTGTAGTGGATGCCCGAGATGGTCTGCATGCGCCGGCCGTAGCGGTGGCCGAGGCCCATGCGGTAGACGCTCTTGGACTTGCCCACGTTCGACGAGCCGTAGCGGCCGATGGGGATGGTCTCGTCCACCGGCAGGCCGCAGGGCATGCTGCTGGCCCACAGCATCTCGTCGCCGATGGCGCTGAACACGTACTGGTGGATGCGGGTGAGTTCGTCGACGCAGGCATCGGCGTCCGGGTGCACCCCGGTCACGAGCTCGATCTGCGATTCGCTGAAATCGGTGGTGATGTTCGGATTGGTCAGCGCGGAGCCGAGCGCTGCCGGGTGGGGCGTGAGCGCGAGCCCGCCCTGGGGCAGGGCCCGCAGGCTTTCCTTTTCCACGCCGCGCCGCATCGCGGCGATCGCCCCGGGGGTCAATGCGCGGAGGCCTTCTTGCTGACTGCTCACGCAGGTCTCCTGGTTTTCTGTTCGTTGGGGGGCGAAAGGTATCAGACCCGGGCGAAGCGTGCTGTGACAGGCGCCATTGTCAGCCCGGTTCAACCGGATTGTCGGGCGTCGTCCCCCGGGTTTTTCCAGACGTGGCTGGACGGCGTTTCCAGGTAGCGGGCGGCGGCCTGACCGCGGGAGGCCACCTGCAGCTTGTCGAGGATGTTCGCCACGTGGCGCTTGACGGTGTGCGGGCTCAGGTCGAACGCCCGGGCGATCAGCTTGTTGCTGTCCCCGGCGGCCATGCGGGCCAGCACGTCGCGCTCGCGGGCGCTGAGGGTGTGCGCCATGGGGGTGGCGGCCGCCCGGTCGGGCTGGCCGGCCCAGCGGCGCAGCCGGGCGATGTCCTCCAGGGACATCAGGCCCTTCCAGTCGGCGTTGGCGACCGTGCGCAGCGCGCGCGGGCCGGCGAAGCGCACGGCGCCCGCCTCGCCGTCGGCCGCCACGCGGTCGAACACCGGGCGCAGCGCGAGGGCGGCGTCGCGCACCTGGCCGTTCATCAGCAGGGCCTGGACGAAGCGCACGCGCACCTCGACGGCCTGGCCGTACATCTCGAGCGCTTCCTCGTCGACCAGGGCGCCGGCGTACAGGGCGGCGGCGCGGGGCCAGTCGCCGTCGAGCGCGGCCAGGCGGGCCGGCAGGGTGGCGCGTTCGCGCAGGAAGATCTCCCGCTCGTCGGGGTTGTGGTGGGCGGCCAGCTGCGCGGCGATGGTGCGGAAGGACTCGTCGTCGTCCAGCATGCCGGCGACGCGGGCGTGGAAGAAGGTCATGTGGCCGAGCCACACGGTGCGCCGGCCGCTGGTGCGGTCGTCGTCGAGGCTGGTGAGGCCGGTGCGTGCGGCGGCGAGCGCGGCGCCGTGTTCGCCGCTGACCGCGAGCGCCAAGGCCGAGAACGAGCCCAGGTAGCCGCTGAGGTTCGGTGGGTTGTTGAGCCAGCGGCAGTCGTCCTCCACGCTGCGCAGCGTGTCGAGGGCGGTGGCGGTGTCGCCCTGCCACAGTTGCAGCGCACCCTGCAGCGCCATCGCCAGCACGCGCAGCGGCGAGGGGGTGTCGGGCACGGTGCGGCGCAGCGCGCCGTCGATGTAGCGGCGCACCGGGCCGGCCACGCCGGGCAGGCCCACGAACGAGGCCAGCGGCACGCACTGCAGCCACAGGGCGGGGTCGTCCTGCGTCTCCAGCAGGTCCATCATGCGTTCGAGGGCCGGGGCCACCGAGTGCATGCGCGAGTGGGCGAGGGCGTGCCAGCTGTCGGCCTGGTGGGCGACGGCCTCGACCCACGCGTCGAGCGGACGGCGGCGCAGCGGCTCCAGCAGCGCGGCCGAGCGGGCGAGCACGCCACCGGCCGTCATGCCGAGCACCAGCAGCACCAGGGCGCGCTGCGCGTCAGCCGGGCGGTCCTCGGTGGCGTGCAGGGTGGCGGCGCGTTCGAGGGCGGCGCACATGGGCAGCAGGTCCCAGTGGGCCCAGGCGCACAGGCCCAGCAGGTGGTTGAGGCGGGCGGATCGTTCGCGGCGGTCGGCCGGGAACTGGGCCAGCAGGCGGCGCAGCGGCAGCACGGCGCCGCTGGCCAGCATGGACGGGCCCAGCTGGTACAGCACGGCCTCGGCCTCGTCCCAGGCGCCGGCGCGGGTCAGCCAGGCGACGCGGTGGGCGGGGTCGGGTTCGGTGTCGGCGGCGCGGCGCAGCAGGGCGGGCAGTTCGTCGGCGTGTTCGGCCTGCAGCCGGTCTTCCAGGAAATCGCGGAACAGGTCGTGCAGGCACAGCGTGGTCTCGCCGGCGCCGTCGGCCCCTCGCACCGAGACGAACAGGCCGCGGCGCTCGACCTCGTCGAGCCGGCGGGCGGCGAGCGGGTCGCCCGACACCACGGCACAGCGCGACGGGGACAGCACCGGCAGCACGGCGCAGCGCAGCAGGAAGGTGCGCAGGTCCGGGTCGAGGCCGCCGAGCACCTCGCTCGCCAGGTAGTCGAACACGTGGCGGTCGCGCAGGTTGCCGCCGGGGCCGCCGGCGGCCTGGAGGGACTGGCTGAGCGCGAGGCGCAGGCCCACGGCCCAGCCCTGGGTGCGGTCGGTCAGCGCCCGCACCTCGGCATCCGTCACGTCGCGCGAGGCGGTGCGGGCGAGGGCGTGGATCTCCTCGTGGCCGAAGCGCAGCTGTTCCTGGCGCACCTCGGCGAGGTCACCGAGCGCACGCAGCTTGGCGAGGGCCAGCGGCGGGTCGGAACGGCTGGCGACCAGCACGCACCAGTTCGGGGGCATCTGGCCCACGAGGGCGTCGAGGAACTCGAAGACGGCGGGGTCTTCGATGCGGTGGGCGTCGTCGAGCACGATCACGCCCGCGGGCACCTCGGCGCTGGCGAGGGCATTGAGCAGCTCGGCGACGAGGGCCTGGCGCGGCGGGCGGGTGCCGTCCTGCGCGGCCACCAGCGCGTCGGGCGAGGTGCGCCAGGGCAGGTCGTACGGGTCGAGTGCTGCGACGAGGCACGCGGCCACGCGGGTGAGGTCGTCGTCGGGGTCCGCGGCGATCCACGCGACGGCCGTGCCCTCGGGCAGCAGGGCCAGCTGGCGGGTGATCGCGGCCGTCTTGCCGAAGCCGGCCGGCGCGCTCACGAGCACGAGCCGCGCCGTGCCCAGCGCCACCGCGAGCTGCCCCTCGAGCAGCGGGCGGGCGATGAGGCCGGGCCGCAGGCGGGGCGGCTGGATCTTGGTCAGGGCGAAGGGGGCGGACACGGCGGGCGGCGACGGGAAGTCGTATCGGCCGGATTCTCGGTCCTTTCGGGTGGTGTGCGGGAGAACCCGGGCCCCTGATCCCGGGGGCGGGTTCGACCCCGAAACATCTGTCCCCCGAAACGGGTCATCCCGGCGGATGCCGGGACCCTGGGCACCTCGGCGGAGGCACAGGGTCCCGGCCTGCGCCGGGATGACAACCGTGAGTGAGGGACGCGTGGAGCGTCACTTGCGCGGCCGCTTCGACCCGCGTGCATCCGCCGGCGCCGTCGTCCCCTTCACCGCGGCCTGCGCCAGCTTGAAGAACACGTCGGTGTTGTCGATCACGCCGGTGAACGCGAGCGCGCCGGGACCGAAGGCCGACAGCGGGATGTCGGTGGCGGTGTGCACGGCCGACTCGCCGGGCACCTGGCCGGTGACCAGGAAGTCGCCCATCGCGTCGTCACGCTCCATCGGGTTGGCCGGGTACCACTTCAGCGGCTCCTGCTTCACGAGGGGCTGCTGGCTGTCGCGCAGCGGGGTGTTGTTGGTGCGCCAGTCTTCATGGCGGTCGGCGTTGGCGCCGTAGCCCACCAGCAGGCGGTAGTCGATGTCGGTGGCCTCGGGGTAGCCGTCGGCGGCCAGCCGATAGCGCGGGAAGCCGGCCTTCTCGTAGACGCCCACGACCTTGTCACGCAGGTTGGCCACGCCGCGGGCCTCGCCGGCGGCGCGCAGGGCCGAGTCGGTCAGCATCGAGCCGCCGATCAGCGCGGCGCCCGAGCACTCGTGGTCGGCGGTGACGATCACGAGCGTGTCACCCTGCTCGCGGGCGAAGTCCTGCGCCACCTGGATCGCGCGGTCGAACTCGATGGTGTCGAGCATCCAGCGCTCGGTGTCCATGTTGTGGGCCTGCTTGTCGATCGAGGCGCCTTCCACCATCAGCACGAAGCCGTTGCGCTGCTTGCGCAGCACGGAAAGCGCGCGGGTGGTCATCTCGTCGAGCATGGGCTGGTCGGGGAAGCCGTAGTCGTCCACGACGCTGCCGGTGATGCCCTTCTTCGCGCCGCGGCGGCCGTCGATCTTGTCGAGGGCCACGTTCATGTTCGAGAACGCGAACAGGCCCAGCAGGCGGTCGGCGCCGGTGGCGGCGTCCATCTCGGTCTTCGTGGCGGCGTACTGGAAGCCGGCGCCCTGGAAGTCACGGATCAGGTCGCGGCCCTTGTCCTTCGAACCCGGTGCGGCGCCCCAGCGGCGAACGATTTCGGCGGTGTGCGGGTCGGTGGCCGAGAAGGCGTAGTCGTTGCCGTCCGCGCGCTCCGAGCCCGGCGTGCCGGCGGGCAGGAACCACTTGCGGCCGCCGCCCATCAGCACGGTCAGGCCCGTGTTGCCGCGGTCGTCGAAGAACTGGTCGACGATGCCGGTGCCGGCGCCGCGGTTGCTCGTGTGCACGGCGTTGCCGGCGGGCGTGGCGTCGAACACGTCGGCCGTGGTCACGATGCCGAGGGCCTTGCCCTGCGTGCGGTGCAGGTACTCGGAGAGGTATTCGATGCGCGGGTTGTCGAACGGGTCGGTGGTGTCGTCGGGGAACACGCCTTCCTCGTTGTTGTTGTTCTTGTTGCCCGAGACGTACGAGGTCATGCCCGGCGACGAGTCGGTCACCACGGAGTTCAGCGACGCGGTCTTGACGAGCGCGGTGGCGGGGAACGTGTCCATCGCGAGCGGCGCGATGGCCTTGCCCTGCGCGTAGCCGCCCTTGACGATGCGCGCGGCGGTGCGCTGCGAGGCGCCCATGCCGTCGCCCACCATGAGGATCACGTTGCGCACCTTGCCGCCGGTGGCCACGTCGAACGGCACCACCTCGAAGTTGCCGCGGGCCGTGACCTTCTCGCCGTTGCCCTGCGTGGCCACCACGGTGAACTCGTGGCGGCCGGCCTTGTCCAGGCTCACCGCGCGCACGGTGGCGATGGCGGACTCGGCGGGCACACCCTTCACGCAGCCGCTGGCGCAGTCGCGCAGCGCGACGGGGGCCGAGACGGGTTTGCCGTCGATGAAGAACCGGGCCTCGGTGATGCGCTGGCCGGCCTCGGGCTTGACGGTGGCCTGCAGGTCGAAGCGCTGGCCGGGCAGGAAGCGGGCGATCACCGGGTCGGGCTGGCCCGTGGCGAACAGTTCGCTCGGAGGCGTGAGGCGGGAGACGGTCGGAGCGGCCTGTGCGGTGCCGATGGCGGCCAGGGAGAGGACGAGCAGCGGGAGGACGGGTTTCACGTCAGTGCTTTCGTGCGGAGGGTCAGTGGGAGTGAGCGGGTGCGGGCGCGAGCGACACGGTGGTGGCCGTGGCCGCGGGATCGAGCTGGAGGCGGAACCACGACACACGACCGTCGGCGCCTTCGACGCGGCCCACCTGCAGGCGGCCGGTGAGGGCGACGAGGCCGGGCTGGTGCGCGACGATGCGGTCCTGCTGCATGGGGTCGAGCAGCACGGTGACGGTGGCGGGCGGCAGGTCGTCGGCATCGCCGTCGGCGTGTTCGCTCATGCGCACCGGGCGCGGCGTCAGCTGGAAGCGGCCCGCCTGGGCGTCCTCGCGCGACACCATGTAGCCCACGATGCGCACCGTGCGGCCGTCGATGGCACGCAGCCCGTCGGCGATCTCGAGGCCGCGCGGACCCACGGGCTGGCGGAAGAAATCGGAGAAACGCAGGTCCACCGGGTCCTCGGTCGACGTGGCCGTGGGGCCCGCGAAGGCGGGCGAGGCGGCGAGCGTGAGTGCGAGGAGGGCCGCGAACATCACCGCGAGGACGGCGGCAGCCAGCGTGGCGAGGGGGGAGAGGCGTGACGCGCAGGGCGCGGAGGGAACGGCGGACATCGGGGAAGGGTGACTGCTGCGGAGCAGCCGGCGAGTCTGTCGCCCCGATGTGACGCTGCCGTGACGACCGTCCCGGCCGGGGCTACAACGCCCCGAACCGCGCCTTCCGCTGTGCCGTGTACGCCCACCACGGCGCGGGCGCCGCACCGCGCATGAAGTCGGTGGCGGCGATGAAAGTGTCGAGCACGCACGGGTCCTGGCGCTGGCCGGTGGCCTCGCACAGGCGGCGGTACAGCGTGTAGGCGTCCTGGTCGTGCAGTTCGCGCGGGTGCTGGATGCCGATCAGGCGGAGGTCGGCGGCGAGTGCCGGGCCGATGTTGGGCAGTTGCTCCAGGCGCTCGCAGTCGCTGGCGTGGCGAGCCTTCGGCGCCTTGATCGCGGCGGGGCGGCGAGCGGTGGCCATGGGGTCACATGAAGCCGTTGCGGATCAGGCCCACGGCGAGGCCTTCGAGTTCGAAGTCGACATCGCCGAACGGCACGACGATGGGTTCGAAGTCGGGGTTCTCGGGCAGCAGTTCGATGGTGGTGCGCGTGCGGTGCAGGCGCTTGACGGTGACTTCGTCGCCCAGGCGGGCCACGACGATCTGGCCGTTCTTCGCTTCCTTCGTCTTGGCGACGGCGAGCAGGTCGCCGTCCATGATGCCGGCGTCGCGCATGCTCATGCCGCGCACCTTCAGCAGGTAGTCGGGGCGGCGGGAGAACATGCTGGCTTCCATCAGGTACGTCTGGTCGATGTGTTCCTGGGCCAGGATGGGGCTGCCGGCGGCCACGCGGCCCACGAGCGGCAGCGACAGCTGCGAGAGGCTCGGCAGCGGCAGGCTGAACTGCTTGCCGCGGGTTTCGTTGAGCGCGCGCAGTGTGTCAGACTTCAGGCGGATGCCGCGCGAGGTGCCGCCGACCAGTTCGATGACGCCCTTGCGCGCCAGCGCCTGCAGGTGTTCCTCGGCGGCGTTGGCCGAGCGGAAGCCCAGTTCGCTCGCGATCTCGGCCCGGGTGGGCGGCGCGCCGGTGCGCTCGATGGCGCTTTGCACCAGGTCGAGGATCTGCTGCTGGCGGTCGGTGAGTTTGGGCGCGGCTTGCATCGGGGCTTTCCTTGGTGGCGCTGAACGTTCATCCAGTGGCTGTATTTTTATCCAGCTTCACGAAAAATGCAAAACACGAATGCGGTGGTGGTGGTGCTGGGCACCGGCGGAACGATCGCGGGGACGTCCGCGCCCGGGGGCGACGAGCGCCTGTACCAGGCGGCGCAGCTGACCGTCGGCCAACTGCTGCAGGCGGTGCCGGGCCTGCCGCCGGGGCTGGAATGCGAGCAGGTGGCGCAGGTCGACAGCAAGGACATGACCCACGGCGTGTGGCACCGGCTCGTCGCGCGCCTGGGGTCGCACCTCGCGCGGCCGGAGGTGGCGGGGGTCGTGGTGACCCACGGCACCGACACGCTGGAGGAGACCGCCTGGTTCCTGCAGCGGGTGCTGGCACCGGGCAAGCCGGTCGTGCTGACCGCGGCGATGCGCCCGGCCACCGCCGCGGCGCCCGACGGCCCGGGCAACCTGCGCGACGCGGTCGCGGTGGCGCTCGACGCCAGCGCGCGCGGCGTGATCGTGGCGATGGCGGGGTCGGTGTTCGCGGCACGCGACGTGCGCAAGGCCCACACGTCGAAGCTCGACGCGTTCGATGGCGGCGACGCGGGACCGCTCGGTGCGGTCGCGGACGGGAAGGTGACCTGGCTGCGCGAGGTGCCGTCGGACCGGCCGCTGGGCGCGACCCACCTGCCTCCGGACGTGGGCACCTGGCCGCGCGTGGACCTGGTCACGAGCCACGCGGGCGCGGACGGCGCCGTGGTGGACGCGCTGCGCGCGATCGGGGCGAAGGGGATCGTGGCGGTGGGCACCGGCAGCGGCACGCTGCACGAGGCGATGCAACGTTCGCTGCACGAGGCGCAGGCGGCCGGCGTCACGGTGTGGCGCGCGACGCGCTGCGCGCGGGGCGAGGTCGCCGAGCGGCCGGGTGACTTCCCCGGCGCGGGCGACCTCACGCCCGCGAAGGCCCGCATCGAGCTGATGCTGGCCCTGATGGGACGGACTTAGACGACCGTCAGCGTCACGTCGATGTTGCCGCGGGTGGCGTTCGAGTACGGGCACACCTGGTGGGCGGCCTGCACGATCTGCTCGGCGACGGCACGCTCGACGCCGGGGATCGTGATCTTCAGCTCGGCCTGGATGCTGAAGCCGGTGGGGATCGGGCCGATGCCGACGTTCGCGGTGATCGACGTGTCGGCCGGCAGCGCGACCTTCATCTTGCCGGCGACGACCTTCATCGCGCCGATGAAGCAGGCCGAGTAGCCCGCGGCGAACAGCTGTTCCGGGTTGGTGCCGACGGCGCCGTTGCCGCCCAGTTCCTTCGGGGTGGTCAGCTTGACGTCGAGCACGCCGTCGGACGACTTGGACGTGCCTTCGCGGCCGCCGGTGGAGGTGGCGGTGGCGGTGTAGAGGACTTTTTCGAGGCTCATGGTGGGCTCCTGTGTGGAAGGGGTACTGCGGTGACGAACGGAAGGATCAATGCGCTTCGGGCGCATCGGGGGCGGAAGCACCCAGCAGCTGCGCACGCAGCTGCTGGAGGCGTTGGGTGAGGGACGTGATCTCGTCGAGGTGGCACTGCATCGCGTCGGCCAGCTGCGGCGGCACGGTGCGTGCCGTCTGGCGCAGCGCCTCGCCGGACTCGGTGAGGCGCACGCGCACGCGGCGTTCGTCGCGGGTGTCGCGGGTGCGCACCAGCCAGCCCGAGGCCTCCATGCGCTTGAGCAGCGGGCTCAGCGTGCCGAAGTCGAGGAACAGGCGCTCGCCGAGTTCGGCCACGCCCAGTTCGCGGTGCTGCCACAGCACGAGCAGCACGAGGTACTGCGGGTACGTCACCCCGAGCGGCGCGAGCAGCGGCTTGTACCGCTTCGTCATCGCGAGCGACGTCGAGTACAGCGCGAAGCACAGCTGGCGGTCCAGCTCGAGCCAGCGGTCGGCGTCGGTCGTCGGGGTGGGGATCGGTGTGGCATCCATGGGGTGGACTGTAAATTGAATCGTGAGCGATGTAATCGTTCGATCTTTAAAACCCTTTCGCGCATGCGGTGATCCGTCACGCTCGCGGGGCTGCACTGGCATGCCGCGTGCGTCGAAACCCACCATGAAAATTCCTTCGAGTGGAGCAAGGGTGGACGTGATGAAGCGGTGGGTGGGGAAGCTGAAGATGTGGCAGAAGTTCGCCGTGCTGGGCGGGCTGGCCGTGGCCATGGTGGCGCCGCCGACGGCGATGGTTGTCGCGACGAACGTCGCGCGGCTCCGCGCGATCGAGCAGCAGCAGGCGGGCATGGGCCCGGCCGCCGACGTGCTCAGGCTCGTGCAGCTGACGCAGCAGCACCGCGGCCTCACCGCGTCGGTGCTGGGTGGCGACACGGCCAAGGGGGCGGCCCGCGCCGAGAAACAGAAGGCCGTGGGCGAGGCGCTGAAGCAGGTGCTCGAGTCGACGAAGCCGTATGGCACGCAGCGCCTCGGCGAGCGCCGCGACGCGCTGCAGATCGGCTGGCAGACGCTGGCGGGCGACGTGGACGGCGGGAAGGTGAGCCCCGCCCAGAGTTTCGCGCGGCACACCGCGCTCGTCGCCGAGGCGCTCACGCTGCTGGGCGACCTCGCCGACGTGTCCACGCTGTCGTTGAACCCGGATCCGGGCGTGCACTTCCTCAACGTGGCCGTGCTCGCGGAACTGCCCGAGCTGTCCGAACTGATGGGCCAGGCGCGTGCGCGGGGCGCGGCGCTGCTGGCGGGCGGGTCGGTGGATGCGGACGAGCGCCAGCCGCTCACCGCGCTGCTCGATCAGGTGCGCAAGCGCACCCGTCGGGTGCAGATCGCCTTCGACAAGGCCGGCGACGCCCGGCCGCACGACGAGGCACTGGCCGCGGCCATCGCCGACGCCACGCGCGCCGCCGGTGCGGCCGCGCAGCTCGCCGAGAGCGAGGTGGTGTCGTCGGGGGCCACGCCGATGGCCTCGGGCGACTACTTCAAGGCCATGACCGGCCACATCGACGCCCAGTTCGCGCTGGGCGGCGTGGCCTTCGAACGCCTGCAGGCCTCGCTCGACGGCGAGGCCCGCCGGGCGCGCACGACGCTGGCGCTGCTCGCCACCGGCCTCGCGCTGGGCGCGCTCGGGGTGCTGTGGATCGTCGTCACGATCACCCGCACCACGTCGGGCGCCGTGAAGGACGCGCTGGCCGCCACGGAGGCCCTGGCCCGCGGCGACCTGTCGTTCGCCGTGCGCGTGGGCACGCAGGACGAGATCGGCCGCCTCGCGGGCGCGCTCGGCACGTCGATGCAGCAGCTGGCCGGGGTGGTGCACAGCATCAAGGCGTCGAGCGACTCGATCGCCACGGGCTCCGACCAGATCGCCGCCGGCAATGCGGACCTGAGCCAGCGCACCGAGGAGCAGGCGGCCAACCTGCAGCGCACCGCCGCGTCGATGCACCAGATCGCCGAGACGGTGCGCGCGAACGCGGACAACGCGAAGGCGGCCGCCGACCTCGCCGGCTCGGCGAGTTCGGTCGCGTCGCGCGGCGGCGAGGTGATGGCGCAGGTGGTGGCCACGATGGACGACATCGCCAGCCGTTCGCGCCGCATCGGCGACATCATCGGGGTCATCGACGGCATCGCCTTCCAGACGAACATCCTCGCGCTGAACGCGGCCGTGGAAGCGGCCCGGGCGGGTGAGCAGGGCCGCGGCTTCGCCGTGGTGGCCGGCGAGGTGCGGTCGCTCGCGCAACGCAGCGCGGAGGCCGCCCGGGAGATCAAGGCACTGATCGGCGCGAGCGTCGAGAAGGTGGAGGAGGGCACACGCCTCGTGGGCGACGCGGGCCACACGATGACCGACATCGTGGCCCAGGTGCGCCGCGTGAGCGACCTGATCGCCGGCATCGGCCACGCCACGGTCGAGCAGACCGCCGGCATCGGCCATGTGAGCGACGCTGTCGCCGAACTCGACCAGGTCACGCAGCAGAACGCCGCGCTGGTGGAGGAATCGGCCGCGGCGGCCGACAGCCTGCGGCAGCAGGCGGACCGGCTGGTGGCCGCGGTGAGTTCGTTCCGCCTCGGGTGATCAGGGGGGCGAGAGCGCGTCCAGCGCCTCGGTCAGCTCCAGCCACCGCGACTCGGCCGCGGCGGTGTCGACGTCGATCTGCTTGAGCCGCTTGCCCTGTTCGACGCGCTGCGCCGGGCTCACGCCGGCCCCGGCCGCGGCCGCCTCGATGTTGGCCTTCTCCTGCGAGAGCGTCTCGATGCGGCGCTCCACCTGGGCCAGTTCGGTCTTGAGCGGCTTGGCCTGGTCGGCGGCCTTCTGGCGCTGCTGGGCGCTCGCCTTGCGGTCGTCCTTGCCGGCCGAGGCCGCGGCCTTCTGCGCCTTGACCTTCGCCGAGCCGGCCTCGCGCGCGGCCTTGGCCATCTCGCGGGAGGTCTCGAGCAACCACTTCTGGTAGTCGTCGAGGTCGCCGTCGAAGGGCTTGACCTCGCCGCCGCTCACGAGCCAGAACTCATCGCACACCTCGCGCAGCAGCGCGCGGTCGTGGCTCACCAGCATCACGGTGCCCTCGAACTCGTTGAGCGCCATGCTCAGCGCCTCGCGGGTGGTGAGGTCCAGGTGGTTGGTCGGCTCGTCCATCAGCAGCAGGTTGGGGCGCTGCCACACCAGCATCGCGAGCACCAGGCGCGCCTTCTCGCCGCCGCTGAGCGAACCGACGGATTGCGTGACCATGTCGCCCACGAAGCGGAACGAGCCGAGGAAGTCGCGCAGTTCCTGCTCGCGCCCCGGCGGACCCACGTCGCGCGCGAGGCGCACCATGTGCATCAGCGGGCCGTCGTCGAGCTGCAGCACGTCGAGCTCCTGCTGCGCGAAGTAGCCGATCGACAGGCCCTTGCCTTCGGTGACCTCGCCCGAGATCAGCGGGATGTCCTTCGCGATGGTCTTCACGAGCGTGGACTTGCCCTGGCCGTTCGCACCGAGGATGCCGATGCGCTGGCCGGCCAGCACCGAGCGGTTGATGTCGTGCACGATGGGCACGCCGTCGTAGCCGCAGGTCATCATCGAGAACGCGAGCATCGGGTTCGGCAGGCTCACGGGCTCGCGGAACTCGAACTGGAAGTCGCTGCTCGTGAGCACCGGCCCCAGCTTTTCCATGCGGGCCAGCGCCTTCACGCGGCTCTGCGCCTGCTTGGCCTTGCTGGCCTTGGCCTTGAAGCGGTCGATGAACTTCTGCAGGTGCGCCATGCGCTCCTGCTGCTTCGCGTAGTTGGCCTGGGCCTGCACCAGCCGCTCGGCGCGCATCTCCTCGAACGCCGTGTAGTTGCCGGTGTAGCGGGTCAGGCGCGCCTCGTCGAGGTGCACCGTGACCTTGGTGATGGCGTCGAGGAACTCGCGGTCGTGGCTGATGACGATCATCGTGCCTTCGTACCGCTGCAGCCACGCTTCCAGCCAGACGAGGGCGTCCAGGTCCAGGTGGTTCGTGGGTTCGTCGAGCAGCATCAGGTCGGCCGGGCACATCAGCGCGCGGGCCAGTTGCAGGCGCATGCGCCAGCCGCCCGAGAAGCTGTTCACCGGGTCGTCCACCTGGTCGATGCGGAACCCGAGGCCCATCAGCAGCGCCTGCGCCTTCGGGCGCGCCTCGAAGCCACCCGCCTCGGCGATGGCCTGGTGGGCCTCGGCCATGGCGTTGCCGTCGTCGGCCGCCTCGGCCGCCGCCAGGGCCGCGTTGGCCTCCATCAGGCGGGTGTCGCCCTCCAGCACGAAGTCGGTGGCGGGCTGGTCGGTCTCGGGCATCGACTGGGCGACCTCGGCCATGCGCCAGCGCGGCGGGATGGACACGTCGCCCGCGTCGGATTGCAGGCGCTGCGCCAGCAGCGAAAACAGCGACGACTTGCCGGCGCCGTTGCGGCCGATCAGGCCGACCTTCTCGCCGGGTTGCAGCGTGACGCTGGCATCCTGCAGCACGACCTTGGTGCCGCGGCGCAGCGTGATGTTCTTGAGGACAATCATGGTGAAATCGAATCGACAGACCGCGATTCTCGCCGACGACGCTTTCCAGGAGACTTTCGATGACCCTCGGCCTCACCACCCGCCTGCTGCACGCCGACCATTTCAAGGGCGTGGAGCATGGTGCCACCCACGAGCCGATCCACACCGCCGTGGCCTTCGGCTACGACAACGCCCGCGACCTCGTCGCCGTGTTCCAGGGCGAACGCAGCGGCCACGTCTACGGCCGCCAGGGCAGCCCGACGCTCGGCGCCGTCGAGCGCAAGATCACGATGATGGAGGAGGGCACGGGCACCGTGTCGTTCAGCAGCGGCATGGCCGGCATCGCCGCGGTGTTCTGGTCGCTGCTGCGCCGGGGCGACCACGTCGTCTCCAGCCAGTTCCTGTTCGGCAACTCCAACAGCCTGATGCAGCAGCTCGAGGCCATCGGCTGCGAGGTGACGATGGTGGACGCCACCGACGCGGCCGAGGTCGCCCGGGCGATCCGCCCGGAAACCCGCATCGTCTTCACCGAAACCATCGCCAACCCGCGCACCCAGGTGGCCGACCTGGAGGGCATCGGCCGCCTCTGTGCCGAGCGCGGCCTGCTGTTCGTGGTCGACAACACGATGACCACGCCGTACCTGTTCCGCCCGGGCGCCGTGGGTGCCGGCCTCTCGGTCAACTCGCTGACGAAGTCGATCAGCGGGCACGGCAATGCGCTGGGTGGCGCCGTGACGGACACGGGCACGTACGACTGGACGAAGTACCCCAACATCCACGACTCGTACAAGAAGGGCCCGCCGGCCGGCTGGGGGCTGCTGCAGGTGCGCAAGAAGGGCCTGCGCGACACGGGCGGCACGCTCTCCGGTGAAAACGCCCACCGCATCGCCACGGGCGCCGAGACCCTGGCACTGCGCCTGGACCGCGCCTGCGACAACGCGCTGCGCCTGGCCACCTGGCTGCAGGCGCAGCCGGGCGTGAAGGCGGTGCACTACCCGGGCCTGCCGGGGCACCCGCAGCACCAGCGGGCGAAGGGGCTGTTCCGCCACTTCGGCGCGCTGCTGAGCTTCGAGGTGGACGAGGGCCGTGACCTGTTCGCGTTCCTCGACGCCCTGAAGGTCATCATCAAGTCGAGCCACCTGGGCGACAACCGCACGCTGGCCATCCCCGTCGCCCACACCATCTTCTTCGAGATGGGCCAGGCGCGGCGCCAGTCGATGGGCATCGCCGAATCGCTGATCCGCCTGTCGGTGGGCATCGAGGACTACGCCGACCTGCAGGCCGATTTCGCCGCGGCGCTGGTCGCCACGGCCCCGGCAAAGTAACGTACTGTGTCGACTTGCCCGGGCAGGTACACAGTGCCATCGGAAGGCCCCCGCGGCGGGGGTGACGGGACGATCATCCGCCCCGTCACCCACCCACAGGAGCCTTTCATGCCCCGCATCCAGCAAGTCCTCTACACCGGCAAGACCCACACCACCGGCGGCCGCAGCGGCGAATCCCGCAGCGACGACGGCCGCCTGAACCTGGCCCTCACGCCCCCGGGCGCGCCCGGTTCGGGCACGAACCCCGAGCAGCTCTTCGCGGCCGGCTGGTCGGCGTGTTTCATCGGCGCGATGGGCCTGGCCGCCAAGGCCCGCCACGTGGCGCTGCCGGCCGACACGGCGGTGGACGCCGAGGTCGACCTGGGCACCGGCGCGGGCGGCTACTTCCTGCAGGCCCGCCTGCGGGTGAGCCTGCCCGGCCTCGACCGCGCCGTGGCGCACGCCATCGTCGACACCGCCCACGAGACCTGCCCGTACTCGAAGGCCTCGCGCGGCAACATCGACGTGTCGATCACGCTCGCCTGACCTCGCCCCCGGAGCCCCGATGCTGTCCCGCCTGATGCCCCGCACGCTGTTCGCCCGAGTCACCCTCGTCATCGTGGTGGGCCTGGCGGTGGCGCAATTGCTCGCGTTCGCCTCGATCCGCCACGAGCGGGGACAGGCGCTGCGCGAGCTGATGATGACGGGCGTCGAGCTGGACATCGCGAGTTCCGTGGCCATCCTGAACCGCCTGCCGGCGCCGGAACGGGCCGGCTGGCTCGACCGCCTCGCGCGGCCCAACTACCGCTTCGTGCTGGAAGGCTGGGTCGACGGCGAGCCGCCGGCCTCGCCGGTGCTGCGCGGCTTCACCGAGGCCATCGAGAACGCGCTGCGGCCGTACCCGGTCACGCGCGTGGCGCAGGTGCCCTCGGCCCACGAGACGGTGCGGATGCTCGTGCGCCTGGACGACGGGAGCGACCTCGTCGTGCAGGCCCGCCGCGTGCCCATGCCCGTCTCGGACTGGGTGCTGTGGGCGCTCGCGCTGCAACTCGTCGTGCTCGCGGCCTGCGGCTGGGCCGCGGTGCGGCTCGTGACCCGGCCGCTCGCCGACCTCGCGTCGGCGGCCGACCGGCTCGGGCCGGACCTCAAGCGCCAGGTGCTGGCGGAGCAGGGCCCCACCGAGGTCGCGCGCGCCGCGAAGGCGTTCAACGCGATGCAGCAGCGCATCGCCGGCTACATGGACGAACGCGTCGAAATCCTCGCCGCCATCTCGCACGACCTGCAGACCCCCATCACCCGCATGCGCCTGCGCACCGAGCTGATGGACGACGAGGCCGCGCGCGACAAGCTGCAACAGGACCTCGACGCGATGCAGGCGCTCGTGAAGGAAGGCGTGACGTACGCGCGCACGCTTCACGGCGAGACCGAGCCGGCCCGCCGGCTCGACCTGGACGCGCTGCTCGACTCGATGGTCGGCGACTACCAGGACACCGGCCACCCGGTGACCCTGGAAGGCCGGGCCGGCGCCCCCGTGACGACGCGGCCCCAGGCGTTGCGGCGGGTGGTGGGCAACCTCGTCGACAACGCGCTGAAGTACGCCGGCGACGCGCAGGTGAAGGTCGAGGTGGCGTCGGACCACGTCGTGATCTCGGTGATCGACCACGGCCCGGGCATCCCGCCCGACCAGCTCGACGCGGTGCTCAAGCCCTTCCATCGCGTCGAGGGCTCGCGCAACCGCGACACGGGGGGCACCGGGCTCGGGCTGTCGATCGCCCACCAGCTGGCGACGGCCATCGGCGCACGCCTGTCGCTGCACAACCGCCCTCAAGGCGGCCTCGAGGTCCGGGTCGAGCTGCCCACCGCCTGACCTCCCAACTTCTTTTCGAGAGGAACCCGACCATGGTGTCCCAGACCACCGCGGCGCGTGCGCGCGCCTTCCTGCTCCGTGCCGTCGCCGTGGCGATGGCCGCGGCGTTCGCCATCGGCGCCGCGATGCGCCTCGCCTCCGCCGGTGACTTCGGCTTCGGCGGTTCCGTGGCCCCCACGGCCACGATGCCGCCGCTCGACGGCGCCACGGCGTGGATCAATTCGCCCGCGCTGACCACCGACAGCCTGCGCGGCAAGGTCGTGCTCGTGGACTTCTGGACCTACTCGTGCATCAACTGCCTGCGCACGCTGCCGCACGTGCGCGCCTGGGCGCAGAAGTACCGCGAGCACGGCCTCGTCGTGCTCGGCGTGCACACGCCCGAGTTCGACTTCGAGCGCAACCCGGGCAACGTGCTGCGGGCCACGCGCGACCTGAAGATCGACTACCCGGTGGCGGTCGACAGCAACTTCGCGCTGTGGCAGGCCTTCGGCACCCGCGCCTGGCCCACGCTGTACTTCGTCGATGCGAAGGGGCAGATCCGCGGCCAGCAGCTCGGCGAAGGCCGCTACGACAAGGCCGAACGCATGATCCAGCAGCTGCTGCGCGAGGCGGGTCGCACCGGCGTGCCCGACGACCTCGTGTCGCCGCAGGGCGCCGGCACCCAGGCCGCGCCGGCGCCGGTGCCGGCCGAGTCCGGCGAGACCTACGTGGGATCCGACCGCGCCCAGGGCTTCACCGCGGCGGAAGGCCGGCTGCGGGCCGGCCGGGCCGAGACCTATGTGCCCGCGACGTCGCTGCGCACGAACCAGTGGACCCTCGGCGGGACGTGGAACGTGGCCGGCGAGTACGCCCAGTCCGACCAGAAGGGCGGCCGCATCGCCTACCGCTTCCGCGCGCGCGACCTGCACCTCGTGCTCGGCCCCACGGTGGACGGCCGCCCGGTGCGCTTCCGCGTGCGCGTGGACGGCATGGCACCGAAGGACGACCACGGCAGCGACACCGATGCCGAGGGCTTCGGCCAGGTGGACGCGCAGCGCCTGTACCAGCTCGTGCGCCAGCGCTCGTCCGGCACCGACCGGCTGTTCGAGATCGAGTTCCTGGACCCGGGTGTGCGAGCGTACGCGTTCACCTTCGGCTAACCTCCGTCTCCGAACGAGGAGTACACGATGTTTTCCGAGATGGGCGACCACATCCTGATCGTCGACGACGACCGCGAGATCCGCGAGCTGCTGAGCACGTACCTGGTGAAGAACGGCATGCGCGTGGCCACGGCGCCCACGGGGCGCCACATGCGCGTGGCGCTGGAGGAATCCGGGCCGTTCGACCTGATCATCCTCGACCTGATGATGCCGGGCGAGGACGGCCTGTCGCTGTGCCGCGACCTGCGCGCGGGCAAGCACAAGGCCATCCCCATCGTGATGCTGACGGCGCGCAGCGAGGAACCGGACCGCATCCTCGGCCTCGAGATGGGCGCCGACGACTACCTCTCCAAGCCCTTCGCCCCGCGCGAGCTGCTGGCCCGCATCCGCTCGGTGCTGCGCCGCACCCGCATGCTGCCGCCCAACATGCGCGTCGCCGAGGAAGCCTCGCGCCTGGTCTTCGGCGAGTGGCAGCTCGACACCGTCGCCCGGCACCTCGTGGACACCGAGGGCGTCGTGGTGCCGCTGAGCGGCGCGGAATACCGGCTGCTGCGCGTGTTCCTCGACCACCCGCAGAAGGTGCTCAACCGTGACCAGTTGCTGAGCCTCACGCAGGGCCGAGAGGCCGAGCTGTTCGAGCGGTCCATCGACCTGCTGGTGAGCCGGCTGCGCCAGCGCCTGCGCGACGACGCGCGGGAGCCGAAGTTCATCAAGACGGTGCGCAGCGAGGGGTACGTGTTCTCGACGCTCGTGGCGCCGGGCGGCGACTGAGTTTGTACGCTCGTGTATCCGGACGCGTTCCGGGCACACGGGCATTCAAAACGGGCCTTTCCGAACACACCGGGGATACGTCGCGGCGGTCTACTGGATGGCATCGGAGGACGCAACCGGCGGCCTCCCAACCCCCCGAAAAAGGCACCGTCATGACCCAGGACCTCCAACCCCGCCGCCGCGGTTTCCTCGCCGCCGCCGCCACGTTCGCCGCCGCCCCCGTCTCCGCGCTGAACCTGCTGGCGCCCTCCGTCTCCCACGCGGCCGCCGCCTCGGGCTTCGGCACCATCAAGCAGATCGACGCGGGTGTGCTGAACGTCGGCTATGCCGAGGCCGGCCCGGCCGACGGCCCGCCGGTGGTCCTGCTGCACGGCTGGCCGTACGACATCCACACGTACGTCGACGTGGCCCCGATCCTGGCCCGCGCGGGCTACCGCGTGATCGTGCCGTTCCTGCGCGGCTACGGCAGCACGCGCTTCCTCTCGAACGACACGGTGCGCACGGGCCAGCCGGCCGCGGTGGCGCAGGACATCGTCTCGCTGATGGACGCGCTCGGCATCCGGCGCGCCATCGTGGCCGGCTGCGACTGGGGCGCGCGCACGGCCTGCGCCGTGGCCGTGCTGTGGCCGGAGCGGGTGGAGGCGCTCGTGTCCGTCAGCGGCTACCTGCTGGGCAACCGCGACGCCGGCCGCCAGCCGCTGACGCCGCAGGGCGAGCTGTCGTGGTGGTACCAGTTCTACCTGAGCACCGAACGCGGCCGCCTCGGCTACGACAAGTACCGCGTCGACTTCTCGCGGCTGATCTGGCAGCAGGCCTCGCCGCAGTGGCGCTTCGACGAGGCCACCTTCCAGCGCTCGGCCGCGGCGTTCGAGAACCCGGACCACGTGGCGATCGTGGTGCACAACTACCGCTGGCGCCTGAGCCTCGCCGACGGCGAGTCCCGCTACGACGCGCTGGAGGCCAAGCTGGGCACGACCCCGCCGGTCCGCGTGCCGGCGATCACGCTGGAGGGTGACGCCAATGGGGCACCCCACCTGCCGCCCGCGGCCTATGCCGCGAAGTTCGCGGGCCCGTACGAGCACCGCAACCTCGGCGGCGGCATCGGGCACAACCTGCCGCAGGAGGCGCCGGAGGCGTTCGCGAAGGCCGTGATCGACGCCGGTCGGATGCGCAAGGCCTGAGTCCGCTCAGCGGGCGGGCGCGTCGCGGAACCGCGCGATGCGCTCCTCGTCCGGCGGGTGGCTGCCCAACGCGATCGGCAGCGAGGGCAGACCCGCCTCGCGCTGGTGGTCGCGCAGCCGCTCGAACATCGTGGCCATCACCGACGGCGGGATGCCGTTGGCCTGCAGCAGCGCGATGGCCTCGCCGTCGGCCTCGCGCTCGTGGTCGCGGGAGTAGCCGAGCTGGCCCAGCAGCGCGGGCGCCGCGGCGAACAGGCTGCTGAAGTCGCCGAAGGCGATGCTGGTGGCGGTGCCGAGCAGCGTGGCCTGCACCAGCGTGCGCATGCCGTGGCGGTGCTGCACGTGGGCGGCCTCGTGCGCGAGCACGCCCACCACCATGTCCTCGTGGCCGTCGACGAGTTTCACCATCTCGTCGGTCAGCACCACGTGGCCCCCGGGCAGCGCGAACGCGTTGGGCCCCATCTTGCTCTTGTTGAAGTGCAGGTCGATGGGCGCGACCGACGGGCCCGCCTTCCGGGCCGCCTTCGCCCACGCGGCGCGCAGGCGCTGCTGCTGGTCGGCGGGCAGCTCGGTGGGCTGCAGCCAGCCCTCGGACTGAACCGACCGCATCACCAGGTCACCGAGCTCCTTGTCGAAGGTGTGCGGCACGAAGGCCAGCACGGCGCGGGTGCCCAGCGGCAGGCCCCAGGCGTACACCACGCCGCACAGCACGAGCAGTGTGAGCGTGGCCCAGGCGGTCCAGCGCCAGCTCTGCTGTGCCTTGACCACCCACGACTCGCCCAGGCCGTTGCGCCGGGCCCAGTGGTCGAACGCGAGCGGGTTGCCGAAGTGCAGCGCGCCGCCGTCGCGCAGGTGAGCCTGGCGCGCGCCGTGGCGCTGACGTTCGGGCCACTGCACGTGGCGCATCGGGATGGCGTCGGGGGTGTCGTCGCCCGCATCGATGCGGAGCCGGTCACCGTCGATCCAGACCTCGGCCTCGCGTCCGCGCGCGGACGTGCCGTCGAAGTAGCGGGCTGCCAGCCGGTCGGGGGACGCCGTCATTCGCCGTGCGGGTCAGAGGCCCACGTCGAACCCGAACAGCTCGCCGGCGGCGTCACCCGACGCGTCGGCGGCACCGGTCCGGCGTGCACGCGCCGTCAGGTCGTCGAGCGGACCGCGCGTGTGCACGGTGACCGACTCCAGCTTCAGCCGCGCCGAGGCCACGGCCGCGAAGGGCCAGTAGAAGCCCAGCGTGAGCACGATCAGCAGCCAGTTCTTCAGCGTCAGGCCCATCAGGGGCAGCAGCTTCAGTTCGCTGCGGAACTGCAACTCGGGGCTGCGCGTGTCGTTCCAGACGAGGTTCTGCAGGCGCGAGGCGAGGTAGGTGTTGCTGACGAGGATCAGGGCGAGGTAGCCGGCCGAGCCCACCACCACGAAGGTGATGATCGTGACCACCGACCCGGCGCCCAGGCCACGGCCGCCGCTGAAGAGGGTGGCGACCCCCAGGATGGCGGCGAGCGCGACGACCAGGACGGCGAGCACCACCGTGGCCAGGATGGACACGCCGGCGGACTTCAGGAACAGCAGGTAGAACTGGAAGGGGGAGCTCTTCAGGCGGGTCTGCACTTCGCCGAGGGCGTAGTGGCCGTGCTGGTAGCGCTTGATGCCCCAGAGGACCCACGGCATCAGCGCGAGGGTGGCGAGCACGGCGATGCCCATGGAGGCCACGGCCCATTCGGGCGGGGCCGCCACGGGCTTGCGGGTGGCCACGGGGCCGCCGGCGGTCTCGCGGTCTTCCGGCTCCGTGGCATCGCCGGACGCCTCGTCGCCCCGGGCTTCCTCGGCCTGCGACGGCGCCTGGGTTTCCTCCACCTGGGCGGCTGCCAGTGCGTTGGTGTCGCCGGCCACCTCGGGGATCAACAGCGTGAAGCCGAGCACCAGCACCGCGGGCACGATGGCGGGCAGCAGGGCCCGGTAGGCGCCGGCCATGCTGCCGCGGAAATGGAAGCGCAGGCCGCGCCAGCTCGTGTTGGCCATGCGGAAGCGCAGCGACGCGAGGAACAGTGCGGGCGACACGGCCGACACGATCAGCAACGTCACGAGGCCGGCCGTGGGCGAGAACCTCCCGGCGACGCCATAGAGGACGAACATCAGGCCGACCAGCAGCATGCCGCGCAGCATGCGCCACGGGTCGCCGTGGAAGTCGAAGGCGTGGTCGCCGACCCAGGTGTTGCCATAGAAGTAGCGCAGCTTGCGCACCCTCGCCCACGGGTGGTACAGCCCGAGGGTCAGCAGCGTCAGCAGCAGGTTGGCGATCCAGATGCGGAAATACTCGCTGCCCGAGGCGGTGAAGCGCACGGGCGACGACTCGGCGCGCGGCTTGGCCGCGTGAAGTTCGTTCATTGTTGTCTCTCCCCTTGTCCCGCGAAAATGTATCACCGGGGCCGCGCGCGGCATGTCCCGCGGAAGGGGGGAGGGGATACCCCGGTCCATCGCCAAGCTTGAGGATGGGCGCGCCGGGGCGGTCTGCCTAGACTGGCCTGACCGGCCGCCTCATGCGGCACGCCACCGGAGGGAGACGCGCCATGGGCTCACGGCAATCGACATCGTTCAGCCAGGACGTGCAACGCGCGCTCGAGGGCGAGGCCGTCCCGTCCTCGGACGAGACCACCGACTTCGTCGGGCCCCTGCAGGAGGCCCTCGCCGCCATCGACCAGGCGACGCGCGACGCGGGCGAGGCGGGCACCGCGCGCTACGGCGCGTCCACCGCCGCGTCGGTGCGGAAGTACCGCGGCATGCCGGCGCCCGGGCCGGCGAAGGGGAAGTGACCTACTTCCTGGCGGCCCGCAGCAGGCTCTCGCGCGTGACCAGCAGCACCTGGTCGGCGCCCGCGCTGGCTTCCAGCCACGCCACCTCGAGGCGCGGGAACGCGGCCTCGAAATGCTCGCGTTCGTTGCCGATCTCGAGCACGAGCACGGCGTCGCGGGTCATGTACGCGGGCGCGTCTTTCAGGATGCGGCGCACGAGGTCCATGCCGTCATCGCCGCCGGCCAGCGCGAGGGCCGGCTCCTTGCGGTACTCGTCGGGCAGGTGGGCCATGCTGTCGGCGTTGACGTACGGCGGGTTGCACACGATCAGGTCGTACGGGCCGCGCACCTTCTCGAACAGGTCGCCCTTGAAGAGGGTGATGCGCTTGCCGAGCTTGTGCTGGTCGACGTTGATGCGGGCCACGGCCAGCGCCTCGTCGGAGATGTCGGTGGCATCCACCGTGATCTCGGGATAGGCCATGGCGGCGATCACGGCGAGGCTGCCGTTGCCGGTGCACAGGTCGAGCACGGCATGCGTCTTGTCGGACAGCCACGCGTCGAGCGTGCCGTCGCCTTCGCCGTCGGCCAGCAGTTCGGCGATGAAGCTGCGCGGGATGATGGTGCGCTGGTCCACGTAGAACGGCACGTTCTGCAGCCAGGCCTGTTTCGTCATGTAGGCGGCGGGCAGGCGCGAGTCGATGCGGCGGGCGATGATGTCGTCGGCCTTCGTGAACTCTTCGGGCGTGATGTTGCGCTGGGCCTGGGTTTCCAGGGCGTCGAGCGGCATGCCCAGCGCCCACGTGACGAGCCAGGCGGCCTCGTCGAAGGCGTTGGTGGTGCCGTGCCCAAACGAAACGCCCGCCTCTTTCAGGCGGGCGCTTTGCGCGGTGATGAAGTCGATCAGGGTCATGACAGCAGGTTCTCCAGGGTCCGCCGGTAGATGTTCTTCAGCGGATCGATGCTTGCGACGTCGACGTGTTCGTCGATCTTGTGGATGGTTTCGTTGATGGGGCCGAACTCGACGACCTGCGGGCAGATCTTCGCGATGAACCGGCCGTCGGACGTGCCGCCGGTGGTGGACAGCTCGGGGCTGTAGCCCGTCTCGGCGCGGATGGCCTCGGTCATCGCGTCGCTCAGGTCGCCCACGGGCGTGAGGAACGGTTCGCCGCCGAGGGTCCACGCGATGTGGTGGTCGAGGCCGTGGCGGTCGAGCACCTCGACCACGCGGGCCTTCAGCGACTCGGGCGTGGACTCGGTGGAGAAGCGGAAGTTGAAGTCAACGACCAGCTCGCCGGGGATCACGTTGGTGGCGCCGGTGCCCGCGTGGATGTTGGAGCACTGCCAGCTGGTGGCGGGGAAGTAGGTGTTGCCGGCGTCCCAGTCGAATGAGGCCAGTTCGGCGAGCGCGGGCGCGGCGAGGTGGATCGGGTTCTTCGCGAGCTGCGGGTAGGCGATGTGGCCCTGGATGCCCTTGACCGTGAGTTTGCCCGACAGCGAACCGCGCCGGCCGTTCTTGATGACGTCGCCGAGCGTGTTGACCGACGTGGGTTCGCCCACGATGCAGTAGTCGATGCGTTCGCCGCGCTCGCGCAGCAGTTCGACCAGCTTGACGGTGCCGTCGGTGGCGGGGCCTTCCTCGTCGCTGGTGATCAGCAGCGCGATGCTGCCGCAGGTGTCGCCACGGGCCGCGACGAACTCCTCGATGGCCACCACCATCGCGGCGATGGACGTTTTCATGTCGGCCGCCCCGCGGGCGTACAGCTTGCCGCCGCGGTGCGTGGGCACGAAGGGGTCGCTGGACCACTGCGCGAGCGGGCCGGTGGGCACCACGTCGGTGTGGCCCGCGAACATCAGCAGCTTCTTGCCGGGGGCGCCGCGGCGCACGGCCCACAGGTTCGTCACGCGGAAGGTGTCGGGGCCGCTCTCGACCGTCTCGCACGTGAACCCGAGCGGACGCAGGCGGTCGGCGATCAGGGCCTGGCAGCCGGCGTCGTCCGGCGTGACGGAGGCGCGGGCGAGCAGGGCTTCGGTGAGTTCCAGCGTGGCGGACATCGGGAGGGACTGCGGAGAGGGAAAAAGGGAATCAGAAGCGCGTGGCGAAGCCGCTCGCGCGGCCCTCGTCGGCCGGCACGTCGAGCGTGATCTCGGTGAACGTGGGCTGGTCGGCGTCGGGCTCTTCCTTCTTCGGGGCCTGGCGCGAGACCGGCTCCATGTCGTTCGCGAGGCGCCACATCAGGTTGGTGGGCGAGTCGGCGAACGCGAGGCCTTCGTCGCGCGTGATGAACCCTTCGCCGATCAGGCGGGCGAGTTCGGCCTCGAAGGTCTGCGAGCCTTCGGCGAGGGACTTCTCCATCGACTCCTTGACACCGCCGAAGTCGCCCTTCTCGATGAACTCGGCGACGAGCTTGGTGTTCAGCAGCACCTCGACGGCCGGCATGCGGCCGCCGGCGGACGCCCGCACGAGGCGCTGCGACACGATGGCCTTCAGGCCCGAGGCCAGGTCGGCCAGCAGCGCGGGACGCGACTCGGGCGAGTAGAACGACAGGATCCGGCCGAGCGCGTGGTAGCTGTTGTTCGCGTGCAGCGTGGACAGCACGAGGTGGCCCGACAGCGAGTACGAGATGGCCGCGGTCATGGTCTCGCGGTCGCGGATTTCGCCGATGTAGATGCAGTCGGGGGCCTGGCGCAGCGCGTTCTTCAGCGCGACCTGCAGGGATTGCGTGTCGCGGCCCACCTCGCGCTGGTTGACCATCGAGCGCTTGTTCGTGAACACGAACTCCATCGGGTCCTCGATGGTGAGGATGTGGCCGGCCATCTGCTGGTTGCGCTGCTCGAGCATCGCGGCGAGCGTGGTGCTCTTGCCGGTGCCGGTGGCGCCCACGAGCAGGATCAGGCCGCGCTTCTCGAGCACCAGCGTGTTCAGCACGGGCGGCAGGTTCAGGCTGCCCAGGGCCGGGATGTCGTGCGGGATGTGCCGGAACACCGCGGCGATGGAGCCGCGCTGGCGGAACGCGCTCAGGCGGAACGTGCCGACACCGGACAGGCCGATGCCGATGTTGAGCTCGCCGGTGTCTTCCAGGTCTTCGAGCTGCGTGGGGGTCAGCAGTTCGGCGAGCAGCTGGCGCGGTTGCGCGGGGCTCAGCGGCTGGTCGCTCAGCTGCAGGATCTGCCCGTTGATCTTGATGAGGATCGGCGTGTTGGCCGAGAGGTACACGTCGGAGGCGTGTTTCTCCGCCATCAGGCGGAGCACCCGCTCCATGTTGCCGCCATTCGTCGCTGCCATCGCTGTCCTCGTTTCAGATCTTCTCGGGCTGGTCGGAACCACCGGGCGCGGGCCCGGCGGGTTGGGGAAACCGCGGCGCCGCTCCCCGGGCGGCGCCACGCCGCGCGTCAGGCGCGGAGCAGGTCGTTGATGCTGGTCTTCGAGCGGGTCTGCGCGTCGACGCGCTTGACGATCACCGCGCAGTACAGACTGTACTTGCCGTCGGCGCTCGGCAGGCTGCCGGCCACGACGACCGAACCCGCCGGCACGCGGCCGTACGTGACTTCGCCGGTGGCACGGTCGTAGATCTTGGTGCTCTGGCCGATGAACACACCCATCGAGATCACCGAGTTCTCCTCGACGATCACGCCTTCGACGATCTCGGAACGGGCGCCGATGAAGCAGTTGTCCTCGATGATGGTGGGGTTGGCCTGCAGCGGCTCCAGCACGCCGCCGATGCCGACGCCGCCCGAAAGGTGCACGTTCTTGCCGATCTGGGCGCACGAGCCGACGGTGGCCCACGTGTCGACCATGGTGCCTTCGTCGACGTAGGCGCCGATGTTCACGTAGGACGGCATCAGGATGACGTTCTTCGCGAGGTACGAGCCGTGGCGGGCCACGGCCGGGGGCACCACGCGCACGCCGGTGGCGCGGATCTCGGCCTCGTCCATGTCCGCGAACTTCGGCTTGACCTTGTCGAAGAAGCTCAGGCCGCCGGCCTCGATGAGCTTGTTGTCGTTCAGGCGGAACGACAGCAGCACGGCCTTCTTGACCCACTGGTTGACGGTCCACTGGCCCACGCCCTGGCGCTCGGCGACGCGCAGCTTGCCGTTGTTCAGGTCGGCGAGCACCGTGTCGACGGCGGCGCGGACCTCGGGGCTGTTGTCGGCGGTGATGGACGCGCGGGCTTCCCAGGCGAGTTCGATGGTGGATTGGAGCTGGTTGGTCATGGTGATGCGGTGATCAGAGGGCGAGGGAACGGGCGAAGGCGGCGAGCCGCTGGGCGGCTTCCAGGCATTCGTCGACTTCGGCGACGAGGGCCAGGCGGACACGCCCGGCGCCGGGGTTGATGCCGTGGGCTTCCCGGGCGAGCAGGCTGCCCGGCAACACGGCGACATTGTATTGAGCCAGCAGGCCCTGGGCGAAGGCGACGTCGTCGCCCGGCACGCCGGCCCAGAGGTAGAAGCCGGCGTCGGGCAGCGCCACGTCGAGCACCTCGGACAGCACCGGGGTGACCTGGGCGAACTTGCGGCGGTACTTCTCGCGGTTCTCGACGACGTGGGCCTCGTCGTTCCAGGCCGTGATGCTGGCGTGCTGCACCATGGGGCCCATCGCGCTGCCGTGGTACGTGCGGTACAGCAGGAACTGCTTGATCAGCGTGGCGTCGCCGGCCACGAAGCCCGAGCGCAGGCCCGGCACGTTCGAGCGCTTGGACAGGCTGGTGAACGCGATCAGGTTGCGGTAGCCGGTGCGGCCGAGCTTGACGGCGGCCTCCAGCGAACCGAGCGGCGCTTCCTCGCGGAAGTAGATCTCGGAGTAGCACTCGTCGGACGCGATCACGAAGCCGAAGCGGTCGCTCAGCTCGAACAGCATCTTCCACTCCTCGAGCGGCATCACCGCGCCGGTGGGGTTGCCGGGCGAGCAGACGTACAGGAGCTGGGTGCCGGCCCAGACTTCCTCGGGCACGCCGGCCCAGTCGGACGCGAAGTTGCGCGCCGGGTCGCTGTTGACGTAGTGGGTGCGGGCGCCGGCCAGCAGGGCCGCGCCTTCGTAGATCTGGTAGAACGGGTTGGGACAGACGACCGTGGCGTTGGACTTCGTGGGGTCGATGACGGTCTGCGCCAGCGCGAACAGGGCTTCCCGGGAGCCGTTGACCGGCAGCACCTCGGTGGCCGCGTCCACCTCGATGCCGTACCGGCGCTGCATCCAGTTCACCATCGCTTCCCGCAGGGCGAGGTCGCCCGCGGTGGCCGGGTACACGGCGAGGCCGGACAGGCCTTCCACCAGCGCATCCTTGATCAGCTGGGGCGTGGCGTGCTTGGGCTCGCCGATGCCGAGGCTGATGGGCTTGTACGCCGGGTTCGGCGTGATGTCCTTCGTGAGGACGCGCAGGCGTTCGAACGGATACGGGTGCAGGCGGGAGAGCAGCGGGTTCATCCGGGGGATTATCCGGTACTCCGCCCCCCGCCTGCGCGTTTCAAGATGCTTCTCCGGCCGTCAATCGCATTGCCAGGGTTTCGCCTCGCCGGTGAAGCAATCCCCGAACTTCGGCTCGTTCTTCAGCTTGTGGAGCACCCGGGCGGCCACGGCCGTGTCCGCGAAGTCCGAGAACAGCCCGTCGATGCCCAGCTCGAAGTACTGAAGGTACTCGTTGACCGGGTTGCCGGCGTAGTCGCTCGGCAGGCGGCTCTGCTCGTTGCGGAAGGTGTAGGCGTGCACCAGCAGGCCGGCCTTGTGGGCGCGGGCGATCAGGTCGGTCGGGGGCAGCAGCTTCAGCTTGGCTTCGCCCGGGCCGGTGCCGTTCGGGTCGACGACGGTGCTGACGATGTAGCGCTTCCACGGGCCGATGCCGTCGGCGTAGGTCTTGACCTCGCGCAGGCCGGCGTCGGTGGTGAGGTACGCGAAGGTGCGGGCGAGCAGGGCCGGGTTGCCCGAGGCGGTCCAGTCGTACGGGCGGTCGTACGGGGCGGTGAAGTCGAGCGAGCCGTCGGGCTTCACGTCGTTCGCGTCGATCAGCTGGATCAGCTTGACGCGGGTCATCTTGTTGAGCTGCTTCAGGTTCGCCTGTTCGAACGACTGGATGAACACCGGGGCTTCACGGTAGTTCCAGCCCGCGCGGGTCAGCACGTTGAGGATGCGCTGTTCGAGCGCCAGGTTCAGCTTCTGGTGGTAGGTGGGGTGCTTCGTCTCGATGTAGACGCCCACGGTGCGGCCGGCTTCGCGGCCCTTGCGCTTGGCGAGTTCCACCACTTCCTCGAGCGTGGCGATGCCGAACTTGCCGTTGAACTGTTGCGGACGGTCTCCGAACGGCTGCTTCGCGCGCAGCGTGCGGATCTCGGCGAGGGTGAAGTCGGAGGCGAAGAAGCCTTCCTCGGTGGCGCCGTCGACCACGGCCGTGCGGCGGCGCGAGGCGAACTCGGGGCGGCTCGCCACGTCCGTGGTGTTCGTGATGTTGGGCTCGTGGCGCGTGATCAGGTGGCCGTCCTTCGTGGCGACGACGTCGGGCTCGATGAAGTCGGCACCCAGCTCGATGGCCAGGGCGTAGCTTTCGAGCGTGTGCTCGGGCAGGTAGCCGCTCGCACCGCGGTGGCCGACGACGAGCGGGCTGTCGAAGCGGCTGCGGTCGTGGGCCGAGGCCGGGGCGGTGAAGGCGACGGCGCAGGCCAGGGCCAGGCCGAGGAAGGAAAGGCGCATGGAACGTTCTCCTCGTTGAAAACGAGGACCCTAGGCCCGCGCGGTGACGGTGTCGTGACGCGGATGGACCTCCGCGTGACAGGACGTGTCGTCAGAGCTTCCCGGAACACCCCGGGGCGCCGCACCGGCAGGCCAGCCGGCCCTCGTGGTGGGTCTCGCCGTAGCTCACGGTGATCTCCTCGCCCGGCGAGATGGCGCGGAGGGAGTAGAACTCGACCCGCCCGTTCTGCACGGCCAGGCGGGCGTTGGCGTCGCACGAGTGGTTCGTGTAGCGCATCGGGTCGGTCGACTTGTGGAAGTCGATGGCCTTGTCGGGCGAGATCTCCACGATCATCACCCGCTCGTGGCGGG
The DNA here is from genome assembly GCF_002116905.1 of Piscinibacter gummiphilus. Lineage (NCBI taxonomy): Bacteria > Pseudomonadati > Pseudomonadota > Betaproteobacteria > Burkholderiales > Sphaerotilaceae > Rhizobacter > Rhizobacter gummiphilus. The sequence goes on from NZ_CP015118.1 coordinate 2,221,322, forward strand.
TGGCGCGGATGCGGGCCTCGATCACGCTGATCGACTGCCCGCGGATCTCGCCGATCTTGGTCCAGCGCGGGATGGGCTCGGCGGCGAACACACCCTGGCCGTCGATGGCGCTCGCGCGCACGTCGACGTCGTACTTCTGGTACGCCGGCCACCGGCGCGGCGCCGGCTCGCCGGCCTCACTTGGGGAGGTTGCTTTCGATCCAGGGGCCGAAGCGGGCGAGGAACTGATTGAGGAAATCCTTGGTGCCATCGTTCTTGAGGTTTCCGGCGTCGTCGAACAGGGTGTGCGCCTGCCCGATGTACGCCTCGTGGGGCAGCAGCGGGATGTTCAGGAACACGCAGGACTGGCGCAAGTGGTGGTTGGCCCCGTAGCCGCCGATGGCCCCGGGCGAAGCGCTGATCACGGCGCCCGGCTTGCCGCTCCAGGCGCTCTTGCCGTAGGGGCGCGAGGCCACGTCGATCGCGTTCTTCAGCGCGCCCGGCACCGAGCGGTTGTACTCGGGGGTGACGAACAGCACCGCGTCGGCGGCCTGGATGGCGGCCTTGAAGTCCGCGGCGGGCTTCGGCGGATTGGCCTCCCACTCCTCGTTGAAGAGCGGCAGGTCGCCGATCTCCACGATGGACAGCTTCAGCGTGGGCGGGGCCAGGGCCGCGATGGCCAGGGCGAGCTTGCGGTTCAGCGAGGCCTTGCGGAGGCTGCCGACGATGACGGCGACGTTGCGAGGGGGGGCCATGGGCGTGTCCTTCTGCGGGTGAGGAGCCGCCATCCTCATGCAACGGCGGCCCGTCCGCAATCGGCCGCCGCAAACACGGCGCGCCCGCAGGGCTTTGCCCGGGTCAGGCCAGGCCGGTGGCGACGGTGTGGGCGGGCATCACCACCACGGGCTGCGGCTTCCAGCCCTTCTTGCGGTGCTCGGCCACGACGTTCGTGTAGATGCCGCCGCGCACGTACCACTTCGCGGTGATGCGGATGAAGCGCGGGTCGGTGGCGCGCACGATGTCGTCGAGGATGTCGTTCGTCACCTTCTCGTGGAAGGCGCCCTCGTGGCGGTAGCTCCACATGTACATCTTCAGGCTCTTGAGCTCGACGCACAGCTTGTCCGCGATCATGTCGATCGTGAAGTGGGCGAAGTCGGGCTGGCCGGTCAGCGGGCAGTGGCAGGTGAACTCGGGCACCTGGAACTGGATCGCGTAGTCGCGCTTCGGGGTGGGGTTCGCGAACACGTCGAGCTGCTTGCTGGGCGCGCTCGGGGGCGTGGCCGGCTTCTCGCGGTGGCCCACGGCCGCGGCGGACTTGTTCTTGGGCGGGGCGACTTTGGAGGACATCTTGGCCATGGCGGATCGGTCGGGTCGGGACGGGGTTTTGCGGGAGGGCCGATGGTATCATCGCCCCTCGCCGGACGCTCCGCCGTCGGATAATTTTGTCAGATAAATCAAGCACTTAGCTGGAAATTCGGCGGTCCAGGCCGCCCTTGTCCAAGGGCCAAACCTCCCATGCGTCTGAACTCCATCAAGCTCTCGGGCTTCAAGTCGTTTGCCGAGCCCACGCATTTCCAGTTGCCGGGCCAGCTGGTGGGGGTGGTGGGGCCGAACGGCTGCGGCAAGTCCAACATCATGGACGCGGTGCGCTGGGTGCTCGGCGAATCGAAGGCCAGCGAACTGCGCGGCGAGTCGATGCAGGACGTGATCTTCAGCGGCTCGGGCAACCGCAAGGGCGCGAGCCGCGCCAGCGTCGAACTGGTGTTCAGCAACGAGGACGCCCGCGCCGGCGGCCAGTGGAACCAGTTCACCGAGATCGCCGTGCGCCGCGTGCTCACGCGCGACGGCACCAGCAGCTACTTCATCAACAACCAGCCCGTGCGCCGCCGCGACGTGCAGGACGTGTTCCTCGGCACGGGCCTCGGGCCGCGCGCCTACGCCATCATCGGCCAGGGCACCATCAGCCGCATCATCGAGAGCAAGCCGGAGGAGCTGCGCCTGTTCCTCGAGGAAGCCGCGGGCGTGTCCAAGTACAAGGAACGCCGGCGCGAGACCGAGAACCGGCTGAAGGACACCCGCGAGAACCTCACCCGCGTCGAGGACATCCTCCGCGAGTTGGGCAGCAACCTCGAGAAGCTCGAGAAGCAGGCCGAGGTCGCCACGAAATACCGCGGCCTGCAGGAAGCCGGCACGCTGAAGCTGCACCAGCTGTGGTTCCTGAAGCACCGCGACGCCGCGAGCGAGCAGGAGCGCGTGCGCCGCGACGTGCTCGAGGCCACCAACGCGCTGGAAGCGCGCACCGCCGAGCTGCGCCACGGCGAGGCCGAACTCGAAACCGTGCGCCAGGCCCACTACGCCGCGAGCGACGAGCTGCACGCGGCCCAGGGTGCGCTCGCCGAAGCCGCGCTGGAAGTCAGCCGCCTGGAAGAACGCATCCGCTACGTCGTCGAGGGACGGCAGCGCGTGGAGCAGCGCCTCGTCGAACTCAAGGTGCAGAACGAGACCTGGGCGGAACGCCAGGCGCAGGCCGAGGAAGAACTCGAGACCATCGCCGGCCAGATCGCCGGTGCCGACGAGCAGAGCGAGGTGCTCGCCGCGCAGGCCGAGGAACAGGCCGGCAACCTGCCCGCCGTGGAAGACGCGGTGCGCACCGCGCAGAACCGCAGCAACGAGCAGCGCACCGCCGTGGCCGGCGTGCAGCAGCAGATCCAGGTGCTCGCGGCCGACAGCCGCAACATCGAGGACCAGAACCGGCAGTTCCAGCAGCGCCGCGAGAAGCTCGACACCGAACGCCGCCAGCTCGCCGTGCCCGACCTCGACCGCCTGGGCGACCTCAAGGCGCAGTTCGCCGTCGCCGAGGAAGCCCGTGCCGTCGCCGACGAACGCCTGCACGAACTCACCGAACACGTGCCCGCGCTCGACGACGACCGCCGCACGAAGCAGGAGCAGGTCAACGCCGACACCGCGAAGCAGTCCGACCTCAGCGCGCGCCTCGACGCGCTGCGCGCACTGCAGGAGAAGGTGCAGACCGAGGGCAAGCTCAAGCCCTGGCTCGCGAAACACGGCCTCGAGGACATGCAGGGCCTGTGGAAGAAGGTGCACATCGAGACCGGCTGGGAGACCGCGCTGGAATCGGCCCTGCGCGAGAAGCTCAGCGCGCTGGAGGTGGGCCGCCTGGAGACGGTGCGCGCCTTCGCGCTCGACGCGCCGCCGGCCAAGCTCGCCTTCTACAGCCCGCCGCAGGGCGCCATCGCCAACACCCACCAGACGCTGCCCCGCCTGTCGGACCTGCTGCGCCTGGGTGACGCGGGCCTGAAGGCGTTGCTCAACGACTGGCTCGAAGGTGTCTACACCGCCGGCAGCATCGACGAGGCCATGGCCGCGCGCGACAAGCTCACCCACGGCGAGATGATCATGACCCGCGAGGGCCATGCCGTGGGCCAGTTCTCGGTCGCGTTCTACGCGCCCGACTCGGAGCAGGCCGGCATGCTCGCCCGCGCGCAGGAGATCGAGAACCTGGAGCGCGAGCTCCGGGCGCAGACCCTGATCGCCGAGGAGAGCCGAGGCAGCCTGGTGCGGGCCGAGGCCGCGTACACCGATGCGTCCCAGCGCCTCGTCACCGCACGCCGCGAGGCCGGCGAGACGCAGACGAAGGCCCACCAGATGCAGGTGGAACTGCTGCGCCTGTCGCAGCAGGCCGAACAGACCAGCGCGCGCCGGGGCCAGCTCGACGAGGAACTGGGCGAGATCGACGCGCAGCTCGAGGAACTGCACGAGCGCCGCGCCACGGGCGAGGCGCGGTTCGAGGAACTCGACATGCAGCTCGCCACCACGCAGGAGCGCCACGCCGAGCTGGAGGAGGGCGTGATCGCCGCCGAGCGCCGCTTGGCCGATGCGCGCGAGCAGCTGCGTTCCCTCGAACGCCAGGCCCAGGAAGCGCAGTTCGCCTCGCGGGCGCTGGCCGCCCGCCGCGGCGAGCTGCAGCGCAGCCTCGAGACGTCCGCCCAGCAGGTGCAGGGCAATGCGCAGACCGAGGCGCAGCTGCGCGAGGAACTGGGCCGCCTGACCGACGCCTCGGCCCAGGTGGGCCTGGAGGCCGCGCTCGCCGTGCGCCTGGACCGGGAGTCGGCCCTCGGCGCCAAGCGCAGCGAATACGACGACCTGACGCTGCGACTTCGTAAGCTCGACGAGCAGCGCCTGTCGCACGAGCAGAGCCTGCAGCCGCTGCGCGACCGCATCACGAAGCTGCAGCTGGAAGAGCAGGCCGCGCAGCTGGGCGGCGCCCAGTACATGGAGCAGCTCACCGCGGCCGAGGTGGACCTCGCCGCGCTCGAGCAGAACATCTCCGAGAACGGCGTGAAGCTCTACGGCCTGCAGGGCGAGATCGACCGCATCGGCCGCGAGATCAACGCGCTCGGCGCGGTGAACCTCGCGGCGCTCGACGAACTCACGTCGTCGCGCGAACGCAAGACCTTCCTCGATGCGCAGAACGCCGACCTGACCGAGGCCATCAACACACTCGAGAACGCGATCCACAAGATCGACCTCGAGACGCGCGACCTGCTGATGGCCACGTTCAACCAGGTCAACGAAGGGTTCGGCCGCATGTTCCCGAGCCTGTTCGGCGGGGGCAACGCGAAGCTCATCATGACGGGCGACGAGATCCTCGACGCCGGCGTGCAGGTGATGGCGCAGCCCCCGGGCAAGAAGAACAGCACCATCCACCTGCTGTCGGGCGGCGAGAAGGCGCTCACGGCCATCGCGCTCGTGTTCGCCATCTTCCAGCTGAACCCGGCGCCGTTCTGCCTGCTGGACGAGGTGGACGCCCCGCTCGACGACGCGAACACCGAACGCTACGCGAAGCTCGTGAAGACCATGTCCTCCGGCACGCAGTTCCTGTTCATCAGCCACAACAAGATCGCGATGGAGATGGCCGAGCAGCTCATCGGCGTCACCATGCAGGAGCAGGGTGTCTCGCGCATCGTCGCGGTCGACATGGAAGCGGCCGTGGGCATGGTCCAGGCCGCCTGAGGATCGAAGTTCGATGGACAACTTGACGATTGCGCTGGCGTGTGTCGGCGGTGTGGTGCTCGCGGGCGTGGTGGCGCACGGCGCCTGGCAGGCCCGCAAGGCGGGGCCCCGTCGGCCGTCGGCTCCCGTGCAGGCCCCGGCCGAGGCGCGCGAGCCGGTGATGGGCGACGTGCCCGCCGAACGCACCGAACCCGGCTTCGGCGACAGCGAGGACCACCGGCCCGAACCGCAGCTGCTGATGCCGCGTCGTTCCAGCGCCCGCATCGACGCGCTGATCGACGGCATCGCCTCGCTGACGGTGGAGGCGCCCGTGAGCGGCGACATGGCGCTGTCGCACCTGCCGCCCACGCGCCGCGCCGGCACGAAGCCGTTCCTGATCGAGGGCCTCAACGTCGAGAACGGCGAGTGGGAGATGCCCCAGCCGGGCCGCCGCTACCGCGAGTTCCAGGCCGGCGTGCAGCTGGCCAACCGCACCGGCGGGCTCAACGAGATCGAGTTCTCCGAGTTCGTGCAGAAGGTGCAGGGCTTCGCCGAGCTGGTGGGCGCGCTGGTCGATTTTCCCGACATGCTCGACATCGTGGGCCGTGCCCGCGAGCTGGACGGCTTCGCGAGCCAGCACGACGCGCAGCTCGCCGTGCACCTGAACGCGCGCCAGGCCGCCTGGAGCGTGGGCTACATCCAGCAGCACGCCGCCCGCCACGGCTTCATCGCCGGTGCGGTGCCCGGCCGCATGGTGCTGCCCGCGGCCGAGGACGGCGCGCCTCCGGTGCTGGTGCTGAGCTACGACGCCCAGGCCGCGCTGGCCGACGACCCGAACCAGGCCGCCGTGCGCGACGTGACGCTGAGCTTCGACGTGCCCCAGACCGATGCGGCCTCCTACCCGTTCGCCGCCTGGCAGGCGAGCGCGCAGGCCCTGTCGCTCGGGATGGACGCGGCCGTGGTCGACGACAACGGCCACCCGCTGAGCCCGCAGGGCTTCGCGGCCATCGGGGGTGAACTGGGGCGCCTGTACGAGGCGCTGGCCACGCGGGACCTGGCGGCCGGGTCGCCGGCGGCGCGGCGGCTGTTCAGTTGACCTGACCCGCGTGCTCAGGTGGGCGCCGGGGTCTTCTCCTGCTGCTCGTCCTCTTCCTCCCCCGGCGGCGGGATCGCACCCTGGTCGGGTTCGACGGGCAGTTCACCCGGCTCGGGACGGCCGGGTGGCGGAGGTTCGTGGCGGCGGCTCATGGTGGCGAGGCCTCGCGGTCAGATCGCCCGTGCGGCCGCCTCGTGGATCGCGGCCGAGATGGCGCGTTCCTGGGTGTCGGCGAGGCCGCTGCTGTTGCTCACGCATTCGTCTCCCAGTCGAACCTGCCAGTCCCACCCGTCGGGCAGGTGGCGGGTGCGGACGAGCATCTGTTGCCCGTCCATCGGAATGGTCGACTCGTGCCAGTTGGTGCGATCACTCATGTACTGCTCCCTGAGTTGAACGTCCGGGACCACAGTCTGGGAGGCCTTTCGAGCCGCGTGCGTAGGGTGTGCCCGCGGCGTGGTGTCGGGAATGTCCGACACCAGTCCCGCTTCAACTGACAGCCGTGGCCTGGCGGCGGCGGCGCAGCTCGGCGCGGCCGCGGTCGGTGAGGGTCAGCACGCCGTCGGCATCGCGGAGGTAGCCGCAGGCGCAGTAGGCCTGGACGAGGTCTTCGCTGATCGAATTGCCATGACGCTCGAACAGGAACTGCATGGCTTGGTCGAATGCGGGCAGGTAGTGGGCATCCATTTGTTTGTCCTCCGTGGTGCGGGTGTGCTTGAATTCTGCGATCCGCGCATGACGCGCGGAACACGCGTTCGGGGGGATTCGGCGTTCCGGCCACACCCCCGTTCGCGGGGGACGCGAGGCGAGTGCAGGCTCGCAGAATCCCGTCACCGCCGCGCCGTCACGAAACGGTCGCGGGCCGAGAACACACCGGGGACAACCAGCGGAACGATCGAACGGCGCGGCAGCCCCGGGGACACACCCGGGCGGGCCGGATGGCAAGGCCCGGGGCGGCCGTTCGTGTCGAGAGAAGGCGAAAGGCGCAGGCCCGCACGGGGAGTCGGGTCCAGCAGTGCCTCTGGGGAGCAAGCGGTATGGGCGAGCGAAAGATCCTGTGCGTCGTGCCCCGACACGACGATGCCCGGGTGTGCGACCACCTCCGGGACGCGGGCTGGGACGTGGCCGTCGCGGCCGACCTCAAGTCGGCGCACCGGCTGCTGCACCAGCACCGGTACCTCGTCGGGCTGCTGATCACGCACGAGTTCTCCGACGAGGCCCTGGAGGACCTGCACACGTTCCTGCAGACGCACAACGGGCTCGAGTGGGTCGGCGTGTTCGAGCTGCACGCGCTCGCACGGCCGGCGTGCCGCGAGCTCATCCTCGACCACTTCTTCGACCACCACACCCAGCCCGTGTCGGCCACCCACCTGAGCCAGACGCTCGGGCACGCCTACGGCCACGCGGCGCTGCGCCAGGCCGACGACACGGCCGCGGGCGGCAACCTCGACGGCCCCATCGTGGGCCAGAGCGCCCCCATCAAGAACCTGCTGTGGCAGATCCGGCGCATCGCGAAGGTCGATGCCCCCGTGCTGATCCGCGGCGAGAGCGGCAGCGGCAAGGAGCTGGCGGCCCAGGCCATCCACCAGCAGTCGAACCGTGCGAACGGTCCGTTCGTGCCGGTGAACTGCGGGGCCATCCACCCGTCGCTGATCCAGTCGGAGCTGTTCGGCCACACGAAGGGCTCGTTCACCGGCGCCTCGCGCGACGAGCGCGGCCTGATCGAGGCCGCGAGCGGCGGCACGGTCTTCCTCGACGAGATCGGCACGGTGTCGCCCGACCTGCAGATCAACCTGCTGCGTTTCCTGCAGGAGATGACCATCAGCCGCATCGGCTCCACCCGCAACATCCGCGTGGACGTGCGCGTGATCGCGGCCACCAACGCGGACCTCGAGAAGGCCGTGACGGCCGGCGAGTTCCGCGAGGACCTGTTCTACCGCCTCAACGTGCTGCCGCTGCACGTGCCGCCGCTGCGCGAGCGCAAGTCCGATGTCGCATTGCTGGCACAACACTGCTTCAAGAAGTTCGCGCACGACAAGAGCCCCCGACTCAGGGGGTTCAGCCGCCGCGCGCTGCTCGCGATGGAGACGCACGAGTGGCCCGGCAACGTCCGCGAGCTCGTCAACCGGGTGCGTCGCGCGATGGTGATGGGCGAGGGCCGCCTCATCACGCCGATGGACCTCGGGCTCGAGGAGCACCTCGACGCCCCCTCGCACGACGCGCTGGACGAGGCGCGCACCGAGGCGGAACGCCTCGCGGTGTACATGAGCCTGCAGAGCGCCGGCAGCAACGTCACGCGGGCCGCGCGGCAGCTGGGCGTCTCGCGCATGACGCTCTATCGCCTCATGGCGAAGCACCGCATCTCGAACTGACCTCCGGTTCTCTCCGAACTGCAACTGTTTTTTTTGGGGATGCCGCGAGGCCTCCGGTGAACGCCTGTGTGTTCGCCACCCGGAAGGGTGTCTCAGGGGTGTGACGCCGGACGACGGTCGCCGCGGCGGGCCGTAGGACAGGTCCGACAACCGGCTGGCGGGGTTCGACCGGGATAGGGCGGCGTGAATCTGGCGGGATGTGGCGTCACATCCGTGTGACACCCGACCGCGGAAACCCGGGCCATTTCGTGATGCACGGCACGGACGGGCGGCCCGAAACCCTTGTGAATCAAGAGCTTGCGCTCGCACACCTCCCGATGGTCCTGTTCGTGCAATGAATCGTGCGGATTGGCGCGCCAAGCCAAATCCAGATGTTCGGACAAACCAAACCCTACTGAGGAGAATTTCATGACGAAAACCTTACTGGTGTCTGCACTCGCTCTGGCCTTCGGAAGTTCGGCCTGGGCCGTGACCAGCGGCTTCGGGCCGGCAGCCGATGACGGTTCCAACGCGAACCAGACCCTGAACACGAACGTCACCGTCACGGCCACGGCCACCAAGACGGACAACTCCAACAATTCGGACAACTCCAACAACTCCGACCACAAGAACAACAAGAGCACCGGCGACAACCGCGACAACAGCGGCAAGGCCAGCGCCTCCGGCTGGGGCACCGCCGCCGCGAACAACGGCTCGACGGCCACGTCGAACCTGTCGAACGCCTTCAACTCGAGCAAGGCGGTGGCCGTCAGCAAGCTGCACGGCTCGGTCTCCGGCATCACCGTGTCCGGCATCGGCAACGTCGCCACGAACAAGGGCGATGCGAACGGTGGCAAGGGCGGCGTCGGCGGCGACGGCTACGGCGGCAAGGGCTACGGTGGCAAGGGCTCCGGCGGCACCGGCGGCGACGCGGGCAACGGCGGCGACGGTGGCAGCGGCGGCAGCGGCGGTTCGGCGAAGAACGGCAGCGCGACGGCCGGTGACGCCTGGAACGGCGGCGCGAAGGCCGGCCATGGCGGCTCGGGCGGCGACGCCAAGGGCGCGACGGGCGCCAACGGCGGCGACGCGAAGGCCTACGGTGGCGACACCAAGACGGCGGGTGGCGGCGCGGTCGCCGGCAATGCCCAGAAGACGGGCAGTGCGGACTCGGGCAGCAAGGCGGGTGGTGGTGACGCCGGCGCGTACGACAAGAACAGCGGCGGCGATGCGAAGTCGGGTGTCGCGGCACTCGGCGGCCTGTCCGCCTCCGGCCAGAAGGCAGGCAGCGGCGCGGCCGCTGCGGGCAAGGGCAGTGGGGGCGGCGCCCTGGGCGCGAGCGCGGGCAAGGGCGGATCGGCCGGCAGTTCCAACGGTGGCGCCGGGGGTGAACCTGGCGGCGGCGGTGGCGCAGGCGGCAGCAGCACCGGCGGCGCAGGCAGCGGCGGGGCCGTCACGGGCACCGGCGGCGCCGGCTCCGGCACGGGCACGTCGAGCAGCGGATCGTCCAACACGGCGTCGAACACCGGCGGCGCGGCCACCGGCACTTCGACCGGCACGGGCGGTGCGGCCTCGGGCTCGGCGACCGCCAGCGGCGGGGCGGGCACCAGTGGTGCCGCCACATCGACCAGCGGCTCCAACACCGGCACGGCGTCGTCGACCGGCGGCGCGGCGACCGGTACCGGCGGGGCGGCCACCAGTTCGGGCGGCGCGGGTGGCACGGCCACCAACACGGCCGGCGGTGGCGGCGGTGGCGGCAGCGCGACCAACGGCGATGCATCGACCGCGGCGACCAATGGCAGCGCGACGGCCGGCAACGGCGCGACCGGTGCGGCTGGCGCGGCCGGCGGCAACGGCGGTGGCGGTGCGGGCGGCACGGGTGGTGCAGGCTCCGGCGGGACCGGCAACGGTGCCACGGGTGGTGCGGGCGGCGCGGGCGGCACGGCCATGGCCAATGCCGGCACGTTCAACATGTCCAACACCATGACGGGCACGGCGCAGTCGGCCGCCGGCATTCTGGTCATCAGCCAGAACACCGGCATCGCGGCGCTCACGCAGCAGAGCGTGAACGTGCAGGCCAACCTGGGTGTCGGCAGGTGAGTGGAAACGCGGCGCCCTGGAGGACGGAAGTCCCCCGGGGCGCCGCGTCCTGCCCACGCCGGGCAAACCGACAGGAGGCGACATGTTTGACCTTGATCGCACACTCGTGCTCGGTGCGGCGCTGCTCGCATCGGTGACCTGGAGTGCTTCGGCGTCGGCCGACGACGAGATCCCGGTGGCGGTGACCCCGCCGCCGGTGGTCGAGCCGGTGGTGGTCGCACCGAAGGCCAACCCGCTGGGGCTCAAACCCCTCGACGGGGCGGCGCTCGCCCGCAAGCGGGGCGGGACCGAAGTGCTGAACGACATGAAGCTCCGCGGTGTCGTGGCCGAGAACTCGGCCACGAACGTCGTGACGGGCGGCAACGTCATCAGCGAAGGCGCGCTCGCAGGTGCCGCGGGGCTGCCCACCGTGATCCAGAACAGTGGCAACAACGTGCTCATCCAGAACGCCACGATCGTCAACGTGCAGATGAAGTAGATGAACGACATGAAGCCCGCACGATTCATGCTGGCCTGTGGCCTCCTGGCGGCCCTGTGGGGAGGGCCCGCGCGGGGAGGTTCCGTCGAAGTCGACGGGGTCTTCTCCGTGCCCACGGTCAGCATGAAGGAAGGGCGTTACCTCGCGACGGAACGTCAGCAGTTCGATTTCAGCTGCGGTTCCGCCGCGCTTTCCACGCTCCTGACCCACCACTACGGCTTCCCGGTGGGCGAGCAGGCCGTCTTCGAGGCCATGTACCAGGCCGGTGACCAGCAGAAGATCCAGCACGAGGGCTTCTCGCTGCTCGACATGAAGCGTTTCCTCGAGGCCCGCGGCTTCGAGGCGGACGGATTCGAGGCGCCGCTCGAGAAGCTCGTGTCCGCGCGCATCCCCGCGATCGCGCTCATCAACGAGAACGGCTACAACCATTTCGTCGTGATCAAGGGCCTGCGCGACGGTCGCGTGCTCTTCGGCGACCCGGCCGGCGGCACGCGTGCGCTGCCCCAGGCCGTGTTCGAGAGCCGCTGGCTGAACCAGATCCTCTTCGTGATCACGAACCAGCAGGACCGAGCGTCCTTCAACCTCGCGACCGACTGGCGGGTGGTGCCCCGCTCGCCGCTGACCGAGGGCATCAACCGGGACGGCCTCGGCGGCATCACGATGCCGCGGCTCGGGCCGTCCGACTTCTGAAACGGGTACGCCCATGACACCCCGTCCCACCCGGCTCGCCCTGCTGATCTCGCTGATGGGCATCGGCCTGTCGGCCACCGGTCCGGCCTGGGCCGACGCGGAGTCCGACCGCGCCGAGGCGCGCGACGTCGAACGCGTGATGCGGGTGCTGGGCCTCGACACCGGGGTCGCGGTCGCGGAGCCCGTGCCGGCGCCGAAGGCTCGCCGCGTGCAGGAACCGGTCGCCGAGGCCAGGCTCGTCGTCGTGGCGGCCACGCGCCCCGCCAGGTCCGCGCCGCGGCGCGGGGCGCGCGAGGCGTCGCAGCCCGTCCGGCCCGCATCGATCGAAACGAGGAGGGTGGAGGAGACAAGCCGCCCGGACCTGCCCGAGGCGATGCCGCCGGCCGAACCGGAGGCTCCCGCCCACCCGGTCGACCTGGCCCTCGCGGCCACGCCCACGACGCGTCCCGTCGACGAGGACCCCGATTCGCCCCCGACACCGGTCGCCTGGACGCTGGACGCGCTGCCACCGCCCGAACCTCCAGTGGCCGACGAGGCCGCGGGTGAGCCCGTGGCGGAGCTGGCCGATGGCATCGATGCCTACGAGGCGCTGATCCAGAAGCTCGCGGCTGGCGACGATCCGGTCACCTCGGTCGCGCAGGCCGAGCGTGTGATGCGCCACCTCGCGGGCGTGCGCGCCGAGGGCGTGACGCTGGCGGAGGTGCCCCTGGTGGACGTGCCGGTGCTCCACGACGCCGTCGAGCCGGAGGACCTGGTGGTGCCGGCCGCGCGCCTGAGTCCGCGGGCCGAGTACGTGCAGGCGCGGCTCGCGGCGCTGGCGGGTGCGGAGGCCGACGCCGTGTTCGCGGCACCCGCCGACCGCGTGCTGGGCGACCTGGCCGCGATGATGGGACGGGTGGAGGACGAGGAGGCCGACGTGGCCGTGGCGGCCGCGGCGCCCGAACCCCGGCCGTCGGAGCGGGTGCTGGAGGACCTGGCCCGCGTGCGCGGCGCGCCGTGGGACGGCGAGGCCCTCGCGATGGACAAGGCGCGGCTCGACACGATGCGCGGCGGCTTCACGACCGGCGAGGGCCTCAAGCTCTCGTTCGGCATCGAGCGCGCCGTCTACATCAACGGCAACCTCGTCACGACCACGAGCCTGAACGTCTCCGACCTCGGCGCCGCGACGGCCGGCCGCGCGTCGGCCACGGTGAACGGCTCGCTCGCGCTCGTGCAGAGCGGCCAGGGCAACACCTTCCTGCCGGGCGTGGTGTCGTCGACGGCGGTGGGCACCGTGATCCAGAACACCCTCGACAACCAGAAGATCCAGCACGTGACCGTGGTCAACGCGACGGTCAACAGCATGCAGGTGCTGCGGGCGATGAACCTGCAGCATGCGGTGCGCACGGCGATCACGGATTCGATCCGGCGGTAGCCCCCGGTCACCCCGGCGGATGCCGGGGCCCACCGTGGCCGGAGCGCGCCTCGACGCCGGTGGGTCCCGGCTTTCGCCGGGATGACGTCGCTTCGCTCCTCAGAACGTGAACGGAATGCGCAGGGTGAGCGTCACGCTCGGCGTGTCCGCCGTCAGCCCCGCCCCCACCGACAGGTTCAGCGACTGCTTGTCGCTCATGCGGTACGAGTAGCCCAGCAGCAGCGTGGCGAGCTGGATGCGCACGCTGCCGGGTGGGACGGCGCCGTTGACCTTGGTGACCTCGACGATGTTGTGCTCGTAGCCGATGCTGAACGACGACTTCTCGTTGAGCGCCATGCCCATGCCGAAGTTCAGGCCGAAGACGCCGCCCGGGGTCACCGTGCCGATGTTGGTCGCCGATCCGTTGGTGAGGGCGACCACGTCGTCGCGTTCGAAGCTGTAGAGGTAGCTCAGGGTGCCGAACAGCACCGCGGGGTCCGACGGGAACAGCACGGTGAGCGCCGGCTGCAGGCCGTAGAAGCCGGAGCCCGTGGGCAGCTCGTTCTGGATGCCGCCTCGGAAGCCCGGCGTGGTGGTCGTGGTGTCGACCTCGAACGGGTCCTTGCCGGTGCGCGCCTTGAAGCGCAGGCTGCCGACGAAGAAGGGTTTGTCGAGCCCGCCGTCGTTCAGCTGGTACCGCAGGATGGCCTCGATGTCGCCGATGTCGTGGGCCTTCGCGTTGAAGGCGGTGGACTCCGGCGAGCCGGCCTGAAGTTCGCGCCCGACGCTGTCGTCGCTGCGCAGCACGTAGGGCAGGCGGAACTCGACCTCGGCGCGGTTCGTGAGGCCGTAGCGGCCGGTGAGGGTGGTGGTCAGGCTCGTGCGCTTGACCTCGCGCACGTCGATCACGCCGATCACGATGGCCGGGATGATCGTGTAGCCGATCAGGGCCACGCGGTTGCTCGTCGAGTAGGCGTACTGGAACGAGGGCTCGAAGACGAATGCGCCTTTCGGGGTCAGCACGCCGGGGCCTTCGAAGATCGGCGCCACCTCCAGGGGCTTGGCCTCGGGCGCCTTGCCCACGGGCTCGGGCGCCGCGGGGCGGGGAGTGGGTTCGGCGTTCGGTGCGGAGGCACCGGCCTGGGCGAACGCCCCGGCCATGCCGCCGGCACAGGCGGCCGCGCACAGGGCACGGCGTGCCGTCCGCTGCAGTCGATTCGGGTTCATCGGAAGGATCCTCCTCAAAGGTGACGACGGAGAGGACGTGGGGCGCGACGTCCGGCGCGCTTTTTCTTGCGTCGGGTCAGGGGCCGCGGCACAGGCCCAGCACCCGCTCGGTCTGCCCGCAGGCGCCCGGCTTCGCGGCCGCCGGGGGCGGCGTGGCGGGGGTGGCCGGTGCCGCCGGCGCGCAGTTGCGCAGCACCCGCTCGACGGGGGCGTAGTAGAGCCAGCCCGTGCCGAGGCTCGCGGGGAGTGTCAGGTCGACGTCGCGCCACTTCGGGTGGCCTTCGGTCTGCAGCACGCCGAAGTTCTGGCACAGCGCGCGCGCGAACTTCGTCAGGTGCTCGATGGTGGGCTTGTACGTGTAGTCGTAGGTCACGAGGAAGGCCTTGACGGCGAGCCCCGGCACGTCGTTCTCGAGCCAGTTCGGATAGCTGGCCGAACGGATCGTGGCGGCCACGTAGGTGCGCAGCGCGGCGCGCGTGGCGGGGTGGGCGGGGTCCACCTTCAGCAGCTTCACCAGCTGGCGGGCCTCGGGCTTCATCTCGGCCAGCAGGCGCGCCGGCTGGCCCGCGACGATCGCGACCACGTCGACGCTCTTGTCGGTGGCGAGCTTCACGAGCGCCTCCTCGTTCGTCATGAAGCGCGCGTCGCCTTCGGCCATCGGCTCGCCGTACATCAGGCGGTAGATGGTGGTGGCGCTCATCGCCGTGCCGCTGCCGAGCGGGCCGACGTTGATGCGGCTGCCCTTGATCTCGTGCACGTATTGCATCGGCGAGTCGGCCCGCACGATGAAGTAGATCTCCTCGTTGTAGAGCGGCACGATGACCCGAAGCGGGCGGATCAGGCGGCCGGCCTCGGCGTTGCCCTCGGCCGCGTGGTCGAGAAAGGCCTGGTACACGTCGGACTGCACGATGGCGAACTTCACGCCCGTGTCGTAGCGCAGGCGGTTCACGTTGTCGGCCGACCCCTTCGATGGCAGCACCTGCAGCGCGATGTCGGCGTCGGGCGCGACGAAACGGGCGAGATCGTTGCCGATCTGGATGTAGGTGCCGCGCTCGGAGGCCGTGACGATCTTGTAGTCGACGGCGGCGTGCGTGGCCGGGCAAAGGGCGAAGGCGGCTGCGGCGCATGCGGCAGCCAGGATCCGTGGGACCATGGCGATTCTCCTCAGCGTGGCCCGTTCGTGCCGGGCACTCGCTCCCCTGTTCTCGGAGATGCGCGCGGCCCCGGGCCGGTACGGCAGGCGGGGAGCAGCGAGCCTGCAGCTTACGCCCGGCATCGCGCCAATGGAGTGCCCTGACCAGGGGGGTCGAGGGGACTTCATCAAACAGGGGGAGCACTTGCAGAATTCCCGCACCGGCCGATCGGGCCGGGGTTTCAAGGAGGACCTCCCATGGCATCCCGAACCCTTCGTGCCGGCGCGCTGGCGCTGCTCGGCGCCGCCGTGTCCCTCGTGGCTGTGTTCGTCGCCTCCGGCGGCGCCGCACCGGCCGCCGCGCAGGCCGCGTTGCCGGCCGCGCCCGTGTCGCTGGTCGCGCCGCCGGCCTGCACCTGCTCCGAGCCCGTCAACGTCGCAGGCAACCAGATGCAGAACTGCACCTGCGGCGCGCTGCAGTGTGTCGTGGTGGGCAAGAACGCGGCCGCGGCACCGGCGCTGACCTGCCTGAAGTGAACCGATCCCGTCAAGCCTTCGGGCGATTGCACCAAAGGGCAGTTGGAGAAGCCAGGGGCGCGGCCTAACATCGTTTCTGTACGCTGGTGCGGGGAGTCAGCCCGCACACGCGCACGGGGTACACCGCCGATGGGAGTCGGCAGGCGATGCGGGAGGGGCCGTGGCTGCAACGGACGAACGATCAGGAGAAGACCTGCTGCTGAAGGTGACACCGCCGCGCGTGCCGCGGCACCTGTTGTCGCGCACCCGGTTGCGGTCCGACACGGATGTGTGCCGTGGCCCGGGCGTCTTCGTCGTGCGTGCGCCGGCCGGGTTCGGCAAGACGTCGCTGCTCGCGCAATGGCGCCTCGAGCAGGTCGCCAACGGCCGTGCGGTCGCTTGGCTGTCGGCCGAAGCCGAGGACGGCCCCGAGCGCCTGGTGCGCGCGCTGACCCTGTCGGTGCGCCAGGCCACCGCGCGCCCCGCTTTCGGACAATCGCTCGCCGCCCGTGACGGCTCGCCCCACGACCACGGCATCGCCATGTGGCTCGCCGAACTGGCGCAGGCCGCGGTGCCGGTGACGCTCAGCATCGACCAGGCCGACCACCTGCCGCCCGCCTCGCAGGCGCTGCTGGCGCAGATCGTTCGCCATGCCCCGCCCAACCTGCAGGTCGTGCTCGCCACGCGCGGCCCGATCGGTTTCCCCGTCGACGACCTCGTCGACTACGGCCGCTGCACCGTGGTGGGGGCGGGCCTGCTGCGCTTCCGTCTCGACGAGACGCTCGAACTGCTGCGCCGCAGCTTCGGCGACGGGGTCGACAACGACCTCGGCGCGCGGGTGCAGGAATTCACCGAGGGCTGGCCGCTCGGCCTGCAGCTCGTGCTGTCGCTGCAGCAGGATGGGGAGGGGCTGGCAGCGCTGGCCGCCACCGCACGGGCACCCGGCGGCGAACTCCGCCGTCACCTCGCCGGGCTGCTGCTCGGGGCGGTCGCCGACGACGACACGGCGTTCCTCGGCCGCATGGCGTGCCTCGAGCGCCTGCATCCGGACCTGTGCCGCGCCGTCGACGGACGTGACTGCGCCGCGGTGCGCCTCGCGCGCCTGGGCCTCGAGACACCGGCGGTGGTGCGGTCCGAGCACGGCGAGTGGTCGCGCCTGCACACGGTGGCCCGCGACGCGTTGCGCGTGCGCTTCACCGCGCTGCCCGAGACCGAACGCGCCGAGGTGCATGCGCGCGCCGCCGCCTGGTACGAACGTCAGGGGCTGCTGGAAGACGCGGCGGAACACGCCCTCGCAGCCGGCCAGCCGCAGTCCGCCTACGACCTGATCGACCGGTGCCTCTACGACGCGGTGGTGCACCAGGGGCGCCACGCCGAAGCCCTCGAATGGCTCGACCGCCTGCCTCGCGTCGAACTGCAGCGGCGCCCGCGCCTGATGCTCGCGATGGCCTGGTCGCTGGCGGGCAGCGAGCGCCACACCGAGGCCGCGGCGCTGGTGGGCCGCCTCGTGGCGGACGCCGGCGAGGACGACCACGCGCTTCGCTGCGAATGCGCGATGGTGCTGAGCGGCGCGGCGATGTTCGCCGACGAACCCGACCTTTTCTGCACGCTGCACGACGCGTGGGAATCAGACCCGCCGCTGCACACGCCCGAATTGCTGCGCCTGCATGCGCACCGCAGCGCCTACCGCGCGCTGCTCGACGGCCAGGCCGCGCTCGCACGGCTGCGCCTGCAACGGCAGCTGCAGTCGCGCGACGGCGAAGACTTTCAGCAGGGCGACCCGTGGGGCCGTTACCTGATGGGGCTGAGCTACCTGTGGGAAGGGCAGCCGCTGCTGGCCGAGAGCCTGCTGCGTCCGGCGCTGGCCGTGGCCGAGGCGGTGTCGGGCCGGCGGGGCCGCCTGCCGAGCCTGCTCGCCGCGGTGCTGGCCGCGGCCCTGTGGGAACTCGATCGCCCCCGTGAGGCCGCCGAACTGCTGGCGAACCGCCTCGACGTGCTCGAACGCACCGCGCCCGCCGAAGCACTGCTGCTCGCGTACCGGACCCTCGTGCGCGTGGCCCTGGCCTCCCGTGCGGAACACCGCGCCATCGAACTGCTCGAGTCGATGCAGGCCGTGGCGCTGGTTCGCCGCATGCCGAGGCTGGAGGTCGCGAGCCTCGCCGAACTCGTGCGCGTGCACGCCCGCGGCTACCGCGCCCAGATGTGCGGCGAGCTGTGCGAGCGCATCGACGACCTCGCCGCCGAGCAGGCGCAGGCGCGCCCCCGCTGGTGGCGGTTGGTGGCCGGGCAGCCCGAGCAGGCGCATGCCTACGCGGCCATCGCGTCGCGGGACTGGCGGGTGGCCGCCGAGCGCCTGGCCGTCGCCGACGAGCACGCGCGGCGCATGCGCATGGGCAGCGTGCACATCGAATTGCTGGGCCTGAGGGCGTTCGTGCTGGACCGTTGCGGCGAACGGTCGCAGACGCTGCTGCGCGAGGCCGTCGAACTCGCCGGGGCCTTCGAGTTGCGCCGCCTGCTGGCCGACGCCCATCCCGGCCTCGGCGCGCTGATCGCCGGCCTGGGCGAGCTGCCCTTCCAGCCGGTGCCGGTCCCGCCGGCGGTGGCCGCGGGCGGCGTGCCCGTGTGGTCGGCCCTGACGAACAAGGAGCGCGAGGTGCTGCAACTGCTGTCGCGCAACCTGTCGAACAAGGAGATCGGGCGGGCCCTCCAGTCCGGCGAGACCACGGTCAAGTGGCACGTGAAGAACCTGTTCGCGAAGCTCGACGTCGGGTCCCGGCGCGAGGTCGTCGTGCGGGCCCGTGCGCTCGGCATGTTGCCCGCCGTCGACTGACCCTCCTCTGCCATTCGGCCTCCCCCTGCCGGAAGCAGGGGGCCGGAACGCCCGGGTTTCCTAGGATTCCAGGAGGTCCGTCGCCGCACCCACGCGGCCGGAACCCGGGAGGAACACGGAATGGTCGCCAACCTGATGCGACAGCCCCTGCTGATCTCCGGCCTGCTGACCCATGCCGAACGACACCACGGCTCGCGCGAGATCGTCACGCGCCTGGCCGAGGGATCGGTGCACCGCTGCAGCTATCGGGACCTGGCCGCGCGCGCACGGCGACTGGCCAATGCGCTGGCCCGCCATGGGGTGCGCCCCGAGGAGCGGGTGGCCTCGCTCGCGTGGAACAGCCACCGCCACCTCGAGCTGTGCCATGCGGTGGCTGGCTCGGGTGCGGTGCTGCACACGCTCGCGCCGGACACCGTGCCCGAGCAGGTCGCCTGGATGCTGCGGCACGCCGAGGACCGCATGCTCTTCTTCGACCTGGGCTTCCTGCCCGTGGTGGAAGCCGCGCTGCCGCTGGGCCTGCCGGTGGAGCACCTGGTGGTGATGACGGACCGCGCCCACATGCCGGCGCCGCGCCCGGGGCTGCAGCTGCTGTGCTACGAGGACCTCCTCTCGGCGCACAGCGCACGGTTCGACTGGCCCCAGCTCGACGAGGACACCGCCTCCTCGCTGTGCCATGTGCACGGCGACGACGGTGTGCCGCGCGGCGTGCTGCACAGCCACCGCTCGACCATGCTGCAGGCCTATGCGGCGCTGCAGCCCGATGCCTTCGGCTGCTCGTCGAACGACGTGGTGCTGCCGGTGGTGCCGATGTCTCACGGCAACGCGTGGGGCCTGCCGCACGCGGCCTCGATGGTGGGGGCCAAGGTCGTGTTCGCGGGGCCCTGGCTCGCGGGCGCGTCGCTGTGCCAATTGATCGAGGACGAGCGCGTCTCGGTTGCCGCCGCGTTGCCGTCGGCGTGGCAGTCGGTGCTGACCCACCTGGGCGAACGCGGCCTCGACCTCGGGCCGCTGCGCCGCATGATCGTGGGCGGGCTGCCGCCGGGTGGTCGCCTGCTGCACGCGTGGGGGCCCACCGGCACGGGCGTGGCGGGCACGGTGTGCGTGCTCGGTCCGGGCCAGCTCACCCTCGGCCCCGACCGCCGTCTCGTGATCCGTCCGCCGCCGGGGCAGGCCATGTACGGGGTCGAGATGAAGATCATCGGCGAAGGCGGTGACGAGCTGCCCCGCGACGGTGTGGCCCGGGGCGACCTGATGGTGCGCGGCCCCTGGGTCGCGGCCGGCCTGTTTCGGGGTGGCGGATCCCAGGGCACGGCCTGGCCCGACGGCTGGTGCCCGACCGGCGAGACCGCCGCGATCGACCCGCAGGGCGGGGTGCACCTGTTCGGCGCGGCCGGCTCCGCGGCCCCTCCTTGATGGAGGGGGGCGGGGCAGGGGTCGGGTCGTAATCTGCGCCCAAGCTGCGGGACCGCGTCCGGCGCGGGACCCGCGGGCAACCAACCCGGAGGATGAGATGGCGACAGGCATGCAAACCGCGCGCGGGGCCGGGGCCATGAACTGGTCGAGAGCGGCGGTGTGTTTCCTGCTTTTCTGCGGAGGGTCGGCGCATGCGTCGTTCCTCGAGGGCGAGGCACTCGACTCGATGGCGGACGCGGTGTCCTGGGCGGTGCTGATCGTGGCGCCGATCGTGGGCATCGTGGTGTTCTGGCTGCTCCACATCATCCCGGAGAAGATCGCCGAGAAGAAGCACCACCCGCAGGCCAAGGCCATCCAGGCCCTGTGCCTGCTGTCCCTCGTCTTCGGCGGACTGCTGTGGCCCGTCGCGATGCTGTGGGCGCTCACGCGTCCCGTGCTGCACAAGGCGGCCTACGGCTACGACCGCATCCGCCACGGCGAGGAGCCGGAGCATCACTTCGCACCGGAACGGCAGGAGGCCCCGGCCGCGCTGGCGCCAGCGGACGAACTGCAGCGGCTGCGCGCCCAGATCGACAGCTTCGCCGCGGCCGGTGCCGCACCGCCCACGCCCGAGCAGCTGCAGGACCTGCGCGCGCGCCTCGCGGCCATCGAGGCGGCGACCCCTCCCACGCTCTCCACCTGACGAGGCCCTCTCATGGAGATCCTGTTCCTCATCCTGTACTCGATCGGCGTCTGGCTGGTCTTCTTCAAGTTCAAGTGGCTGCCGTGGAACATCACGAGCCAGGTCATCAGCGTCACGATCCCGATCATCCTGCTGACGATGACGGTGCTGTTCCTGAACATCGCCGCGCCGTCCTCGGGCGACGTACGGGTGATCAACTACGTCGTGCAGGTGGTGCCGCGCGTGACCGGGCGGGTGACCGAGGTCGCGATCGAGCCGAACGCCAAGGTCAAGAAGGGCGACGTGCTGTTCAAGGTCGACCCCGAGCCGTTCCGCATCAAGGTGCGCGCCGCGCAGGCCGCGGTGGAGCAGGGCCGGGCCAAGCTCATCGGCTCGAAGGCCAACCAGCAGAGCTATGAAGAACAGCTGAAGGAAGCGAGCAGCAAGAAGACCGCGCTGAACGCGAAGCTCGCGCTCGCCAGGCTGCGCGTCGGCCAGTTCCAGGAACTCGCGCGCACCGGGGCCGGCAACCGCTTCGACCTGGAGCAGGCGCAGGCCGAGGTGGCGGGCCTCCAGGGCGAGATCGCCGCGGTCGACGCGTCCGTCGCGCAGGCCACGGTCAAGACGAAGGCCCGCACGAAGGACGGCGAACAGGACGAAGTGGCCCGCACCCGCGCCGAGATCGCGCAGGCCGAGGCCCAGCTCGCCGACGCGCAGTGGGAGCTAGAGCAGACCACGGTCTACGCGCCGGCGAACGGCACCGTGGTGAACCTGCAACTGCGGCCGGGCCAGGTGGCCAGCCAGTTCGTGGGCCAGCCGGTGATGACCTTCGTCGAGGACGAACAGTGGGTCATCGCGATGTACGGCCAGAACGAGGTGCGCCAGATCGCCGCCGACCAGGAAGCCGAGATCGCGATGCGCATGTACCCGGGCCGGATCATCAAGTGCAAGGTCGATGCGGTGATCTGGGCCACGGCCGGCGGGCAGGTGCCCATCGGCGGCAACATCCCCAACATGCCCCCCATCCCGCCGGGCCAGCTCGCAGTGCGCCTCTACCCGGTGGACAAGGACATCTTCCTCGCCGCCGGCGCGCGCGGGGTGGGTGCGGTCTACACCGACTACGCCAGCTTCCTGCACGTGATCCGCAAGGTGTTCCTGCGGGTGTCGACGAAGCTCGACTGGCTGATCCTGAAGCTGCACTGACATGCGCCCGGCACGCTTTCGACTGCTCAAGCTCGCACCGGCGCTGGTGCTGGCCGGATGCGCGATCCAGTCGCCTCCGTCACCCGAGGCCCTGCGCCAGGACGCGCTGGGGAAACTCGACGTGACGACGCCGTGGCGCGCGGGCGACCGCACGCCCGGCGCGGTGCCCGACAACTGGCTCGCCACCTTCGGCGACCCGCAGCTCGATGCGCTGGTGGCCGAGGCCATCGCGCACAACCCCGACCTGCGTGTCGCCGCGGCCCGCGTCCAGCAGGCCAACGGTCAGCTCGACATGGCGAAGGCGGCGCAGCGGCCGTCGCTGTCGCTGCTGGGCACCGGCGGCATCAAGATGAGCGACATGAGTTCGGCGCTCACGGGCGTCATCGCGCTGGTGTCGTGGGAACTCGACCTGTGGGGTTCGCTGCGCTACGGCCGTGCGGCCGCGGAGGCCTCGCTCGAAGCCGCGCAGGCCGACGAGGCGTTCGCGCGCCAGTCGCTCGCGGCCACCACGGCCAAGGCCTGGATCGCCGCCACGCAGACGCGCCTGGAGGCGCAGACCGCGGCGCAGATGCTGCAGTCGGGCGAGCAGCTCTCGGGCCTCGCCGGCGACCGCCTGCGCGTGGGCGTGGGCAACGCGCAGGACGTCGCCACGGCGGACGCGAACCTCAACGCGCAGCGCGACATCGTCGTGCAGTCGGGCTTCGCGCACCAGTCCGCCGTGCGGGCGCTGGAACTGCTGCTCGGGCGCTACCCGGCGGCGGAACTCGCCACGCGCGACTCGCTGCCGACGCTGCCGGGCCCCGTGCCCGCGGGCCTGCCGCTGCAGATGCTCGAGCGCCGTCCGGACCTCGTGGCGGCCGAGCGCCGCGTCGCCGCCGCATTCAGCCGCCTGGGTCAGGCGCGGGTCGCGGCGCTGCCGAGCCTGCGCCTCACCGGCAACGTCGGCTACCTCGACAGCGACATCCTCGAGCTCAAGCAGGACTACGACAACCCGTCGGCCGGCGTGGGCGGCAAGATCGTGATGCCCGTCGACATCAGCGGCGAGGTGGCCGCGCAGAAGACCGTGCGCTCGGCCCAGCAGGACGAGGCCATCGCGCAGTACGCACGGCTCGCGCTGCGGGCGCTGGGCGACGTGGAATCGGCGCTGGCCGGCGGGCGCATGCTCGCCGACCGGGAGCGCGTGCTGTCGCAGCTGGTCGACGACCGCGGCCGCACGCTCGACTTCACGCAATCGAACTACAAGGTGGGGCGGCAGGACCTGCGCGCCGTCGAGCAGCAGCAGCTGGGTCTGTACGACGCCCGCATCCAGCTGCTGCGCGTTCGGGCCGACCAGCTCGCGCAGCGCATCAACCTCCACCTTGCCCTGGGAGGCAGTTTCTCGCCGCCGGCACAGGCTGCTGTCGCTCCGCGAACCGACCACGTGGCGACGCGCTGAACGGCCCCTCCCAGACGGAGGGGGCGGGCTACAGGACCGGACTCTAGAGTGAAACCCGAATGCCGGCCCCCTCCGGGCCGCGTCGACGAACCCGATGGAGAGACGCCCGATGACGCCTGGAGAACGCCTCGCCCGCAGCCACGTCGCGAGCACGAAAGTGAACGCGGTGCTGCAGAAACGAACCCAGCTCGCCCGCGAGCGGCTGGCCGCCGCCGTCAGTGACGCCGGCAAGAAGGCCTCGGAAAGCGGCGCCGCCGCGGCCGCCTTCGACCCGCTGCACTGGGCCAGCTGGGCGGTGGATGCCGCCCAGCGGCAGGTGCTGTTCCTCGACGCCCTCTGGCAGCGGGGCAACAACTACCTGGAGCACAACGCCGAGGGCCTGTCGCCCGTGCTGCACTTCGCGCACGAGACCGTGCTCGATGGCCGCACGTTCGACCGCCCCGTCAACTACGCGCTGCTGCGCATCGTGCCGCCGGCCGGCGTGACGATCGACCCGCAGCGCCGTCCCTACGTCATCATCGACCCGCGCGCCGGGCACGGCCCCGGCATCGGCGGCTTCAAGGACGACTCGCAGGTGGGGGTCGCGCTGCGCGGCGGCCACCCGGTGTACTTCGTCGTCTTCTTCCGCGACCCCGAGCCGGGCCAGACGCTGCTCGACGTGTGCGAGGCCGAGCGGCGCTTCGTGCGCGAGGTGCGCGAGCTGCACCCGAAGAGCGAGAAGCCGGCCATCGTCGGCAACTGCCAGGGCGGCTGGGCCGCGATGATGCTCGCGGCGTCGAACCCCGACGACATGGGCCCCATCGTGATCAACGGCGCGCCGATGTCGTACTGGAGCGGCGCGTGGAGCGCGGGTGAGGGCGACAACCCGATGCGCTACAGCGGCGGCCTGCTGGGCGGCACGTGGCTGTCGTCGTTCTCGGCCGACCTGGGCAACGGGCGCTTCGACGGCGCCCACCTCGTGAAGAACTTCGAGAACCTGAACCCGGCGAACACCTACTGGGACAAGTACTTCCACCTGTACGACCAGGCCGACACCGAGCCGCCGCGCTTCCTCGAGTTCGAGCGCTGGTGGGGTGGCTACTACCTGATGAACCGCGACGAGATCGAGTGGATCACGCGGAACCTGTTCGTCGGCAACCAGCTGTGGTCGGGCGACGTGAAGGGCCTGGACGGGAGCCACTTCGACCTGCGGAACATCAAGTCGCCGATCGTGCTGTTCGCATCGATGGGCGACAACATCACGCCGCCGCAACAGGCCTTCAACTGGGTCGTCGACGTGTACGGCAGCACCGAGGAGATCAAGGCGCGCGGCCAGGTCATCGTGGGCCTGCAGCACGAGAGCATCGGCCACCTCGGGATCTTCGTCTCCGGCAAGGTCGCGAAGAAGGAGCACAACCAGATCGTCTCCGTGCTGAAGTCGATCGAGCGCCTGCCGCCCGGCCTGTACCGCATGACGATCCACGAGCGCGAGGACGAGCGCGACGATCACGGCGGACCCGTGTACGACGTCGAGTTCGACGAGCACCGCCTGGAGGACATCGCCGCCGCGATCAACCGCTTCGCCCGCGTCGACGAGAAGCCGTTCGAGGCGGTGGCGGAGGTCTCCGACCTGAACCAGCGCGCGTACGAGCTGTTCGCTCAGCCGTGGGTGCAGGCGTTCTCGAACGAATTCACCGCCACCCTCGCGCGAGAGCTGCACCCGCTGCGCATGCGCAACTGGGCGTTCTCGCGCCTGAACCCGTTCCTCTCGTGGATCGCGCCGGCCGCCGAGCAGGTGCGGGCGAATCGCCAGGCCCTCGCCGCGGACGATCCGCTGCGGCGCGGCGAACGCATCGCGGCCGATCTCGTCAGCGCGGGGCTCGATCACTACCGCGCGATGCGCGACGCCAGCACGGAAGCGGGCTTCTTCTCGATCTACGCGAACCTGTTCTCGCTGTACGCGAAGGACGAGGCACGCAAGGCCGCGCCGGTGGACAGCGAGGCGCGGGCCCAGCCCTACGTGGAGGCGGCGCTCGCGGCGATCCGCCAGGGCGGCTACCTCGACGCGCTGGCGCGCATCGCCGCGCTGCTGCAGCGCGACGGGGCCAAGGTGCCGCTCTCGCGCCTCGAGCTGCGCAGCGACATCGCGAAGGCCTACGCCGCGTACTTCCCCGAGATCGACCCGCACGCCTGGCACCTCATCCGCGGGCAGCAGGACATCATCGTCCACCATGCCGCGGCCCAGGCGCTGGAGACCCTGCCGGACCTGCTGGCCCACGGCGACGACCGCGCCCGCACGGTGGAGCTGATCGACAAGCTCGCGAGCGATCCGCGGCTGGCCGACCAAAACGCGCTGGGCGTGCAGCTCGCCGTGCTGGCCCGCATCCGTGCGGTGCTGGCCGACGGCCGTGCGCTCCCGGCGCCGGCGAAGGCACCTCGCGCCGCCGCCAGGACCGCATCCAAGACCCCGACCCGTCGCACCGCCCCGGCCCCGCGCCGCAAGGCCGCGGCCTGACATCAGGAAGGAGCCTCCCGTGACCACCGCCCACGAGAAGTACGACCGCCTGATCGCCCGGGCCCGTTTGCTGCCGCCCACCCCCACCGCGGTGGCCCATCCCTGCGACCGCAGTTCGCTCGAGGGGGCCGTGCAGGCCGCCGAAAGCGGCCTCATCGTCCCGATCCTCGTCGGCCCGGCCGACCGCATCGCCGCGGTCGCGAAGGAACACGGCCTCGACATCTCCCGCTACGAGGTGGTGGACGCCGAACACAGCCACGCCGCCGCCGAGACCGCGGTGCGCCTGGTGAGGGAAGGACGCGCCGAGGCGCTGATGAAGGGCAGCCTGCACACCGACGAGCTGATGGGCGCCGTGGTGAAGCGCGAGACCGGGCTGCGCACCGCGCGGCGCGTGAGCCACTGCTTCGTGATGGACGTGCCGCGGCATCCCGACGCGCTGATCATCACCGACGCGGCGATCAACATCGCCCCGACGCTCGAGGAGAAGGCCGACATCCTGCAGAACGCGATCGACCTCGCCCACGCGCTGGGCATCGAGGACGTGCGCGTGGCGGTGCTGTCGGCGATGGAGACGATCAACGCGAAGGTGCCGTCGACGCTCGAGGCGGCGGCGCTGTGCAAGATGGTCGACCGCCACCAGATCACCGGGGCGATGGTCGACGGCCCGCTCGCGCTCGACAACGCGATCGACCCCGAGGCCGCCGCGATCAAGAAGATCGACTCGCCGGTGGCCGGCCGCGCGAACGTGCTGCTGGTGCCGGACCTCGAGGCCGGCAACATGCTCGCCAAGAGCCTGAGCTTCCTCGCCGGCGCCGACGCGGCGGGCATCGTGCTCGGCGCGAAGGTGCCCATCATCCTGACCAGCCGGGCGGACTCGGTGCCCACGCGACTCGCATCCTGCGCGGTGGCGGTCCTCGTCGCCCAGGCCCGCCGTTCCGCCCCCTCCGGCGTGGTGAGGTGATCGCATGTCGCGGCTGATCCTCGTCCTCAACGCGGGCTCGTCGAGCCTGAAGTTCAGCGCCTTCACGGTCGAACCCCAGCTGCGGCTGGCGGTGCGCGGCCAGATCGAGGGGCTCTACACGGCCGGCAAGTTCAAGGCCCTGAACGCCGACGGCGTGGAGCTCGCGAGCCGCCAGTGGGCGCCCACCACGGTGTTCGGCCACGAGGAGGCACTCGCCTTCCTCGCCGAGTACCTCCGGGGCTTTGGCGACGGGCACGAGCTGATCGCCGTGGGCCACCGCGTGGTGCACGGCGGCATGACCTGCCGCGAGCCGGTGCGCATCACGCCCGACGTGGTGTCGGCGCTGGAGAAGCTCTCGCCGCTGGCGCCGCTGCACCAGCCGCACAACCTCAAGCCCATCGAGATCCTGCTGGCCTCGCGGCCCGGCCTGCCGCAGGTGGCCTGCTTCGACACGGCCTTCCACCGCGGCCAGTCGGACGTGGTGCAGTCGTTCGCGCTGCCGCCGGAGATCACCGACCGCGGCGTGCGGCGCTACGGTTTCCACGGCCTGTCCTACGAACACATCGCGCGCGTGCTGCCCGAACACGACCCGAAGGCCGCCCGCGGCCGCACGGTGGTGGCCCACCTCGGGAACGGCAGCAGCCTGTGCGCCATCGACGCCGGGCGCAGCGTCGCCAGCACGATGGGCTTCACCGCGGTGGACGGCCTGCCGATGGGCACGCGCTGCGGCAGCCTCGACCCGGGTGTGATCCTGTACCTGATGGACGAGCTGAAGATGGACACGCGGGCCATCGAGACGCTGATCTACAAGCAGTCGGGCCTGCTGGGCGTGTCGGGCGTGTCGAGCGACATGCGCACGCTGCTCGACAGCGAGGACCCGCGGGCCCGCTTCGCGGTCGACCTGTTCGTGCACCGCATCGGCCGCGAGATGGGTTCGCTGGTGGCCGCGATGCAGGGGCTCGACGCGATCGTGTTCACGGCGGGCATCGGCGAACACGCCTCGTGGATCCGCGAGCAGGTGTGCCGCGAGGCCGCCTGGCTCGGCGTGGAACTCGACGCGGCGGCGAACCGCTCCGGCGGTCCCCGCATCAGCGCCGCCGACAGCCGCGTCGCGGTGTGGGTGCTGCCGACGGACGAGGAAGGCATGATCGCGCGGCACACGCTCGCGCTGCTTCGGGACACGGGAGGTGCGGCATGACGACGGAACACAACGGACCGGCCCTGGCCGGCACTCGAGTGCTGGTGTGCGGGGTGGCGAACGACCAGTCCATCGCGTTCGGGTGCGCGAAGGCGTTCCGCGAACTGGGCGCCCGCGTGGCGATCACCTACGCGGGCGAGAAGGCGCTGCCCCACGTGAAGCCCCATGCCGACGCGATCGGCGCCGAACTGCTGTTGCCGCTCGACGTCACGCAGCCCGGCCAGCTGGAGGCGGTGTTCGACGAGATCGACCGGCACTGGGGCGGGCTCGACTCCGCCATCCATTCGATCGCGTGGGCCCCGAAGGAGGACCTGCAGGGCGGCCTGCTGAACTGCTCGGCCGAGGGTTTCGCCAAGGCGATCGACGTGTCGTGCCATTCGTTCATCCGCCTCGCACGGCTGGCGGCGCCGAGGATGACGAACGGTGGCACGCTGTTCGCGATGAGCTACCACGGCGCGACGCAGGTGATCGAGAACTACAACGTGATGGGCCCGGTGAAGGCCGCGCTCGAATCCTCGGCGCGGTACCTCGCGCACGAGCTGGGGCCGAAGGGCATCCGGGTGCACGCGATCTCGCCGGGGCCGCTGAAGACGCGGGCGGCGTCCGGCCTGAAGGACTTCGACCTGCTGCTCGCCGACGCGGCGCGGCGCGCGCCGATGGGCGAACTGGTGGACATCATGGACGTGGGCTTCACGTGCGCCTTCCTGGCGACGAAGTACGCACGCCGGTTGTCCGGAGACACCGTGTACGTCGATGGTGGCGTGCACATCATGGGGTGAGGGCGCTGTTGCCCGAAGGAGCGCGAACATGAGTGGCATGTTGCTGGCCAATGTCGATCCGGCGGCGTCGGACGACGAGATCCGCGAGTTCCTCGTGAAGTACGGATTCCCCCCGTTCACGAAGATCGAGCACTTCGAGGGCGACGGCTCGCAGCCGTCGGTGCTGCTGTCGTTCGACGAACTCGACACGGTGGCGCTGACGAAGCTGCAGTCCCGCGTCGACCACGTCTACTGGAAACACCGAGAGCTGCGGGTGCGCATCCTCCAGGACCGGTTCCGCTGAAAGGGGGCGCCATGGTCTCCCGACTCCTCGGGCCGCTGCGCTGGCTGCTGCTGGGGCTCGTCGCGTTCGGCTGCGCCGCGATGGCGCAGACCGCTGCCCCCGCCAAACCCACGCCCGCGCCCACGTTCCAACCGGCCGAGATCGAGGCGCTGGTCGCCCCGATCGCGCTGTACCCCGACTCGCTGCTGTCGCAGGTGCTGATGGCGTCCACCTACCCGCTGGAAGTGGTGCATGCGGCGCGGTGGATGCAGGCCAACCGCAACCTCAAGGGCGAGGCGGCGGTGAAGGCCGTCCAGAGCCAGCCGTGGGACCCGAGCGTCAAGTCGCTCGTCGCGTTCCCGCAGGTGCTGGACCCGATGAACGACAAGCTCGAGTGGACCCAGAAGCTCGGCGACGCCTTCCTCGCCCAGCAGAAGGACGTGCTCGACGCGGTGCAGCGCATGCGCGCCAAGGCGCGCGCCAACGGCAAGCTCGAGAGCACCGAGCAGCAGAAGGTGATCGTCGAGTCCGAGACCGTCGTGCGCATCGAGCCCGCGGACCCGCAGGTGATCTACGTGCCCACCTACGACCCCAACATTGTCTACGGCACCTGGGCGTATCCGTCGTACCCGCCGTACTACTGGCCGCCGTACGGCTACTACTACCCGTACTACCCCGGCGGCGCGTTCGCGTCGGGCATCGCGTGGGGCATCGGCTTCGCGATGGCCGGGGCGATCTTCGGCGACTGCAACTGGGGCGGGGGCGAGGTCAACATCGACATCGACCGCGTCACCCACTTCGACCGGAACTTCGACCGCAGCAAGGTGAACAACGGCCGCTGGCAGCACGACGTCAGCCACCGCCAGGGCGTGGCCTACCGCGACAACGCGACCCGCGAACGCTTCGCGAAGAACACCGCGGGCGTGGCGGACCGCGAGGCATTCCGCGGACGCGACGACACCGGCGGCCTCGACCGCGGGCGGGTCCAGGGGACCGACCGCCCCGCCGCGGCGGACCGGGCGGGCGCGGCAGGGGACCGCAACGTGGCGGCTCCGCGCGACAACGCGTTCCAGGGGGTGGGCAACGGCGCGGCCTCGCAGCGCGACTTCGACCGCGGACGCTCCAGCGCGGCGCCGAGTCGGATGTCCGGCGGTGGCGGTGGCGGAGGCATGCGCATGGGCGGTGGACGCGGCGGCGGCCGGCGATAGGAGGCAGCGACATGGACAGTCAGACACTTCGATGCCGGGCCGCCTTGGTGTTCGTGGCCTGTGTGGCCTTTGCCGCGGCCGCGCACGCCAACCGCGCCTTCCAGACACCCGAGGAGGCGATGACCACCTTCGGCGAAGCGGTTACCGCCAACGACACCGCCGCGCTCGAGGCGATCCTCGGCAACGGCTACCGCCAGTTCGTGCCGCCACCCGGCGCCTGGGTGCGCGAGCGGTTCGTCGCGGCCTGGTCGGAGGGCCGCGCGGTCCGGCACGACAGCGAGCAGCACGCGACGCTCGTCGTCGGCCAGGACGGATGGACACTGCCGATCCCGTTGGTGAAGGCCAAGGCCGGCTGGTCTTTCGACACCGTGGCCGGCGCCGAGGAAATGCGCGTGCGCCGGATCGGCCGGCACGAGGTCTTCGCGATCGAGACGCTGCGCACCGTGCTCGACGCCCAGCGCGAGTACGCCGAGGTGGACCGCGACGGCGACGGCGTGCTCCAGTACGCCGACCGGCTCGTCAGTTCGCCGAAACGGCACGACGGGCTGTTCTGGCCCACCGTGGAGGGCGAACCGCCCAGCCCGCTCGGACGCGCCTTCGTCGGTGCCGAGGCGCGCAACGCCAGTCCCGGCGGACTGCTCGGATACCGCTACCGGCTGCTCTCCGGGCAGGGCAAGCACGCGCGCGGCGGGGCGTTCGACTACCGCGTGAAGGGCAAGCTCTTCGGCGGCTTCGCCGTGGTCGCGTACCCCGTGAAGTACGGCGACACCGGCGTGATGACCTTCATCATGAACCACGAAGGCGAGGTGTTCCAGCGCGACCTGGGACCGAACGGCGCGAAGCAGGCCGCCGCCCTCGGCCGCTTCGATCCCGGTCCGGGCTGGACAGAGGTGACTCCATGAACACGATGCGCCACTCCCGACGCCTGGCGTCGGCGATCCTGGTCCTGGGCCTCGCGGGCTGCGTCGTCGCACCGTATCCCTACCCGGCGCCGTACCCCGGCCCCACCAACTACGACCGCGCGTTCGCGGCCGCCGCGGGGGCGGTGCGCGACCAGGGCTTCAATGTCACGGTCGAAGACGTTTCGCGCGGCGTGGTGCTCGGCCAGGCCGGCAACGCGTCGGTGCAGGCCCAGGTGACGCGCCAGCCCGACGGCACCGTGCGCGTGCAGTTCGACGCGAAGGCCCCGCAGGACCCGGGCCTGGCCGAGCGCATCTCGCGCAGCTACGACCGGCGCATGGGGCGCTGAACCTCGTTTTCACTGGAGACACATCATGACGGACAAGTCCGAAAAAGGCGGCAAGGGGAAGGACCACGGCGACGAGGACACCGGTGCCGAACGGTCCCTGGGCGAGAAGGACTACCTGAAGGCGCTCGCGCAGCTGCACGTCGAACTCGTGAAGCTGCAGACCTGGGTGCAGCACACGGGCGCGCGCGTCTGCATCGTGTTCGAAGGGCGCGACGGCGCGGGCAAGGGGGGCACCATCAAGGCGCTGACCGAACGCGTGAGCCCGCGCGTGTTCCGCGTGGTCGCGCTCGCGGCGCCCACCGAACGCGAGAAATCGCAGATGTACATGCAGCGGTACATCCCGCACCTGCCGGCGGCCGGCGAGGTCGTCATCTTCGACCGCAGCTGGTACAACCGCGCCGGCGTCGAGCGGGTGATGGGCTTTTGCACCGACGACCAGGTGCGCGACTTCCTGCGCATGGCGCCGCTGGTCGAGCGGGTCATCGTCTCGTCGGGCGTGATCCTGCTCAAGTACTGGCTCGAGGTGAGCCCCGAGGAACAGACGCGGCGGCTGCAGTCGCGCATCAGCGACGGACGCAAACACTGGAAGCTCACCGAGATGGACTTGAAGTCGTACAGCCGCTGGTTCGACTACTCGCGGGCCCGCGACGACCTGTTCCGCTTCACGGACACCGAACACGCGCCGTGGCTCGTCGTCGACTCGAACAACAAGCGCCGCGCGCGGCTCAACATCCTCAGCGACCTCCTCGGCCGGATCCCGTACACCGAGATCCCGCACAAGAAGATCGTGCTGCCCAAGCGCCAGAAGGCGGGCGACTACGTCGAACCCGAGCATCCGTACAAGCGCGTGGCGGAGCGGTACTGAACCATGGCCGCCGCCGTGGAAGACTTCGCCCCGCGCGAGATCGTGTCGTCGCGCGGCGCCCGCATCACGGTGCGCGCCGTGCGCCCGGAAGACGAGGATGGCTTCCACGCGGCCTTCCTGCGCCTGTCGTCGGAGTCGCGCTACACCCGCTTCATGTCGGTGGTGCGTGACCTGTCGGAGGCCACGCTGCACCACGCCACACACCCGGACGCCACGCGGGAGTTCGCGCTGGTCGCGGTGGCGGGTGACCAGATCGTCGCGGGCGGGCGCTTCGTCGCCGTTCCGGAGACGTCCGACTGCGAGTTCGCGGTCACGGTCGTCGACGACTGGCAGGGCCACGGCCTCGGCCGGGCGCTGCTGACCGCGCTGAGGGACGCCGCCGCAGTGCGGGGCTACGGGCGGATGGAAGGCTATGTGCTGTCGACGAACCTCGCGATGCGCAAGCTCGGCGCGCGCCTCGGGTTCAGCGACGGACCGATGCCGGGTGATGCCACGACCCGCCTGCTGGTGGTGGTGCTGAGGGGGGACGACGGGCGTGCCGCCGGCGGTTGAAAAGCTCCTCCCCGGCTGGTGGCGCGCCTACCGCAGCGGCTGGCTGCGCGCCGACGTGCTTGCCGGGCTGATCGTCGCGGCCATCGTGATCCCGAAGGCCCTGGCCTACGCCACCATCGCCGGCCTGCCGGTGCAGGCGGGCCTCTATACCGCGATGGTGCCGATGGCGATCTACGCCTTCTTCGGCACGTCGCGCACGCTGAGTGTCAGCACCACCACGACCATCGCGATCCTGACCGGCACCGCGCTCACCCAGGTGGTGCCGACGGGCCAGCCCGAACTGCTGCCCACGGCCGCGGCGACGCTGACGCTGCTGGTCGGCGGCATGCTCCTGCTGGCGGGCGTGCTGCGGCTCGGCTTTCTCGCGAACTTCATCTCCGAGCCGGTGCTGGTCGGCTTCAAGGCGGGCATCGGCATCGTGATCGTGGTCGACCAGCTGCCCAAGCTGCTCGGGCTGCACCTGCCGAAGGAGGGGTTCCTCGCGCACGCGCTGTCGATCGTGCAGCACCTGCCGGAGACGTCGCTACCCACCCTGGGCGTGGCCGTGGCCACCATCCTGCTGCTCGTGGCCATCGAACGCTGGTGGCCCGCCATCCCGGCGCCGCTCGTCGCGGTGGCCGCGGGCGTCGGCCTCATGGCCGCGCTGGGCCTGAAGGACCAGGGCGTGTCGGTGGTGGGCACGGTGCCCACGGGCCTGCCGGAGTTCCATGTGCCGTCACTGCAGCTCGCGCGGGACTTGTTCGCCGACGCGCTGGGCATCGCGCTGATGAGCTTCACCGAAACCATCGCGGCGGGTCGGGCGTTCCAGCGCCGGGACGAACCCGTGCCGCTCGCCAACCGCGAGCTGGTCGCGACGGGCCTCGCGACCCTCGGCGGCGCCTGCGCCGGTGCGATGCCGGCGGGAGGTGGCACGTCGCAGACGGCCGTCAACACGGTCTCGGGTGCGCGCAGCCCGGTCGCCGGCCTCGTCACGGCGGGCATGGCGGTCGCCTGCGCGCTGTGGCTCGCACCGATCATCGGGGCGATGCCCAACGCGACGCTGGCGGCCATCGTGATCGTGTACTCCGTGGGCCTCGTCGAGCCGGTCGAGTTCGCGCGCATCCTGCGCGTGCGGCGCACGGAGTTCGTCTGGGCGCTGGTGGCCGCGGCCGGCGTCGTGCTGCTGGGCACGCTGCAGGGCATCCTCGTCGCCATCATCGTGTCGCTCGCGGCCCTGGCCTACCAGGTGACGGACCCGCCGCTGCTGGTTCTCGGCCGCAAGCGGGGCACCAACGTGTTCCGCCAGCAGAGCGCCGAGAACCCCGACGACGAGACCTTCCCGGGCGCGGTGCTGGTGCGGCCCGAGGGGCGCATCTTCTTCGCCAACGCCGAGCGCCTGGCCGAGAAGATGCGGCCGCTGATCGAGGATCCGTCGGTGAAGACCGTCATCGTCGACCTGCGCGCCGTGCCCGACATCGAATACACGGCGCTGAAGATGCTGACCGACGCCGAGGAGCGGCTGGGCCACCTGGGCATCGCGCTGTGGCTCGTGGGCATGAACCCGGGGGTGTACGACGTGGTGTCGCGATCGGCGCTCGGACAGCGTCTCGGCCGTGCGGGCATGCACTTCAACCTCGAGCAGGCGCTGCAGGCGTACCAGTCGGCCCGCGGCTGAAAGGAGGGTGCCCATGTTGCGGTGCGGCCCCTCCCGGCAGGAGGGGCGCACACCGGAATCGCACGCCTAGAGTCCTCTCGACCTGACCGGCACCAAGACCGGCCCAGGCCTTGCAGACCAAGGAGGCGAGGCATGTCCGGAAGACCGCTCGGCACGCTCCGGCGCTTGAGCGTCGTGGGCCTGGCCATCGCTGCCCTGGCCGGGCCGGCCGCGGCGCAAGGCGACGACGACCTGAAGGCCCGCCTCGACGCGGCGCTCAAGACCATCGAGGACCTGCAGTCGCGCGTGAAGGCGTTGGAAGCGCAGCGGGCCGGGACTGCACCGGCCCCGGTGGCTGCGCCCGCCGCACCGGCCGTCGCGGCCGCCGAGCCCCCCCCCGCGCCCGTCGTCGCGCCGGGCGCTGCACCGGACCCGGGATCGCCCGTCACCGAGGCCGCCCGCGTGGAGGTGTACGGCCAGGCCATGGTCGACGCGATCTACGACTTCAAGCGCATGGCCCCCGACTGGCAGGCGACCATGCGCCCGTCCCAGATCCCCGTGGCGTGCCCGGGCTCGCCCGGCTGCGGCAAGGATGGGTCCTTCATCTTCAGCGCCCGGCAGTCGTCGCTCGGCATGCGCTCGTTCGTGCCCACGCCGTACGGCACCCTCAAGACCGACCTGAGCTTCGACCTCTTCGACGCCGACGGTGGCATGGGCGTGCACTGGATGCGCGCCTGGGGCGAGATCGGCCAGGTGGGCTTCGGCCAGACCGAGTCCAACTTCATGGACCTCGACGCGTTCCCGAACATCATCGACTACTGGGGGCCGTCGGGCATGGTCTTCCTGCGCACGCCGCAGCTGAAGTTCACGTCGCGCGCCGACCGCAAGCTCGCGTGGGCGCTGTCGTTCGAGGCTCCGAGCTCGGCGATCGACACCGGCAAGGTCACCGCGATCGACCCGTCCTTCGGCGCGGGCATCCAGGCGCACAACCGGCTGCCGGACCTGGTGGGTTCGGTGCGCAGCGACCAGGACTGGGGCCACGTGCGCGCGGCCCTGATCCTGCGCCAGGTGGGCTACCAGAACACCCAGAGCGCGAGCGGCGAGCCCTCGGGCGAACGCACCGGCTACGGGCTGAACGTCAGCGGCGCCGTCAACGTCCTCGGAAAGGACAGGGTCAGCTGGCAGCTCGCCGGCGGCCAGGCCATCGCGAGCTACATGAACGACGGTGGCACCGACCTCGCGCCGGGCGACGACCTGCGCGCGAAGGCGGTGAAGTCCTTCGGCTGGTTCGTCTACTACAACCACGTGTGGTCCGACCTGTGGAGCAGCTCGGTCGGGGCCAGCGAACACCGCCAGGACACCACGGGCGGGCAACTGGGCAGCGCGTTCAAGAGCGGGCGCTACGCGTCCGCGAACCTGCTCTTCACGTTGTCGAAGAACCTGATGCTGGGCTCCGAGTTCGTCTGGGGCCGGCATGAAACCCGGGACGGGTCTTCCGCCTCCGACCACCGGCTGCAGTTCTCCACCAAGGCCTCGTTCTGACCGGACGCGAACGGCCGTTTCGAAGGGACACGACCATGCAATTCCAGGCCAACTTCCCCATCCTCATCGCGCACCGCGATGTCGCCGCCCAGTCGGTGGCCGGCGTCCGCCTGCGCCAGATCCAGCACGAGCTCGAGCGCAACGGGTGGAAGGTGATGCTCGTCGACACGCGCGAGGACGCGGGCATCGTCGCGGGCGCGCACCGCGGCCTCGGCGCCATCGTGTTCAGTGCCGAAGGGGCCGCCGGCAAGCCGGACGTGCTGAAGGAGGTGGTCCGGCAGCTGACCTCGGTGCACGAACGCGCCCCGGGCCTGCCGATCATCGCGCTCGGCGAATCCGCCACGATCCGCGGCGACCAGCCGCAGGCGGCCGAGGCGCTGCGCAACGTCGCGGCCATCCTGTACCTGTACGAAGACACCGCCGAGTTCCTCGCCCGCCAGATCATGCGGGTGGCGACGAGCTACCTCGAAGGCCTGCTGCCGCCCTTCTTCAAGGCGCTGGCGCACCACAC
This sequence comes from Piscinibacter gummiphilus, assembly GCF_002116905.1. Lineage (NCBI taxonomy): Bacteria > Pseudomonadati > Pseudomonadota > Betaproteobacteria > Burkholderiales > Sphaerotilaceae > Rhizobacter > Rhizobacter gummiphilus. The sequence continues at coordinate 2,258,084 of NZ_CP015118.1, forward strand.
CGAACGTTCCGCGTACTCGTGGCACACGCCGGGCCACGCCGGTGGCGTCGGCTTCCTGAAGTCGCCGGTGGGCCACGCGATGCACGCGTTCTTCGGCGAGAACACGCTGCGCTCGGACCTGTCGATCTCGGTGCCCGAACTGGGCTCGCTGCTGGATCACACCGGCCCGGTCAAGGAAGCCGAGGCCTTCGCGGCCCGCGTGTTCGGCTCGGACCACACGTACTTCGTCACCAACGGCACGTCCACGGCGAACAAGGTGGTGTGGCACTCCATGGCCGGGCGCGACGACCTCGTGATCGTCGACCGCAACTGCCACAAGTCGCTGCTGCACTCGCTGATCATGACCGGCGCGACGCCGATCTACTTCGCGCCCACGCGCAACGACTACGGCATCATCGGCCCGATCCCGCTGTCGCAGTTCTCGCCCGAGGCCATCGCCGAGAAGGTGGCGGCCAGCCCGCTCGCCCGCGGCAAGAAGGGCCCGGCCCGCATCGCCGTCGTCACGAACTCGACGTACGACGGTCTCTGCTACAACGCCGAGAAGATCAAGGCCGTGGTGGCCGACCAGGTGGACGCGCTCCACTTCGACGAGGCGTGGTACGCCTACGCGGCCTTCCACGAGTTCTACGCCGGCCGCCACGCGATGGGCGTGCCGCGCGGCCATGCGCGGGCCGACCACACGCTGGTGTTCGCGACCCACTCGACGCACAAGCTGCTCGCGGCGTTCTCGCAGGCGTCGATGATCCACATCCAGGAGTCGAACACCCGCAAGATCGACACGACGCGCTTCAACGACGCGTTCATGATGCACGGCTCGACCTCGCCGCACTACGGCATCATCGCGTCGCTCGACGTCAGCTCCGCGATGATGGAAGGTCCCGCCGGCCGCTCGATCGTGCAGGAGACCCACGACGAGGCGATGCACTTCCGCCAGGCGCTGGCTGCGGTGGGGAAGGGCTACGCCGCGCCCGACTGGTGGTTCAAGGTGTGGCAGCCCGACGGGCTCGACCTCACGGCGTCGCCGCGCACGCCCGACTGGGTGCTCGCCCCCGACGCCGAATGGCACGGCTTCGGCCACCTCGCCGACGACTACATCCTGCTCGACCCGATCAAGGTCACGGTGCTCACCCCGGGCCTCGGCCGCGGTGCCCACCTGGAGGAGCGCGGCATCCCGGCCGCCGTGGTCAGCAAGTACCTGTGGGAGCGCGGCCTCGTCGTCGAGAAGACCGGCCTCTACAGCTTCCTGATCCTCTTCACCCTCGGCATCACGCGCGGCAAGTGGAGCTCGATGGTGGACGCGCTGGTCGACTTCAAGGCCGACTACGACCGCAACGCGCCGCTGCGCAAGACGCTGCCGAGCGTGGCGGCGTCCGCGGGCGATGCCTACGCCGGCTGGGGGCTGCGCGACCTGTGCGAGGCGGTGCACGCCTCGAACCGCGAGAACGACACGGCCCGGGCGATGAACGCGATGTACACCGAACTGCCCGAACCCGCGATGAAGCCGTCGGACGCGTACGACCGCCTGGTGCACGGTGCGGTCGAACCCGTGCCCATCGAGCAGCTGAAGGGCCGCATCGCCGCCGTGATGATCGTGCCGTACCCGCCGGGCATCCCGCTGATCATGCCGGGCGAACGCTTCTCGACGGACTCCATCGTCGAGTACCTCAAGTCCGCCCGCGCCACCGACGACCGCTTCCCGGGCTTCGAGAGCGACATCCACGGCCTGCGCTTCGACACGGGCCCGGACGGCCACAAGCGCTGGCTGGTCGACTGCGTCAAGGAATGACCCACCGCCAACGGAGGACCGCACCATGACCCCGTATCCCGTGAAGGGCGCCCGCCTGCCCATCCCGTTCCAGCGCCTGCTGAAGGTGGTGGCCGTCGTCGACCGCGCCAACGCGCAGATCGCCGAGCTGCTCGCGATGATCACCGCCGAGGGCTACGAGGTCGAGGTGACCGACACCTTCGACCGCGACATCACCGAGGACGCCGCCGTCGGCGCGTACATCGCGCTGATCGACGGTGACCGCCTCGAACACGCCCGCCGCATCGGCAAGGCCGTGCGCGACGCGGGCTTCCGCACCCCGCTGTGGGCGCTGGCCGACTCGCACCGCATCTCCGACCTCGCGGTGTACGACCTGACCGGCGAGGTCGACGGGTACATCTACCTCGGGCAGCAGACACCGTCGTACTACGCGAAGCAGGTGATCACGAGCCTCGTGGCCTACGGCACCTCGCTGCTGCCGCCGTTCTTCGGCGGGCTGATGTCGTACGACAGCGGCGGCAACATCGCGTTCGACTGCCCGGGCCACCAGGGCGGGCAGTTCTACCGCAAGTCACCGGCCGGGCAGCTGTTCTTCAAGCACTTCGGCGAGGCGATCTTCCGCAACGACCTGTGCAACGCGGACGTGGACCTCGGCGACCTGCTGATCCACGAAGGTGCCGCGGCCTCCGCGCAGAAGCACGCGGCCGAGGTGTTCGGCGCGGACAAGACCTACTTCGTGCTCAACGGCACCAGCACCTCGAACAAGGTGGTGGCGAACTCCGTGCTCAAGCGCGGCGACCTCGTGCTGTTCGACCGCAACAACCACAAGTCGCTGCACCACGGGGCGCTCGTGCAGGCCGGCGCGATCCCGATCTTCCTGCCCACCGCGCGCAACGCGTTCGGCATGATCGGGGCGGTGGACTGGGAGGCCTGGGACGAGGCGTATCTGCGCGAGCAGATCCGCCGCCACCCGCTCGTGAAGGACCCGGAGCGCGCCGGCGCGGCGCGGCCGTTCCGCCTCGCGTGCATCCAGCTCGCCACGTACGACGGCACGGTCTACAACGTGCGCAAGGTGCTCGAGCGCATCGGCCACCTGTGCGACTACGTGCTGTGGGACGAGGCCTGGATCGGCTACAACGCGTTCCACCCGCTGTTCAACGACCACAGCCCCATGCGGCTCGAGTCGCTGCCGCCGGAGGCGCCCGGGCTGTTCTCGACGCAGTCGGTGCACAAGCAGGGCGCCGGGCTGTCGCAGGCCTCGCAGATCCACAAGCGCGACGACCACCTGCGCGGCCAGCCGCGCTACGTCGAGCACAAGCGCTTCAACGAGGCCTTCCTGATGACGGCCTCGACCTCGCCGTTCTACCCGCTGTTCGCGTCGCTCGACGTCAACGCGAAGATGCACGAGGGCAGGGCGGGCGAGATGATGTGGGACCGCTGCATCGGGCTGGGCATCGAGGCGCGCAAGAAGTTCCGCCAGTTCGTCCACCACTACACCGCCACGGGCAAGACGCCGGCCGAGCAGTGGTTCTTCGACCCGTTCGTGCCCGACCTGGTGTCGCTGAAGGATTCGAAACACGCGGCCGACGCGACCGAGGTGGCGTGGGAGAGCCTGCCCACCGAGGTGATCCGGCGCGAGCAGCAGTGCTGGACCTTCCGCCCCGGCGCGAAGTGGCACGGCTACGCCGGCTACAGCGACGGGTACGCGATGGTCGACCCGAACAAGCTCGCGCTGCTGACCCCCGGCATCGACCGCCGCACGGGCGAGTACCTCGACTTCGGCGTGCCGGCCACGGTGGTGGCGAACTTCCTGCGCGAGGAGCGGGTGGTGCCCGAGAAGTGCGACCTCAACAGCATCCTCTTCCTGATGACACCGGCCGAGGACGAGGGCAAGCTCAACACGCTGATCGCCAAGCTGGTGAAGTTCAAGAACCTGTGGGACCGCGACGCGCCGCTGCAGGAAGTGCTGCCGACGCTGTACGAGTCCCATGCCGAGCGCTACCGCGGCTACACGCTGCGGGCCGTCTGCAACGAGATGCACGCGTTCTACCGGGAGCGCGACGTCAAGGGGCTGCAGCGCCGATGCTTCCGCGCCGAGAGTTTTCCGGAGCTCGCGATGACGTCGAAGGAGGCCTACGAGGCGCTGGTGGCCAACGAGGTGGACTACATCCCGCTCGACCAGATGACGGGCCGCATCTCCGCGACGCTCGCGCTGATCTACCCGCCGGGCATCGGCGTCGTGGTCCCGGGCGAACGCTGGGACGAGCGAGCGCGGCCGATGCTCGACTACTTCCTCGCCTTCGAGGAATCGTTCAACCGCTTCCCCGGATTCAACTACGAAGTGCAGGGCGTCTACCAGGAGGTTCAGGACGGGCGCATCCGGTTCCACACCTACGCGGTCCGTGAGCCGCGGTAGACCAAGGAGAATGCCATGAGCGACCAGAAGAAGATGAGCGTCACGCAGCTGACGTTCATCGTCACCGTGAACATGATGGGGTCCGGCATCATCATGCTGCCGGCCAACATGGCCCAGGTGGGGGCCATCTCCCTGCTGTCCTGGCTCGTCACCGCGATCGGCTCCCTCGCGATCGCGTACGGCTTCGCGCAGGCGGGGGTCTTCAACCAGCGCACCGGGGGCCTCGCGGCCTACGCCGAGGACGCCTACGGGCGCGACGGCTACTTCCTCGTGTTCTTCCTCTACTTCATCTCGCTGGCCATCGCCAACGTGGCGGTCGCGAGTTCGGCGCTCGGGTACCTGGCGGCGTTCTTCCCCGCGCTGACGGCCTCGCCCGTTGCCACCTGCGTGGGCGTGATCGCGCTGCTGTGGATCACCACCTTCGCGAACTTCGGCGGCCCGAGCGTGACCGGGCGCATCGGGTCGGTGACGGTGTGGGGCGTCATCCTGCCGGTGGGCTTCATCTCGATCTTCGGCTGGTTCTGGTTCAGCGGTTCGACCTTCGGCGAGGCATGGAATCCGAAGGGCCTGAAGCTGATCGAGGGCATGGGGTCCAGCATCTCGCTGACGCTGTGGGCCTTCCTCGGCATGGAGTCGGCCTCGCAGAACGCCTCGGCGGTCGAGAACCCGAAGCGCGACGTGCCGCTCGCGTGCATGTTCGGCACGCTCGGCGCCGCGGCGGTCTACATCCTGTCGACCACGGCCATCCAGGGCATCGTGCCGAACGCCGAGCTCGCCGCGTCCACCGGACCGTTCGGCCTCGCGTACGCGAAGATGTTCAACCCGACGATCGGCTCGATCGTGATGGTGCTCGCGGTGATGGCCTGCCTGGGCTCGCTGCTCGGCTGGCAGTTCACGCTGAGCCAGACCGCCAAGGATGCCGCCGACACGGGCATGTTCCCGTCGCTGTTCGCCAAGGCCAACCGTTTCGGCGCGCCGGTCACCGGGATGATCATCATGGGCGTCGTGCAGTCGGTGATGGCGCTGTCGACGATCTCGCCGAACCTGAGCGAGCAGTTCGCCGCGCTGGTCAACCTCGCGGTGGTCACGAACGTGCTGCCGTACATCGTCGCGCTGTCGGCCCTCTTCGTCATCATGCGCGGGGCCGGCGTGGAGCGGTCGGTGTACCTGCGCAACGGCATCGTCGCGGTGGTCGCGATGCTGTATTCGATCTACGCGCTGTGGGCCTCCGGCAAGGATGCCGTGATGGGCGGCATGATCGTGCTCGCGCTCGGGTTCGTGGTCTACGGCTTCCTCGCGGCGCGCCAGTCGGCCGCGAAGGCGCCGGCGCCGCGAACGGCGTCGGGCGGTGTCCAAGCCACTGCGGGAGCCTGACCATGGAACACGCACTTCTTCTTCCCAAGGCGGTCTTCGCCGCGATCTTCGGTGTGCTCGTGATGGCCGGTCCCGCGGCTGCGGCCGGCACGCTCGACAAGGTTCGCGAGGCGGGGCGCCTCACGATCGGCTACGACGACGATGCGCGCCCGGTCTCCTACAACGAGGCGCCGGGCAAGCCGGCCGGCTATGCGATCGCCGTGTGCAACCGCGTCGCCGAGGCCGTGCGCACCGAACTCAAGGTGCCGGGGCTCACGGTGCAGTTCGTCGCCCTGCCGCGTGGCGAGGCGTTCGCGGCGCTCGAACAGGGGCGGGTGGACCTGCTCTGCGGGGCGGTGCCCACGCTCGAGCGGCGCGCGAAGGTCGACTTCTCGGTGCCCATCCTGCTGAGCGGCACCTCGGTCGCCGTCAGCTCCAACGCGCCGGTGCGGCTGGTGCAGGCGCTGAACAACCGGGTGGTCAACGAACCCAACTGGCGCGGGTCGCTGAACCAGGCGCCGCAGCGGGTGAACCTCGGCGTGGCGGGCAGCACCACGCTCGAGAAGGCGCTGCGCGACGGCCTGCAGGAGCGGCGCATCGTCGCGAACGTCGTGACGGTGAAGGACGCCGCCGAAGGCGTGCAGAAGCTCGCCGACGGCCAACTGCACGCCTACTTCGACGACCGCTCGCTGCTGACCAACGCGGTGGGGCGCCGCGACCGGCCGGGCGACTTCGCCGTGCTGGACCGCCTGTTCCGCCGCGACCTCGTCGCGCTCGGGGTGCGGCGCCAGGACGACGACTTCCGCCTGCTGGTCGACCGGACCCTCAGCCGCCTCTACCGCAGCAAGGAGTTCCCGGCGCTGTACGCGAGGGACATGGGCACGCCGCCCGCGGGCGCGCTCGACTTTTTCCAGCTCGTCGCCTTGCCCGAATGACGGGGCGCGGGGCCGTCCCCGCCGACCGCCACAGGGCACGCGCCGACGGCGGCGCGGCGCCCACTACCAGGAGCCTGCGATGGAAAAGCTGGGTGTCTACAGTGAGGTGGGGAAGCTGAACACGGTGCTCGTGTGCCGGCCGGGGCATGCGCACCAGCGCCTGACGCCGGGCAACGCCGCCGACCTGCTGTTCGACGACGTGATCTGGGTGCAGGAAGCCCAGAAGGACCACTTCGACTTCGTGCTGAAGATGAAGGAGCGTGGCGTCGAGGTGCTCGAGCTGCACGACCTGCTGGCCACCGTGCTGGAGAACCCCGAGGCGCGCGCCTGGGTGCTCGACCGCCGCATCACCGTCAACGACGTGGGCCTCCACCTGGTGGACGTGGTGCGGCCGTGGCTCGACGCGATGCCGGCCGCGCAGCTGACGGACCACCTGATCGGCGGCATCGCGATGCTCGACCTGCCGAAGAGCGAGGTGTCGACGATGCTGCTCGACGCGGTCGGGCCGACGGAGTTCGTGATTCCTCCGCTGCCGAACACGCTGTTCCAGCGCGACCCGTCGTCGTGGATCTACGGGGGCGTCACGTGCAACTCGATGTACTGGCAGGCGCGCAAGCCCGAGACGCTGCTGCAGCGGGCCGTGTACCACTTCCACCCGCGCTTCACGAAACACACGTTCCCGATCTGGTGGGGCGACTCCGACGAACACTTCGGCGCCTCGTCGCTCGAAGGGGGCGACATCATGCCCATCGGCAATGGCGTCGTGCTCATCGGCATGGGCGAGCGAACCACCCGCCAGGCCGTGATCCAGGTCGCCGAATCGCTGTTCGCGAAGGGGGCCGCCGAACGCGTGGTGGGTTGCCTGATGCCCAAGAGCCGGGCCGCGATGCACCTCGACACCGTGTTCAGCTTCTGCGACCGCGACCTCGTGACGGCCTTCCGCGACGTGGCCGACCAGGTGCGCTGCTACAGCATGCGCCCGGCCGGCAACGGCACGCTCGACGTGCGGCCCGACAAGGGCCACCTGTTCGACGTGGTGCGCGACGCGCTCGCCCTGAACGACCTGCGGGTCGTCGAAACCGGCGGCAACCACTGGCAGGCGGCACGCGAACAGTGGGACGACGGCAACAACGTCGTCGCGCTCGCGCCGGGTGTCGTCGTCGCGTACGACCGCAACACCCACACCAACACGCTGCTGCGCAAGGCGGGCGTGGAGGTGGTGACCGTGCGCGGCTCCGAACTCGGCCGCGGCCGGGGCGGTGGCCACTGCATGACGTGCCCGATCTCGCGCGATCCGGCCTGAACCCCATCCGTCTTCCACAGGAGAACCCCATGAGCCTGAACCTGCGCAACCGCTCGCTGCTGACCGTCCAGGACTACACCCAGCGCGAGTTCCGCTACCTGCTCGACCTCGCCCGCGACCTCAAGCGCGCGAAGTACGCCCGCACCGAGCAGCGCCACCTCGTCGACAAGGAGATCTGCCTGATCTTCGAGAAGACCTCGACCCGCACCCGCTGTGCGTTCGAGGTCGCGTGCCACGACCAGGGCGCGAACGTGACCTACCTCGATCCGTCGGGCTCGCAGATCGGCCACAAGGAGTCCTTCAAGGACACCGCGCGCGTGCTGGGCCGCATGTACGACGCGATCGAGTACCGCGGGTCCAGCCAGACCGGCGTCGAGACCCTCGCCAGATACGCCGGCGTGCCCGTCTTCAACGGCCTCACCGACGAGTACCACCCGACCCAGATGCTCGCCGACGTGCTGACGATGCGCGAGCACAGCGACAAGCCGCTGCAGCAGATCAAGTACGCGTTCCTCGGCGACACCCGCAACAACATGGGCCACTCGCTGATGATCGTCGGCTGCATGATGGGCATGGACGTGCGGCTGTGCGGGCCGAAGAAGCTGTGGCCGGCCGAGGAGTACGTGACGATCGCCCGCGGGCTGGAGCAGAAGTACGGCGCGAAGCTCACGATCACCGACGACGTCGATGCCGCCGTGAAGGACTGCGACTTCATCCACACCGACGTGTGGGTGTCGATGGGCGAGCCGAAGGAGGTCTGGAAGGAGCGCATCGAGCTGCTGATGCCGTACCAGGTCAACGCCGCGATGATGAAGAAGACCGGCAACTCGCAGACCCGCTTCATGCACTGCCTCCCGGCCTTCCACGACACCGAGACCACGCTCGGCAAGCAGATCGCCGAGACCTACGGCATCACGAACGGCCTCGAGGTGACCGACGAGGTGTTCGAGTCGGAGTGGAACATCGCCTTCGAGCAGGCGGAGAACCGCCTCCACACGATCAAGGCCATCCTCGTGGCCACGCTCGGCGACTGAGGAGGGGGCCATGCTGATCGTGACCGCACTCGGGGGCAACGCGCTGCTGCGGCGCGGTGAACCCATGACCTCGGAGAACCAGCGCCGCAACGTCCGCATCGCCGCGGAGGCACTCGCGCCGGTGGCCAGCGGCCACCAGCTCGTCGTGACCCACGGCAACGGCCCGCAGGTGGGGCTGCTCGCGCTGCAGGGCGCGGCCTACACCCAGGTCGAGACGTACCCGCTCGACGTGCTGGGCGCCGAGACGGAGGGGATGATCGGCTACATGATCGAGCAGGAACTCGGCAACCTGCTGCCGTTCTCCCGGCCCTTCGCGACGCTGCTGACGATGGTGGAGGTGGACGGCGGCGACCCGGCCTTCCGCGACCCCACCAAGTTCATCGGCCCCGTGTACGGGAAGGACGATGCCGACCGCCTGGCCGCCGAGAAGGGCTGGGTGTTCAAGCAGGACGGGGAGAAGTGGCGCCGCGTGGTCCCGTCGCCCGAGCCGAAGCGCATCTTCGAGATCGCGCCCATCCGCTGGCTGCTCGAGCACGACACCGTCGTGATCGCCGCCGGCGGCGGCGGCATCCCGACGATGTACGACCCCGCGGCCGAACGGCGGCTGATGGGCGTCGAATGCGTGATCGACAAGGACTTCGCGTCCGGGCTGCTCGCGCAGCAGCTGGACGCCGACGTGTTCGTGATGCTGACCGACGCCGACGCGGTGTACGTCGACTGGGGCAAGCCCACCCAGCGCGCGATCCGGCGCATTTCCCCCACGGCGCTGTCGGCGATGCCGTTCGCCGCGGGGTCGATGGGGCCGAAGGTCGAGGCCGCGTGCCGGTTCGCGGCGGCGACGGGCAAGGTGGCGGCCATCGGGGCGCTGGCGGACCTGCCGCGCATCCTGACGGGCGAGGCGGGAACCACGGTGTCTGTACAGGAGAACGGAACGGTGTACGCTGGCGCTTGATGGCACGACGTTTTTCACTCCCCTGGACGCGCGCGGCCGGCGTGGTGGTGTGGCTCGCCTGTGCGTCGGGGGTGCTGGGGGACACGCCGCTGCTCGCGCCCGTCGCGGGCGCGGTCGCCGACGCGCCGCCACCGGCCCCGTGGGCGGTGGTGCTGCTGCCGAACCAGACGAAGCCGCAGTCGCGCTTCGTGTCGGCCGTCGTCGATGGCCACGCGGTGTTGCGCATCTCCGCCGACAACTCCTACGCAACCCTCGTGCACCCGCTGCCGCACGGGTCCCCCCAGGGCCACACGCTCGCGTGGCGGTGGCGCGTGGACCAGCCGCTGCCGAAGGCGAACCTGCGGGAGAAGTCCGGCGACGACACGGCGGTGAAGGTGTGCGCGCTGTTCGACGAACCGCTCGACAAGGTGCCCGTGGGCGAGCGGCTCTGGCTGAAGGCCGCGTCCACGCTCGCGGGGGCGGACACCCCGGCGGCGACGATCTGCTACGTGTGGGACGCCCACCTGCCGGCCGGCACCGTGCTGCCGAGCCCGTTCACGCGCCGGGTGCGCTACCTCGTGCTGCACTCCGAGGACGTGCCGCTCGCGACCTGGGTCAGCGAACGGCGCAACCTCGACGCCGATTTCCTGCAGCTCTTCGGCGACGAGGCCAAGGTCGTGCCGCCGCTCGTCGCGGTGATGCTGGGAGCGGACGCCGACAACACCCACGGCCACAGCGTCGCCTACGTGAGCGACCTGGTCCTGGAGCGATGAGGCGGCGCGGCGGCACGGTCCGGCTCGCCGGGGGCGTGCTGCTCGTCCTCGCGGCGGCCGCGCAGGCCCAGTACGTGGAGCGTGCCATCGAGTCCGGCGATGGGGGCATGAAGGACTCCACGCGGCGTTCGAAGGATCGGGGCTGGCTGCCGGTGCCCATCCTGATCACCGAACCGGCCGTGGGGTACGGCGCGGGGGCGGCGGTGCTGCTGTTCCGCGACAACCCGCCGGCACGCGAGGGCGGTGACACCCCGCGCGACCCCGACGTCTACGGCATCGCCGCCTTCGCCACCGAAAACGGCACGTGGGGCGCCGGGGGCGGGGGCATGGTGAGCTTCGCCGACGACCGCTACCGCTGGCGAGGCGTGGCCGCACGCACGAGCCTCGACCTGACCTTCTACGGCGAGGACGGGCAGGGTCCGGCACTCGGCTACAACCTCGACGGCTGGATGTCGGTGCAGCAGGCCATGATGCGCATCGGCGAACACGACTCCTGGCTCGTCGCGCGCTGGAACTACCTGTCGCTCGCGAGCCGGTTCGACCACGCGTCCGACGTGCCGCGGGCCGGCGACATCGACCGCGCCGACACCGCGTCGGGCCTCGGCATCTCCTACGAATACGACTCGCGCGACAACCTCTTCACGCCCAGCCGCGGCTGGACGGGAGCGATCGACCTGACCTTCTACGACCCGGCCTTCGGCAGCGACACGCGGTTCCAGTCGTACCGCGGCCGCGCGTTCGCGTGGTGGCCGGTCGCGAAGGACGTCGTGGTGGGTGGGCGGGTCGACCTGCGTGCCGTCGAGGGCCGCACGCCGTTCTACATGCTGCCGTACGTCAGCCTGCGCGGCGTGCCCGCGATGCGGCTGCAGGGCACGCGCGCGGGCGTGCTCGAAAGCGAGGTTCGATGGAGCCTCACGCCGCTGTGGGGCGTGGTCGGTTTCGTGGGCGGCGGCCGGGCCTGGGGGCCGCGCACGGACTTCTCCGGGGGCGCCGACACGGTCGCGTACGGTGGGGGCGTGCGCTACCAGGCCGTGACCCGCCTCGGACTGTGGGTGGGCCTCGACTGGGCGAAGAGCACGCAGGACCGGGCCTTCTACATCCAGGTGGGCAACGCCTGGCACTGAGGGGCGGCGGAAGGACCGGGGTCACGGCCCCGCGGAGAAGGCCGCCGCGGCGTCCATCACGTCGTGCGAGGACGACAACCCCATCTGCGCGTCGATCGACGCCACGCCGTGGTCGGCGCCGGCCACGCGCTGGAGCACGAGCCGGCCGCCGCACGAGCTCCACGTGTCCACGTTGCCGCCGCGCGTGAAGGCGCCCTCGGCCAGCGTTCCGCCGCACATCACCGCGGTGCGGGCCTGCTGCTGTCGGAACTCACCGATCATCACGTCGTTGTCCCACGCACGGAAGGACAGGCCGACGAACAGCGGATTGACCGTCCACGTGGCCGCGGCCCAGGCCCCCGCGGTCTGCATCACGTCGTCCCGGTCGCCGACGATGCCGAGGTAGGGCCGTGCGGCGTCGCCCGGCCCGCAGGGCGTGGACGCCCCGTTGTAGAACGACGAAGCCGGTCCGGCGATGGACACGTAGGCATCGAAGGTCATGGGCGATTCGCACCACATGCGGTTGGTCATCACCCCGCCCATCGAGTGGCCCATCAGTGTGAGGTGGGTGAGGCCGAAGTCGGTGCGCAGCCGCGTGGCCAGCGCCTGCAGGAAGGCCTGGTCGTCCACGCCCGAGTTCATCGCGTGGTTCGTCCACGTGGTGGCGCCGGGTTCCGAGGGGAGGCTTTGCCCTTGCGGCACCACGAGCATCACCTGGTGGGCATGGAGCCAGGCCCAGTCGATGGTGGCCATGGACGTCGTGGTCGCGCTGGCGTTGAGGCCCACCTGGTAGGCGATGGCGTTCCGGTTGCCGCCGCCGCCGTGCAGCAGGACGATGGCGCGGCGGGCGCCCGCGGTGCGGTAGACGTCCACCGCGTGCGGGTGTCCGGCCACCTGGAGGGAGAGCAGATCGTCGGTGGCGGCCGGGGCAGGATCGTCGCCGCCTCCGCCGCAGGCGGACAGCAGCAGGGCAAGAGTCCATGCGGCGATGCGCGCGGGTGGTCGGATCAGGTTTTTCGTTCGCATGCCGCCATTGAACGGCTCGCCGGCGCCGCGGGCGAGGACGTTGCACAACGAATTGCGACAGTTCTGCAACATGGCGCGGCCCGTGGCGGCGCGCGCCTACACTGACCTCCCATGCAGGGAAAGCCGCTGATCCTCCTCGTCGACGACGACGCCGAACTCTCGACCATGGTGGCCGCGCTCTTCGCCCGCGAGGGCTGGGACGTCTTCCCGGTGCTCACCGGGGGCGATGGCGAACGGGCCGTCGCCACGCAGCGGCCGGATGCGGTGCTGCTCGACGTGATGCTGCCCGACGCCAACGGCTACGACCTGTGCCGCCGCTGGCGCGCCGCGCATCCGTCGCTGGGCCTGATCATGTTCACGGCCCGCGGCGATCCACTGGACCGCGTGCTGGGCCTCGAGATCGGGGCCGACGACTACCTCGCCAAACCCTTCGAGCCGCGCGAGCTGGTGGCCCGTGTGCGCGCGCTGCTGCGCCGCCAGGCGCCGGGCCGCGGCGACACCGCTTTGCTGCGCTTCGACGGCCTGGCCATCGACCTGCTCAAGCGCGAGGTGCGTGCCGCGGACCGGGTGGTGGCACTGACGAGCGTGGAATTCAAGCTGCTGGCCGCGCTCGCCCAGGCCCCGGGCCGGGCGCTGTCGCGCGCCGGGCTCTGCGCCGCGGTGCAGACCGGTGGCTACCGCCCGCTCGACCGCACGGTGGACGTGCAGGTGGCCCGCCTTCGCCGCAAGCTGCAGGACGCGTCGCCCGGCAAGGCCTGGGTCGAGACCGTGCGTGGCGAAGGCTACGTCTTCGTGCCGCATTGACCGCGATGCCGCGCCGGTTCCCCGACAGCCTCTTCGCCCGCCTGCTGGTGCTGCAGCTGGGCGTGGCTGTGGTGCTGCTCGGCGTGTTCGGTGTGCTGATCTACGTGGAGCGCAACGTCGCGGTGGCGCGGCTCGTCGCGGAACGGTGGGCGCCCGCGCTGCGGCATGCGGCGGGCTGGCCGGGCGCCGCGCCCGATCCGGTGCGGTCGCTGCTGCGCCCGGATGCCCCTCCCGCGCCGCGGCTGCTGCCGCCCTTCGTCACGCCCCGCATGCGCGCGCTGTACGAGGAGCTGGGTCGACGCGGCGTGTCGGTCGACGACGCCTCGCTCGCGCGGAGCCAGTACGGCGTGGTGCTCTGGCTGCGGGTGAGGTCACCGGACGGCACGTCGACCTGGCTCGGCCTGGCCGATGCCGCGCTGCTGCCGCGGGTGCCTGGCCGATTCCTCGCGGCGTTGCTGCTGACCGGGGTGTTCCTGGCCGCGGTCAGCTGGGTGTTCACGCGCCGGCTCACGCGGCCCCTGGAGGCGTTGCGCGCTCGGATGGGGGCGTACCGGCCCGGCGAACCCCTTCCCGAGCCGGTCGCCGCGGCGACCCCCGAGGTGGCCTCCATCGAACGCGCGTATGCCGGGCTGCTGCAGCGCTTCGATCAGCACGAACGCGAACGCGCGCTGCTGCTGGCCGGGGTGTCGCACGACCTGCGCGGGCCGCTCACCCGCATCCGCACCGCGGCCGACCTGCTGCCGGCCGACGAGGCGTCGGCCCCATGGCGCGAGGCCATCGTGCGCAACACGCAGGCGGCCGACCGGCTGATCGAAGGCTTCCTCGACCATGTGCGCGCGGGGGAACTGGCGCTGGACCAGATGGCGGACCTCGCCGCGCTGGCGCATCGCGTCGCCGCGGCCACCGGCCACGGGTCCGACGTGCTCGTGGTCACGGCCCCGCCAGCGCTCGCGTTGGGGCAGACCCATCCGCTGCTGCTCGAACGCCTGATCGCCAACCTGCTCGACAACGCGTTCAAGCACGGGAGGCCGCCGGTCGAGCTGCACGTGCGGGAGGAGGGTGGCCGGGCCGTCATCGAGGTCCTCGACCACGGCCCCGGCATCCCGCCGGACCGGCAGGCCGTGCTGGTGCAGGCCTTCGCGCGCGGCGATGCGGCCCGCGGCAGCCCCGGCACGGGCCTCGGACTCGCGATCGTCGCGCGGGTGGTGGAGCGCATGGGCGGGACCCTCGCGTTCCTGCCGCGCGGCGCACGGCACGCGGTGCGGGTCGAGCTGCCCCGGCACGCGTGACGTGACGCCTACTTCGTGTGGGCCTTGAAGAAGGACCAGATGGCGTCGGTGGCGTCGAACGTGCGGCTCGGCCGATCGCCCCGCAGGCTGCCCGGCCGCCCGCCGGGCCAGGCGTGGCCGTTGTCGCCGACGAGCAGCACCTCCACCTCTCGGCCCGGCGTGCAGCGGTACTGCCAGCGGGTCACGGTGCCGTCGACACGTTCGTCGGGGGCCGGTGCGCAGCCGTTCGCGGCGGCCCAGAAGTCACCCTGGGCCTGCGCCGGCCGCGTGGGCGTGCCGTCCCAGGCGCTGGTGACGCGGCCGCCGGGCGGCCCGCCGGCCGGCGGCACCGACGTGTCGAGCGCGCCGTTGATCATCAGCGCGGCCACCGGCGAGGCGGGCCGGGGTTCGTCGCCGAACACGGTGGCGACCACGGGGGCGATGGCCGCGAACCGGTCGGGCAGCGCGATGCCGAGGCGGTGCACCATCATCCCGCCGTTCGAGAGGCCCGTCGCGTAGACGCGCCGCGTGTCCACGGGCAGGTCGGCGGCGAGCCGGTCCAGCAGCGCACGGACGAAGCCCGTGTCGTCCACCTTGCCGGTCATCGCCGGGCCGCAGCAATGCACGGCGTTCCACGCGAGGAACCTGTGCTCGAAGCGCCCGGTGCCTTCGGGGTAGACCACGATGAACCCCTCGCGCCGCGCCTTCGCGGTGAACCCGGTCATCTCCTCGGCGTTCTCCGCGTTCCCGGCCCCGCCGTGCAGGACCAGCACGAGCGGCACCCGTCCCTCAGGCAGCCGTTCGGGCACGCGGACGGTGTAGTGGCGTTCGATGCCGTCGTGGACCAGCGTGCGGCGGTCGGCGGCGGAGGCCGCGAGGGGCAGTGCGGCGAGGGCGAGCAGGAGGAGTAGGCGGCGGGAGGAGGGGGTCATGGGCGCGGGAATGGGGTGGTGGGTGATCGCATTCGACACGACCCGGCGCGACGGCGGGCGACGAATCATGACAGGGCTGTCGCGCTGGCGGGGGGGCGATGTACCAAGGTGCAATTGCCGGCGCGGGCGTTCCGCCCTACCTTGCGGATACGTCATTCACTGGAGGCCTTCGATGCCCACCTTCCACACACGGGTCGCCGCCGCGCTGCTGGTCTCGTTCGCCGGTGTGGCGCAGGCACAACCCGCCTCGCCCCTGGTCCGCCAGCTCAACAACGGCAACTGGCTGGAGCAGAAGGAGGCCGAGAACCTGCGCGACGAGCTGTACTACTAGCGCGCCGTGCACGCGTACATCACGATGCTGCCGGCACTCAACGTGATCGGCATGCGCGACGGCTCCGAGAAGAACTTCGGCGCGGGCTACCACGTGCTGCCGATCTGGAAATAGCGCATGGACGCCCGCACGATGGTGCCCACGCCCAACGCCGACGTCATCTACTCGATGAGCTACCTGGACCTGAAGAAGACCGGGCCGCTCGTCGTGAAGGCCCCGCCCGACGTGATCGGCATGTTCACCGATTTCTTCCAGCGCACGCTGACCGACGTGCGCGCGGTGGGCCCCGACCGCGGCCGCGGCGGGCTGTACCTGCTGCTGCCGCCCGACTACACCGGACCGGTCCCCGGAGGCTACTTCGCGGCGAAGTCGTCCACGTACAACGTGTTCCTGTTCTTCCGCACCATCATGGCCAAGGGCGAGGGCAAGCCCGACCCGGCCCCGGCCGTGAAGAACGCCGAGACCACGCGGGTCTATCCGCTGTTCTCGGTCGAGAAGGACGCGAAGGCGATGGAGTTCCCGGATGCCAGCGGCAAGCGCATCGACATGATGTATCCGGTCGACCTCCAGTACTTCACGAAGCTCAAGGCGTTCGTCGACTACGAGCCCGTCGACGCCATCGCGCCCGAACTGCGCGGCGTGCTCGCGTCGATCGGCATCGTGAAGGACCAGCCCTTCTCGCCCACCGCGCGCCAGAAGGAACTGCTGCAGAAGGCCGTCACCACGGCACCGAGGATGATCATGGCCACGCGCCAGCTGGGGCGGCCCGACGCCCGGCAGCTGTACTACAAGGACCGCCAGTACGAGACCGCCTGGGCGGGCGCCACCGCCGACTGGATGCAGGAAAGCTACCTCGACGTGAAACAGCGGGCCACGTTCTTCCAGGTGGCGTACTCGTCGGCGCCGGCGATGACGATCCACACGACGGGCGCCGGTTCCAAGTACCCGCTCGCGGTGCGTGACAAGGACGGCAACTTCATCAACGGCAGCCACACCTACAAGCTGCGGCTGCCGCCCAACCCGCCCGCGGCGCTGTTCTGGGCCGTGACCGCGTACAACGTCACCGACGGCACGATGCCCGAGACCTCGCAGCTGCTGCCGTCGACCAACAGCTACTACGACATCCCGAAGCAGCCCGACGGCTCCGTGGAGATCTGGTTCGGGCCGGAGAAGCCCGCGAACGTGGCCGACTCCGCCTACATCAAGACCATCCCGGGGCGGGCACTGCTGGTGACGCTGCGCCTGTACGGCACGGAGGACGGCTTCTACGACCAGACGTGGAAGCCGGACGACGTGGTCAAGGTGAAGTAGGCCCTCATGAAGCAATTCCTCCTTCCCCGCGCCGCCGCCGCGTCGCTCGCTGCCGTTACGGCATCCGCCTTCGCCCAGCATTCCGATGCCGACCTCGCGAAGCAGCTGAGCAACCCGGTCGCCGCGCTGATCAGCGTGCCGTTCCAGTTGAACTACGACGAGCGGTTCGGCGACGCGCGTGACGGGCACAAGCTGTACCTCAACGTGCAGCCGGTCGTGCCCATTTCGCTGAACAGCGAGTGGAACATGATCAGCCGCACGATCCTGCCCATCGTGGACCAGCACGGCGTGCCGCCCGGCTCGAACCCGTCCGGCCTCGGCGACATCACGCAGAGCCTGTTCTTCTCGCCGAAGGCGCCGGGGCCGGGCGGGCTGATCTGGGGGGTGGGCCCGGCGTTCCTGCTGCCCACCGGCAGCGAGCCGGAACTCACGGCGCGCAAATGGGGGCTGGGGCCCACCGGCGTGGTGCTCAAGCAGGACGGGCACTGGACCTATGGCGCGCTCGCGAACCACATCTGGTCTGTGGCGGGCAGCGACAACCGGCCCGACCTCAGCTCGACCTTCCTGCAGCCGTTCCTGTCGTACACGACCCCCACGGCGTGGACCTACACCTTGAACACCGAGTCGAGCTACGACTGGAAGAACGAGCAGTGGTCGGTGCCGCTCAACGCGATGGTGTCGAAACTGGTGAAGTTCGGCGACCAGCGCGTGAGCCTCGGCGGCGGCGTGCGCTACTGGGCCGACGGCCCGGACAGCGGCCCGCACGGATGGGGGTTCCGGCTGGTGGTCACGCTGTTGTTCCCGAAATAGGCCGGCGTTTGCGCCCGGGCATGAAAAAGGCCCCTTGCGGGGCCTTGATCGTCGAACGTATTGGCGGAGAGAGCGGGATTCGAACCCGCGGTGGGGATTAACCCACACACGCTTTCCAGGCGTGCGACTTAAACCGCTCATCCATCTCTCCGGAACCCGCGAGTCTACCCTACCTTTTGCAGGGCGTGCGCCTGAAGCTGTTCGAGCGTGACGAATTCGAGGGCCCGTTCGTGCGTACTCTGCAACACGACGGGCGGTGCGACCCCCGCGTCGAGCGCTTCCTTCCAGCGCAGCGCGCACAGGCACCAGCGGTCGCCGGGGCGCAGGCCGCGGAAGCGGGCGTCGGGGTTGGGGGTGCTGAGGTCGTTGCCGCGCTGCATCGAGAACGCGAGGAAGTCGGCGGTGACCTTCGCGCAGATGACGTGGCTGCCGCTGTCGTCGGCCCGCGTGTGGCAGCAGCCGTCGCGGAAGAAGCCGGTCAGCGGGTCGTAGGAGCAGGCGACGAGTTCCTCGCCGAGGACGTTGCGGGCCATGGTGAGCGCCCCCCTGTTCGTTATTGCGGCGTGCGCTGCTTGAGGATGGTCATGGCCGAGCCGATCAGCGCGGAGACCTCGGTCATGTTGCCCGGCACGATCATCGTGTTGTTGGTCTTCGCGAGCTGGGCATAGGCCTCGACGGCCTTCTCGGCGACCTTCAGGTTCACGGCCTCCATGCCGCCGGGATGGCGGATGGCCTCGGCGATCTTGCGGATGGCGTCGGCCGTGGCGTCGGCCACCGTGGTGATGGCGGCGGCCTCGCCCTGCGCGGCGTTGATCTCGGCCTGGCGCTGCCCTTCGGAGCGCGCGATGAAGGCCTCGCGTTCGCCGGTGGCGATGTTGATCTGCTCCTGCTTGCGGCCTTCGGAGGCGGCGATCAGCGCACGCTTCTCGCGCTCGGCGGTGATCTGGGCCTGCATCGAACGCAGGATCTCGGCGGGCGGGGTCAGGTCCTTGATCTCGTAGCGCAACACCTTCACGCCCCAGTTCGACGCGGCCTCGTCCAGCGCGTTGACCACGGACGAGTTGATCTGGTCGCGTTCCTCGAAGGTCTTGTCGAGCTCCATCTTGCCGATGACCGAGCGCAGCAGGGTCTGGGCGAGCTGGGTGATGGCGAAGACGTAGTTGCTCGAGCCGTAGCTCGCGCGCATGGGGTCGGTCACCTGGAAGTAGATGATGCCGTCGACCTGCAGCTGGGTGTTGTCCTTCGTGATGCAGACCTGGCTGGGCACGTCGAGCGGCACTTCCTTCAGCGAGTGCTTGTACGCCACGCGTTCGACGAAGGGCATCACGAACTTCAGGCCGGGCGTGAGGGTGCGGTCGTACTTGCCGAGCTTCTCGACGACCCAGGCGTTCTGCTGGGGCACGATCTTGAAGGTGCGGACGATGAAGATGGCGGCGATGACCGCGAGGATGAGGGCGATTTCCATGGGGCCTCGGAAGGGTCAGTGGGAGAGCGGGGCGACGACGAGCCAGTTGCCTTCGACGGCCTGGACGACGTGTTCGCCGGTGACTTCGGGTGCGCCCGGCTGGCGCCTGGCCTTCCAGGAACTGCCCCGGTAGGTGACCCGCGCGGTGTGGTCGGGTTCCCAGGCGGCCACGGTGACCCGCTCGCCGATGTCGAGGTTCACGTCCCGGTTCTGGGCGACCGGCTGCGGCGAGGGCTGCGAGACCGTGCGCCGCCAGTGCCAGAGCGCCGTGGCGCCGCCGCCGACCAGCGCCGCGGTGACGACCTGCAGCGTGACGGACAGGCCCAGGTGCGCGGCGAGCGCCGCGCCGACGAGCCCGAGGGCGATCATCAGCAGGTAGAAGGTGCCGGTGGCGAGCTCGGCCGCCACCACGGCGCCCGCGGCCACCCACCAGAACGTCGCGGCTGAAAAGTCCATTTCCCCGTGCTCCTGTCTTGTTTTCCCGTCAATCCCCGACCGGTTCGCGGGCAGTGTAAAGCCCGCGCCCCCAGTGTCATCCAGTGGCCCTACACTTCGCGCTTTCCGCCGTTTTCCCCTGCGTTCCTGCCCCTGGAGTTGCCATGTCGCGTTTTCAGTTTCCCATCGTCATCATCGACGAAGACTTCCGCTCCGAAAACACCTCGGGTCTGGGGATCCGCGCGCTCGCCGATGCCATCGAGAAGGAAGGTTTCGAGGTGCTCGGCGCCACCAGCTACGGCGACCTGTCCCAGTTCGCCCAGCAGCAGAGCCGCGCCAGCGCGTTCATCCTGTCCATCGACGACAACGAATTCGCCGACGGCCCGGAACTCGACCCGGCCGTGCTGAACCTGCGCAAGTTCATCCAGGAGATCCGGTTCAAGAACGCCGAGATCCCCATCTACCTGTACGGCGAGACGCGCACGTCGCAGCACCTCCCGAACGACGTGCTGCGCGAGCTGCACGGCTTCATCCACATGTTCGAGGACACCCCGGAGTTCGTGGCCCGCCACATCATCCGCGAGGCAAAGAGCTACCTCGACGGCCTGGCGCCGCCGTTCTTCCGTGCGCTGGTCGACTACGCGCACGACGGGTCGTACTCGTGGCACTGCCCGGGCCACTCGGGTGGCGTCGCGTTCCTGAAGAGCCCGGTGGGCCGCATGTTCCACCAGTTCTTCGGCGAGAACATGCTGCGCGCCGACGTCTGCAACAGCGTCGACGAGCTGGGCCAACTGCTGGACCACACGGGCCCGGTGGCCGAGAGCGAGCGCAACGCCGCGCGCATCTTCAACGCCGACCACTGCTTCTTCGTCACGAACGGCACGAGCACCAGCAACAAGATGGTGTGGCACCACGCCGTGGCCCCGGGTGACGTGGTGGTGGTGGACCGCAACTGCCACAAGTCGATCCTGCACGCCATCATCATGACGGGCGCGGTGCCGGTGTTCCTGCGCCCGACGCGCAACCATTACGGCATCATCGGCCCCATCCCCGAGGCCGAGTTCTCGAAGGAAGCCATCCAGAAGAAGATCGCCGCGAACCCGCTGCTGGCCGGCGTGGACGCGAAGAAGGTCAAGCCGCGCATCCTGACGCTCACGCAGAGCACCTACGACGGCGTGCTCTACAACACCGAGACCATCAAGCACGGCCTCGACGGCTACATCGACACGCTGCACTTCGACGAGGCGTGGCTGCCGCACGCGGCCTTCCACGACTTCTACAGCACGTACCACGCGATGGGGCGCAACCGCCCGCGCCCGAAGGACCAGCTCGTGTTCGCCACGCAGTCCACGCACAAGCTGCTCGCCGGCATCAGCCAGGCGTCGCAGGTGCTCGTGCAGGACTCGCAGAGCCGCAAGCTCGATCGCCACCTCTTCAACGAGGCCTACCTGATGCACAGCTCCACGAGCCCGCAGTACGCCATCATCGCCTCGTGCGACGTGGCCGCGGCCATGATGGAGAACCCGGGCGGCATGGCCCTGGTCGAGGAGAGCATCTCCGAGGCGCTCGACTTCCGCCGCGCGATGCGCAAGGTCGAGAAGGAGTACGACAAGGACTGGTGGTTCAAGGTCTGGGGGCCGGACAAGCTCGTCAAGGAGGGTGTGGGCAAGGCGTCCGACTGGGTGCTCAAGGCCGGGGCCAAGTGGCACGGCTTCGGCGACCTGGCCGAGGGCTTCAACATGCTCGACCCCATCAAGAGCACCATCATCACGCCGGGGCTCGACATGTCGGGCAAGTTCGCCAAGACCGGCATCCCGGCCGCCATCGTCACGAAGTTCCTCGCCGAACACGGCGTGGTGGTCGAGAAGACCGGGCTGTACTCGTTCTTCATCATGTTCACCATCGGCATCACGAAGGGCCGCTGGAACACGCTGCTGACCGCGATGCAGCAGTTCAAGGACGACTACGACCGCAACGCCCCGCTGTGGCGCGTGCTGCCCGAGTTCGTGGCCGCGCACCCGCGCTACGAGCGCATGGGCCTGCGCGACCTGAGCCAGGGCATCCACGAGGCCTACGCCAAGCACGACATCGCGCGCCTCACCACCGACATGTACCTGTCCGACCTGCAGCCGGCGATGAAGCCGAGCGACGCGTTCGCCCGCATCGCCCACCGCCAGACCGAACGGGTGGCCATCGACGACCTGGAAGGCCGCATCACCGCCTCACTGGTGACGCCGTACCCGCCGGGCATCCCGCTGCTGATCCCGGGCGAACGCTTCAACAAGAAGATCGTCGACTACCTGCGCTTCGCGCGGGCGTTCAATGCGCAGTTCCCGGGGTTCGACACGGATGTGCACGGGCTGGTGGAGGAGGATGGCGACGCCGAGACGCACTCCTACTACGTCGACTGCGTGCGCGACGACGTTTGACACAAGCAGAAGAAAGAGCATGTCATCCCGGCGGAGGCCCACTACTGTCCGGGGAAAATCGAGACGCCTTCGAAACACCCGTCATCCCGGCGCAGGCCGGGACCCTGGGCCTGACCCGAAGCGCGGATGGCCATGCTCGGTCAGGCCGTGCCGGCTGCGCGCGCCACCGTTCCCCTCGTGAGTGAGACCGCGCCGGGAGTTCGCCCCGGCGGGCGAGTCACTTATTTGCTGGTGCAAATAAGTAACCAACAAAGCACCTGAACACCAGCTTCGGCTTATGCGGCTCTGCTGCTCCTGCTCCGCGGGACTCGCGCGTCGAACGCCGAGAACTCGATGACGCCAGGACTTCTCGCCAGGCTCTGACTCGCGGGGTCTGCCTTCGCGAGCGCTCGGTTCAATCGAGCCACTCGCGTCGTTCCGCGCAGGGCGGAACATCCTGCTGAGCGCAGGCGCTGGCGCCTGCACG
The DNA here is from genome assembly GCF_002116905.1 of Piscinibacter gummiphilus. NCBI lineage: Bacteria > Pseudomonadati > Pseudomonadota > Betaproteobacteria > Burkholderiales > Sphaerotilaceae > Rhizobacter > Rhizobacter gummiphilus. The sequence goes on from NZ_CP015118.1 coordinate 2,280,974, forward strand.
CGATCGCGTCGGGATCTGCGATGACGGGCTGTTCGCGCGCCAGGCCCAGGGCCCCGGCCTGCGCCGGGGTGACATCTTGGTTCTTGCGATGCGATCGAGTCGGGAAATCAGCAAATTCAGCGCATCCCGCTTTGGATCGGGCCTGTTGGCCGACGCCTCGATTTTCCCCGGACAGTAGTGGGCGGAGGCCGGGACCCTCGGCGGGCGCACAGGGCCCCGGCCTTCGCCGGGGTGACAGCCAAGAAAAAGGGCCGCTGACGCGGCCCTTCGTTCTTTCAGCGGACCGAGGTCACTCCGTCATGCCGGCCAGCGCCGTCTGGCTGAACCCACCGTCCACGTACGTGATCTCGGACGTGATGCCCGCCGCCAGATCCGACAGCAGGAACGCCGCCGCATTGCCCACGTCCTCGATGGTGACGTTGCGGCCCAGCGGCGACTGCGCCGTCATCTCGAGCATCTTGCCGAAGCCCTTGATGCCGGAGGCGGCCAGCGTCTTGATGGGGCCGGCCGAGATGCCGTTCACGCGGATGCCCTTCGGGCCGAGGCTGGCGGCGAGGTAGCGCACGCTGGCTTCCAGCGAGGCCTTGGCCAGGCCCATCGTGTTGTAGCTGGGCATGCTGCGCAGCGCGCCCAGGTACGTGAGGGTCAGCAGGGCGCTGCCGGGGCGCAGGCGGGGCAGGGCGGCCTTGGCGAGGGCCGGGAAGCTGTAGCTCGAGATGTCGTGGGCCACGCGGAAGGCCTCGCGGGACAGGCCCTCGAGGAAGTCGCCGGCGATGGCCTCGCGCGGGGCGAAGCCGATGGAGTGCACCACGCCGTCGAACTGGGGCCAGGCTTCGCCCAGCTGGGCGAACATGGCGTCGATCTGGGCGTCGTCGGCCACGTCGCAGTCGTAGACGAGCTTGGAGTCGAATTCGGCGGCGAACTCGGAAACGCGGTCCTTGAAGCGCTCGCCCACGTAGCTGAACGCGAGCTCGGCGCCTTCGCGGTGGCAGGCCTTGGCGATGCCGTAGGCGATGGAGCGGTTGGAGAGAACGCCGGTGATCAGGAAGCGTTTGCCGGCCAGAAAGCCCATGGTGACTCCGTCGAGGTGAAAGACGCGGGATTTTCGCACGCCGGAAGGGGCTGCGGAATGCTCCTCGGACAGGGGTTTGGTGCAGGGGCGTGCGCTCTTGACAGCCCGGGGTCTTGCCTGTAACACCGCGTCACGCTACAATCTCCCTTTCTCAAGAAAACTGCATGGGCGGATTCTTTCCAGCCCATTTTTTTTGCTTGATCGACTTTGCGGTGGGCCCTGACCTGTAGGGCGACGACGCCAGGCCTGACCAAGCGATCAGGTAACAGGAACCGAGCCGACTGGATGAACTGGCAAGCCGCTGTAGAAAGCACCGTGACCGGACTGGGGTATGAACTTGTGGACTGCGAACGCAGCCCCAAGGGGCTCCTGCGCGTCTACATCGACCGTGTGGCCAACGATCCGGCCGGCGAATACATCGTCGTCGAGGACTGCGAGCGTGTCACGCGCCAGCTCCAGCACGTGCTGGAGGTCGAGGGCATCGCGTACGAACGGCTCGAGGTGTCCTCGCCGGGGCTCGACCGCCCGCTGAAAACGGCGGCCCACTACGCGCGCTTCGCCGGCCAGGAGGTCGAGGTGACCCTGGTGGCGGCGTTCAAGGGACGAAAGAAATACAAGGGCCTCCTCGAGGCCCTGGGCGAAGGCTGGCGTCTGGTGTTCAACGACGGCAAGGTCGAGCAGGCGCTCGATTTTTCGCTTGGCGAAGTAAAGGAGGCCCGTCTGGTGCCGGTGGTCGATTTCAAGGGCAAGCGATTCCAGTCGCAGCCCGCGAACGACGCTGCGGGTGCACAGGCCGAGGCTGATGAAACTGACGGAGATCGTAAGCAATGAACCGCGAACTGTTGATGCTGGTAGACGCCATCTCGCGCGAGAAGAGCGTGGATCGGGAAGTGGTGTTCGGCGCCGTGGAAGCGGCGCTCGCCTCGGCCAGCAAGAAGCTGCATGGTGGCGAGGTCGACATCCGCGTGACCGTGGACCGGGAGAGCGGTGACTACGAGACCTTCCGTCGCTGGCACGTGGTGCCGGACGAAGCCGGCCTGCAACTGCCGGATTCGGAAATCCTGCACTTCGAGGCGCTCGAGCAGATCGCGGACATCGAGGTCGACGATTACATCGAGGAACCGGTGGAGTCCGTCACCATCGGCCGCATCGGTGCGCAGGCCGCCAAGCAGGTCATCCTGCAGAAGATCCGTGATGCCGAGCGCGAGCAGCTGCTCACCGACTTCCTGTCGCGCGGCGACAAGATCTTCGTCGGCACCGTCAAGCGCCTGGACAAGGGCGACGTGATCGTCGAGTCCGGCCGCATCGAAGGCCGCCTCAAGCGCGGCGAGATGATCCCGAAGGAAAACCTCCGTTCGGGCGACCGCGTGCGTGCGTTCATCGCCGAGGTGGATCCCACCCTGCGCGGTCCGCAGATCCTGCTGTCGCGCAGCGCGCCCGGCTTCATGATCGAGCTGTTCGCGCAGGAAGTGCCCGAGATCGAGCAGGGCCTGCTCGAGATCAAGTCGTGTGCCCGTGACCCGGGTTCGCGCGCCAAGATCGCCGTGATCTCGCACGACAAGCGGGTCGACCCCATCGGCACCTGTGTCGGCGTGCGCGGTTCGCGTGTCAACAGCGTGACGAACGAGCTCGCCGGCGAGCGCGTCGACATCGTCCTGTGGTCGGAAGATCCGGCCCAGTTCGTGATCGGCGCCCTGGCCCCGGCCAACGTGCAGTCGATCGTGGTCGACGAAGAGCGCCACGCCATGGACGTGGTGGTCGACGAGGAAAACCTCGCGATCGCCATCGGCCGCGGCGGCCAGAACGTGCGCCTCGCGTCCGAGATGACCGGCTGGCGCATCAACATCATGACGGCCGAGGAATCGCAGGCGAAGCAGAGCGAGGAATCGGACAGCCTGCGCAAGCTGTTCGTCGAGAAGCTCGACGTCGACGTGGAAGTCGCCGACATCCTGATCTCCGAAGGTTTCGGCAGCCTCGAGGAAGTGGCCTACGTCCCGATGCAGGAAATGCTCGAGATCGAAGGCTTCGACGAAGACACCGTGAACGAGCTGCGCACCCGCGCGAAGGACGCCCTGCTGACGATGGAAATCGTCCGCGAGGAAAAGATGGAAGACGTGTCGCAGAACCTGCGCGACCTGGACGGCCTGTCGCCGGAACTGATCGCGAAGCTGTCGGACGGGGGTGTCCACACCCGGGACGACCTCGCCGACCTGGCCGTCGACGAACTGACCGAAATGACCGGCGTGGATGAAACCCAGGCCAAGGCGCTGATCATGAAGGCGCGCGAACACTGGTTCACCACCTGACCGATCCGTCACGACCGCGTTCCAGAATCTCGCATCGAAGCAGCACCGCACGTACCAAGCAAGGATATACACAATGGCTGTGACCACCGTCGCCCAGTTTGCCGCCGAGCTCAACCGCTCAGCCGCGGCACTGCTCGAGCAGCTCCAATCGGCCGGCGTCGCGAAGGCGTCCACCGATGACGCGCTGACCGAGTCCGACAAGGAGCGGCTGCTCGATTTCCTGCGTTCGTCGCACGGCACCGCCGGCGGCGAGCGCAAGAAGATCACGCTGACCCGCAAGTCCACCAGCGAGATCAAGCAGGCCGATGCCAGTGGCAAGGCCCGCACCATCCAGGTCGAGGTTCGCAAGAAGCGCACGTTCGTGAAGCGCGACGAGAACGCGCCCGCCGAGGAACCCGCCGCACCGCAGGTCGACGAAGCCGAGCTGCGCCGCCGCGAGGACGAGGCGCGCGCCCAGGCCGAGCTGCTGCGCAAGCAGGAAGAAGAGCTCGCCGAGAAGCGCCGCCAGCGCGAAGAGCAGGAAAAGCGCGAGCGTGAAGCCGCCGAGCAGCGTGCCCGCGAGGCCGCCGAGGCCGCCGCCGCTGCCGCGAAGGCAGCGCTCGAGGCCGCCGCCGCTGCGGCCGCTGCATCGAAGAAGGAAGTCAAGGAAGTGCCAGCCGCACCCGTGGCCGCCGCTCCGGCGCCGGCACCCGCCGCGCCGGCCGAGCCGCCGAAGCCCGCCCTGCGGGTGATCAAGGCCGCCGACGTCGTCGACGAGGAGAAGCAGCGCGCCGCCGACCTCGCCAAGCGCCGCAAGGCCGCCGAGGACGAGGCCGCCGCCATCCGCGCGATGATGAACGCGCCGAAGAAGGTGCTGCAGGCCAAGAAGGAAGAGCCGAAGCCGGCCGATCCGAACAAGGAAGGCATCAAGGGCACGATCCACAAGCCCGCCGGCGCGCCTGGCGCTCCGGCCGCCACCACGGCCGCCGCACCCGGCGCCGCGAAGCCGGGCGACAAGAAGTCGATCAAGTCCGAGAAGCTGTCGTCCAGCTGGGCCGACGACGCCGCGAAGAAGCGCGGCCTCAAGACCATCAACAGCGGTGGTGCCACCCGTCCGGGCTGGCGCGCACCGCGCGGCGGCCGCCGTGGCGACCGCGGCGATTCGGGCCAGTCGACCTTCGTGGCACCGGCGGAAGCCCAGGTGCAGGAAGTGCACGTCCCGGAAACCATCAGCGTGGCCGACCTCGCCCACAAGATGTCGGTGAAGGCCTCCGAAGTCATCAAGACGATGATGAAGCTGGGCCAGATGGTCACCATCAACCAGCAGCTGGACCAGGAAACCGCGATGATCGTCGTGGAGGAAATGGGCCACAAGGCGTTCGCCGCCAAGCTGGACGATCCGGACGCGTTCCTCGACGAGGAAAACGAAGCCGATGCCAAGCACGAAGTGCTGCCGCGCGCGCCGGTCGTGACCGTCATGGGCCACGTCGACCACGGCAAGACCTCGCTGCTCGACTACATCCGCAAGAGCCGCGTGGCCTCCGGTGAAGCCGGCGGCATCACGCAGCACATCGGCGCGTACCACGTGGACACCCCGCGCGGCATGATCACGTTCCTCGACACCCCGGGCCACGCGGCGTTCACTGCCATGCGTGCCCGCGGCGCGAAGGCCACCGACATCGTCATCCTGGTGGTGGCGGCCGACGACGGCGTGATGCCGCAGACGAAGGAAGCCATCTCCCACGCGAAGGCGGCGGGCGTGCCCATCGTCGTCGCGATGAACAAGATGGACAAGCCGGAAGCCAACGCCGAACGCCTGAAGAGCGAGCTGGTGGCGGAAGAGGTCGTGCCCGAAGAGTTCGGCGGCGAGTCGCCGTTCGTCGGTGTGTCGGCCAAGACCGGCATGGGCATCGACGAGCTGCTCGAGCAGGTGCTGCTGCAGGCCGAAGTGCTGGAACTGAAGGCGCCGGTCGAGTCGCTCGCCAAGGGCCTGATCGTCGAAGCGCAGCTGGACAAGGGCCGCGGCCCGGTGGCCACGGTGCTGATCCAGTCGGGCACGCTCAAGCGTGGCGACGTGGTGCTGGCCGGTTCCACCTACGGCCGCGTGCGCGCCATGCTGGACGAGAACGGCAAGGCCATCACCGAAGCCGGCCCGTCGATCCCGGTCGAAATTCAAGGCCTCACCGAGGTGCCGCAGGCCGGTGACGAGTTCATGGTGCTGAGCGACGAACGCCGCGCCCGTGAAATCGCCACCTTCCGTTCGGGCAAGTACCGCGACGTGAAGCTGGCCAAGCGCCAGGCCGCCAACCTCGAGAACCTCATGGACCAGATGGGCCAGGGCGACGTGCAGACGCTCGGCCTCATCATCAAGGCCGACGTGCAGGGTTCGCAGGAAGCGCTGTCGCAGTCGCTGCTCAAGCTCAGCACCGACGAGGTCAAGGTCCGCATCGTGCACGGCGCGGTGGGTGGCATCAGCGAGTCGGACGTCAACCTGGCGATCGCCTCGAAGGCCGTCATCGTGGGCTTCAACACGCGGGCCGATGCCGGCGCGCGCAAGCTGGCCGAGCACAACGGCGTGGACATCCGCTACTACAACATCATCTACGACGCCGTGGACGACGTGAAGGCGGCCATGACCGGCATGCTGGCCCCCGAGCAGCGCGAGGAAATCATCGGCACGGCCGAGATCCGCACGGTGTTCGTGGCCTCGAAGATCGGCACGGTGGCCGGTTCCATGGTCACCTCGGGCCTGGTGCGCCGCAACGCGCGCTTCCGCCTGCTGCGCGACAACGTCGTGGTCTACACGGGCGAAGTCGAGTCGGTGCGCCGCCTGAAGGACGACGTGCGCGAGGTCAAGGAAGGCTTCGAGTGCGGTATCAAGCTCAAGAACTACAACGACATCTCCGAGGGTGATCAACTGGAGTTCTTCGAAGTCAAGGAAGTGGCCCGGACGCTGTAATCGCGGAGCGGGTCCCCCCCGACACCCCCGCCTTCCAAAAGAGGGCGGGGTTTGTGTTTGGTGGGCGCTTGCAAGGAGCATCAGATGCGACACAAAAGATCCATTCCCAACCGCGGCTTCCGCGTGGCCGACCAGATCCAGCGCGACCTGGCGGAGTTGATCCGCGACCTGAAGGACCCCCGCATCGGCATGGTCACCATCCAGGCCGTCGAGGTCACGCCCGACTACGCCCACGCGAAGATCTTCTTCTCGGTGCTGGTGGGCGACGTGGAACAGACCCAGGAGGCCCTGAACGAGGCCGCCGGGTTCCTGCGCAACGGCCTCTTCAAGCGCCTGCAGATCCACACCGTGCCCACGCTGCACTTCCACTTCGACCGCACCACCGAGCGTGCGGCCGAACTGAGCTCGCTGATCGCGCAGGCGAACAGCACGCGCGCCAAGGACGACTGAGGACGACCGTGGTGAAAGCCGCCCGCCCCGCCAACGACCGCCCCCGCGTGCCCCGCCGCGCGGTGCACGGTGTGCTGTTGCTCGACAAGCCGCTGGGCTTGTCGAGCAACGACGCATTGCAGAAGGCCAAGCGGTTCTTCCGGGCCGAGAAGGCCGGCCACACCGGCACGCTCGACCCGCTGGCCACCGGCCTGCTGCCGCTGTGTTTCGGCGCGGCCACGAAGTTCTCGCAGGTGAGCCTCGACGCGGACAAGCGCTACGTCGCCACGCTGAGCCTGGGCGCCACCACCACCACGGCCGATGCCGAGGGCGAGGTGCTGCAGCGCCGTCCGGTGGACGTGTCCGACGCCGCCCTGGCCGAGGCCTGCCGCCGCTTCACCGGCGAGATCGACCAGGTGCCGCCCATGCACTCGGCGTTGAAGCACGACGGCAAGGCCCTCTACGAATACGCCCGCCAGGGGGTCGAGATCGAACGCGCGGCGCGCCGCGTGACGATTCATTCGATCGACATCCTCGACCGCCAGAATGACCTCGTGACCATCGACGTCTCCTGCAGCAAGGGCACCTACATCCGCACGTTGGCGCAGGACATCGGCGAGGCGCTCGGCTGCGGCGCCCACCTCGCCGCGCTGCGCCGCACCGGCAGCGGGCCGCTGACGCTCACGGGTGCCGTGACGCTCGCCCAGCTCGCCGAGATGACCGAACCCGACCGGGACCGCCTGCTGATGGACGCCGATGCGCTCCTCGCCGACGTGCCGGTCGTGCGCCTGGACAGCGAGGAGGCCGGCCGCTTCCTCTCCGGGCTGCGCCGCCGTGTGCGGCTCGACGATGCACCGCAGGTGCGCGTCTACGGCCCCGAACCCAAGGCCTTCCTGGGCAGCGCCCGGGTCCAGGCCGGAGAACTGATTTCGACGAGGCTCTTGAGCCCGATGGAGGTGCAAGGCCTCCTGGTGATCGAAGAGCCCGAGAAGCAGGAACATTCAGAGAGAACGCCAGCATGAGCAATCGACAGATCAGAAACATCGCCATCATCGCCCACGTCGACCATGGCAAGACGACCATGGTGGACCAACTGCTGCGCCAGTCCGGCACGTTCGCCGACCACGAGAAGGTCGTCGACACCGTGATGGACAACAACGCCATCGAACGCGAGCGCGGCATCACCATCCTGGCCAAGAACTGCGCGGTCAGCTGGGAAGGCACGCACATCAACATCGTCGACACCCCCGGGCACGCGGACTTCGGCGGTGAAGTGGAACGCGCCCTGTCGATGGTCGACGGCGTGGTGCTGCTGATCGACGCCCAGGAAGGCCCGATGCCGCAGACGCGCTTCGTGACCAAGAAGGCGCTGGCCCTCGGCCTCAAGCCCATCGTGGTCGTGAACAAGGTCGACAAGCCGGGCGCCAAGCCCGACATGGTGATCAACGCCGCCTTCGACCTGTTCGACAAGCTCGGCGCCAGCGACGAGCAGCTCGACTTCCCGGTGGTGTACGCCTCCGGCATCAACGGCTGGACCTCGCTGACCGAAGGCGCGCCGGGCGAACAATGGGGCCCCGACATGTCGGCCCTGTTCAACACCGTGCTGAAGCACGTGCCGGCCAACTCCGGCGACGCCGAAGCCCCGCTGCAGCTGCAGATCTCCGCGCTCGACTACTCGTCGTTCGTGGGCCGCATCGGCGTGGGCCGCATCAGCCAGGGCACCCTGAAGCCGTCGATGGACGTGCTCGTGATGGAAGGTCCGGACGGCAAGTCCGTCAAGGGCCGCGTCAACCAGGTGCTGACCTTCCAGGGCCTCGACCGCGTGCAGACGAACGAAGCCGGCCCCGGCGACATCGTGCTGATCAACGGCATCGAGGAAATCGGCATCGGCGTCACCGTGACCAGCGCGACCAACCCGGCCCCGCTGCCGATGCTGAAGGTCGACGAACCCACGCTGACGATGAACTTCTGCGTGAACACCAGCCCGCTGGCCGGCCGCGAAGGCAAGTTCGTCACCAGCCGCCAGATCTGGGACCGCCTGCAGAAGGAACTGCAGAGCAACGTCGCGCTGCGTGTCAAGGAAACCGACGAGGACGGCATCTTCGAGGTGATGGGCCGTGGTGAACTCCACCTCACCATCCTGCTGGAGAACATGCGCCGCGAAGGCTACGAGCTGGCCGTCAGCAAGCCGCGCGTGGTGTTCCACGACGTCGACGGCGTGAAGCACGAGCCGATCGAACTCGTCACCGCCGACATCGAGGAAGGCCACCAGGGTGGCGTGATGCAGGCCCTCGGCGAGCGCAAGGGCGAACTGGTCAACATGGAACCGGACGGCAACGGCCGTGTCCGCCTCGAGTACCGCATCCCGGCCCGCGGCCTGATCGGCTTCTCGAACGAGTTCATGAACCTGACCCGCGGTTCGGGCCTGATCAGCAACATCTTCGACGGCTACGAGCCGCACAAGGGCGACATCGGCGGCCGCAAGAACGGCGTGCTGATCTCGATGGACGACGGTGAGATCTTCACCTACGCCCTGGGCAAGCTCGACGACCGCGGCCGCATGTTCGTGAAGGCGAACGACCCGGTCTACGAAGGCATGATCGTCGGCATCCACAACCGCGACAACGACCTCGTCGTCAACGCCACCCGCACGAAGCAGCTGACGAACTTCCGCGTGTCCGGCAAGGAAGACGCGATCAAGATCACGCCCCCGATCGACCTCACGCTCGAGTACGGCGTCGAGTTCATCGACGACGACGAACTGGTCGAGATCACGCCGAAGTCCATCCGCGTGCGCAAGCGCTACCTGAAGGAACACGAGCGCAAGCGCGCGTCGCGTGACTGATCGGTCGATCAGCTAGCGCACCATGCAGGTCCGGGCCAACGGCATCGCGATCGAAGTGGACGAGACCGGCTCCCCGCAAGGCGAGCCGGTCTTGCTCATCATGGGCCTCGGAATGCAGCTGATCGGCTGGGACGAACGGTTCGTCGCGACGCTGGTCGCACGTGGCTACCGGGTCATCCGCTTCGACAACCGCGACGTGGGCCTGAGCCAGCAGTTCGACGCGGCCGGCGTGCCGAACCTCACCGCCGCGGCCATCCGCCGCGCGATGGGCCTCGCGCTGCACACGCCGTACGCGCTGCACGACATGGCCGACGACGCGGCCGGTGTGCTCGAGGCGCTCGGCATCGCGAGCGCCCACGTGTGTGGCGCCTCGATGGGCGGCATGATCGCGCAGCACCTCGCCGCGCGGCATCCGGGCCGGGTGCGCAGCCTCACGCTGATGATGACCTCGAGCGGCGCGCGCCGCGTGCCGGGGCCGGCGTGGCGCATCCGTGCCGCGATGATCAAGCCGCCGCCGTCGCCCGACGACACCGAGGCCGTGCTGGCGAACCGGGCGGCGTTCTACCGCCTGATCGAAGGCCCGGGCCACCGCCAGCCCGATGCCGAACTCGAGGCCTTCCTGCGTGCCGACTACACCCGGGCCTACCGGCCGGCCGGGACCGCGCGGCAGCTGGTGGCCGTGGCCACGGACCGCGATCGCTCGCCGCTGCTGGCGCAACTGCGGCTGCCCGTGCGCGTCGTGCACGGGCGTGACGACCCGCTGTTGCCGGTGAAGGCCGGCCATGACCTCGTGCGCCGCATCCCGGGCGCTTCGCTCGACGTCATCGACGGCATGGGCCACGACCTGCCGGCCCCGCTCTTCGCGCGTTTCGCGGACAACATCGACCACGCGGCCGGCCGGGCCTGAGGGAAAATAGGGGATGCCCCTCGACTGGATCTCCCTTGCCCTGACCGTGGTGGTGCTGATCGTGCTGGTGATGGTGCTGCGCACCGTGCTGGCCCAACGCGCCGACGCCCCGTCCGACACGCTGCTGCGCCCCCTGCGCGACGACACCGAACGCAACACCCGCGAACTCCGCGACGAACTCGCGCGCAGCGCCACCGGCACCCGCCAGGAACTGGGGTCGTCGCTGGCGACGTTCCAGCAGACGCTGCTCGCCCAGCAGGGCGACGTGGCCCGCACCCAGAACGAACAGATCGACAGCTTCCGCACCCAGCTCGCGGCCACGCAGCAGACGCTGGCCGACACGCTGCGCCACGCCACCGGCACGCAGGACGCCGCGCTCGCGCGGCTCGCCGAACAGCAGGCCAACGCGCTGCAACGGTTCTCGGGCCTGCTGTCCGACCAGCTGAAGGCGCTCACGCAGGCCAACGACCAGCGCATGACCGAGATGCGCGGGGCGGTGGAGGCCAAGCTCGGTGCCATCCAGGCCGACAACGAACGCAAGCTCGAGCAGATGCGGGCCACCGTCGACGAGAAGCTGCACGCCACGCTCGAGCAGCGCCTGGGCGAAAGCTTCAAGCAGGTGGCCGACCGGCTCGACCAGGTGCACAAGGGCCTCGGCGAGATGCAGACCCTGGCCCGCGACGTGGGCTCGCTCAGCCGCGTGCTGAGCAACGTCAAGACCCGCGGCATCTTCGGCGAGGTGCAGCTGGCCGGCCTGCTGGAGCAGGTGTTCACGCCCGACCAGTTCGCGGTCAACGTCGAGACGGTGCCCAACAGCGGCGCCCGGGTCGAGTACGCCATCCGCCTGCCGGGCCAGCGCGCCGACGGCAAGCCGCTGTGGCTGCCCATCGACGCCAAGTTCCCGCGCGAGGACTACGAGCGCCTGCTGGAAGCGCAGGAGCGCGCCGACCCGGTCGCCAGCGACGCCGCGGCCAAGGCCATCGAGACGCGGCTGCGCCTGGAGGCCAAGGGCATCCGCGAGAAGTACCTCGCGCCCCCGCACACCACCGATTTCGCGATCCTCTTCGTGCCCACCGAAGGCCTGTACGCCGAGGCGCTGCGCCGCCCGGGCCTGATGGAGGCGATGCAGCGGGAGCACCGCGTGATGCTCGCCGGCCCCACGACGCTGCTGGCCACCCTCAACAGCCTGCAGATGGGCTTCCGAACGCTGGCGCTCGAGAAGCGGTCGGTGGAGGTGTGGGAGGTGCTGGGCGCCGTCAAGACCGAGTTCACGAAGTTCGGCGACGCGCTCGCGAAGACCCGCAAGAAGCTCGACGAGGCCAGCAACAGCATCGAGGCCGCGGAGACCCGCAGCCGGGCCGTGGCGCGCAAGCTGAAGTCGGTGGAGGAACTGCCCGAGTCGCGGGCCCAGCAGCTGCTGCCCATGCCGGCCGATGACGAACCCGCGGGAGGCGAAACGGCCTGACCCCCATGGCGCCATCGTTCTACCGCCCGCTGCTGGCCCTGATCCTCGGGCAGGTCAGCCTGCACTCGGCGATGGCGGGCGTGCGGCTCGCAGCCCCGCTGCAGTCGCTGCACGAGGGCCGGTCGGCCGCGTCGGTGGGCCTGCTGCTCGCGCTGTTCGCGCTGGCGCCCGTGGTGCTCGCGATCCCCGGTGGCCGGCTGGCGGACCGGCTCGGCTACCACCGGCCGCTGCGCATCGCCACCGCGCTGTCCGTGGCGGGTGCGCTGCTCGCCGCGGTGGCCGGCGGGCACTACCTGGTGCTGTGCCTGTCGGCGATGCTGTCCGGCGCGGGCGCCAACCTCGGGCTGATCGTGGTGCAGCGGTCGGCCGGGCGCATGTCCTCCGACCCCACGGTGCGGCTGAAGGTGTTCAGCTGGCTGGGCATGGCCCCGGCGCTGTCGAACCTGCTCGGGCCGGTGCTGGTGGGTCTGCTGATCGACGGGGCCGGGTTCCAGGTGGCCTTCGGCGCGATGGCGCTGCTGCCGCTGATGGCGCTCGCCATCGCGCGGCTGGTGCCCGTCGAGGCACCGCTTCCCGCGGCGGCACCCCTGGCCGAGGCAGCACGTCCCCGCCGCGTGTGGGACCTGCTGCGCTCGCCCGACGTGCGCCGCCTGCTGCTGCTGAACTGGCTGCTGTCGGCGAGCTGGGACGTGCACAGCTTCGTGGTGCCCATCCTGGGCCACGAGCGCGGGCTCGACGCCACGGCCATCGGCTTCGTGCTGGGCACTTTCGCCGCGTCGGTGGCGGTGGTGCGGTTCGCCATTCCGGTGATCGCCCACCGGCTCACCGAACGCCAGGTGCTGGTGGGCGCCACGCTGGCCACCGGGGCGGTGCTGGCGGTGTACCCGTTCGCGCACCCGGCCTGGGCCATGGCGCTGTGCGCGGCGCTGCTGGGCATTCCGCTCGGGTCGGTGCAGCCGATGGTGATGTCGCTGCTGCACGAGGCCACACCCCATGAACGGCACGGCGAGGCCATCGCGCTCCGCTCGATGAGCCTCAACCTGTCGAGCAGCGTGATGCCGCTGTGTTTCGGCGCGCTGGGCGCGGCCCTCGGTGCGGGTGTGCTGTTCTGGCTGATGGGCGGGCTGGTGGCCGGGGCTGGCAGCTTGCAGGCCCGGCGGATCCGCGAGCGGCCGCCTGCCGCGTCCTGAGCGCCCGCGGCCCTCGAGGGGCCGGCGGTGTCAGCAGGTCAGAACTTGAAGCCCGGCGGCGTGCCGGGCGCGGCCGGGGCCGCGGCGGGTTCCGTGGGCGCGGCCGGTGCGGAGGCGGGGGCCGGCGCCGCCGCGGCGGGCGCGGCGCCACTCGTCAGCGGAGCGGCCGCGGGGGCCGCGTAGTTGGCGGGCAGCATGGACCGCTTCGGGTACCCGGCGGCATCGAGGTAGGTGTTGGTTTCACTCGCGTTGTAGCCGCCGATGACCTGCGAGCCCACGGTGACGGCCGGCACGTCGGTGCGGCCGATGAGGCGTTGCATGGCCGCGCTGTCGGCCGGGGTGACCACCGTGCGTTCGGTGAACGGGATGCCCCGCTGCCGCAGCAGCGCGCGGGCGGATTCGCACGGGCCGCAGGACGCGGTGGTGTAGAGCACCACGGGGTACCGCTGCGCGGCCTGGCGCAGCTCGTAGGGCAGGGAGGCGTCCGAGCCGCCGCCGCCCGTGGTGTTCACCGAGCCGACCTTGTTTTCCGGCGAGACGGGCGGCCGGTCGGTGTACGTGACCTTGCCGTCGGGGCCGACGACCTTGTAGAGCGCATGGGCCGGCATCGAGGCGAGCGCCGAGGCGGACAGCACCGCCAGGGCGGCGAGGCGGACGGCACGGTGCGAAGCGGAACGCGGGGTGGGGAACATCATGGACTCCAGGAGGGAACTCGGCGGCGGGAAAACGCTGGTGGCACTGTACTCAAGCCATGCCCTGGTGGCGTAACAAGGCGTCGATGCGCGGCTCGCGGCCCCGGAAGGCCTTGAAGCTCTCGAGCGCCGGGCGGCTGCCGCCGGCCTCCAGGATGGCCTCGCGGTAGCGGCGGCCCGTGTCGACGTCGAGCGCGCTCGTTTCCTCGAAGGCGCTCCAGGCATCGGCGCTCAGCACCTCGGCCCACTTGTAGCTGTAGTAGCCCGCCGCGTAGCCGCCGGCGAAGATGTGCGAGAAGCCGTGCTGGAAGCGGTTGAACGCCGGCGGCGTGACCACGGCCACCTCGCGGCGCACGTCGTCGATCATGGCCTGGATGCGGTCTTCCGCGCCCGGTTCGGCATGGATGCGCATGTCGAACAGCGAGAACTCCACCTGGCGCAGCGTCTGCAGGCCGCTCTGGAAGTTCTTGGCCGCGAGCATCTTGTCGTACAGCGCGCGCGGCAGCGGCTCGCCGGTGTCGACGTGGGCGGTGAGGTGCTTGAGCACGTCCCACTCCCAGCAGAAGTTCTCCATGAACTGGCTGGGCAGCTCCACCGCGTCCCATTCGACGCCGGAGATGCCGGCCACGCCGGTGTCGTCGACCTTGGTGAGCAGGTGGTGCAGGCCGTGGCCGAACTCGTGGAAGAGGGTGGTGACGTCGTCGTGCGTGAGCAGCGCGGGCTTGCCGCCCACGGGGGAGGCGAAGTTGCAGACGAGGTGGGCCACCGGCGTCTGCGTGTGGCCCTCGGGGCGGGCCCAGCGGCCGCGCACGTCGTCCATCCAGGCGCCGGGGCGCTTGCCGGGGCGGGCGTACGGGTCGAGGTAGAACTGGCCCACGGTTTCACCGCGGCGGTCGATGCGGAAGAAGCGCACCGACGGGTGCCACACCGGCGCCGTGTCGGGGCGGATGGCCACGTCGAACAGCGTCTCGATGATGCGGAACAGACCGTCGAGCACCTTGGTTTCGGTGAAGTACGGCTTGACCTCCTGGTCGCTGAACGCGTAGCGCTGCTCCTTCAGCTTCTCGCTGGCGTAGGCCTGGTCCCAGGCCTGCAGGTCGGGCAGGTTCAGCTCGGTGCGGGCGAACTCGCGCAGCTCGGCCAGGTCCTTCTCGGCGAACGGACGGGCGCGGCGGGCGAGGTCGCGCAGGAACTCGATGACCTGGGCGGGGGTGTCGGCCATCTTCGGCACGAGCGACACCTCGGCGTAGTTGGCGTAGCCCAGCAGCTTCGCCTCCTCCTGGCGCAGGGCCAGCAGCTCGCGCATCACGGCGGAGTTGTCGACCTCGGGCTTGCCGAACTCGCTGGCGCGCGTGGCGTACGCCCGGTACAGGCGCTCGCGCAGCGCGCGGTTCTCGCCGTACTGCATCACGGGCAGGTAGTTGGGCAGGTGCAGCGTGAGCTTGTGGCCTTCCTTGCCCTCGGCCTCGGCGGCCGCGCGGGTGGAGGCCTGGATGTCGCCGGGCACCCCGGCCAGTTCCTCGGTGGTGGCGTAGTACGCGAAGCCGTCGGTGGCGTCGAGCACGTGTTCGGAGAACTGCTGGCCGAGGGCGGCCTGGCGGTCCTGGATGGCGGCGTAGCGCTCGCGGGCGGCGCCCTGCAGTTCGGCACCACCCAGCACGAAGTCGCGCATGGCGTTGGAGAGGGCCTTCTGGCGGGCCGGCTTCAGTGCCTTCGCGGCCGGGCTGGCGGCGATGGCCTTGTATTTGGCGTACAGGCGCTCGTCGGCGCCGATGCGGGTGTAGAACTCGGTGACGGCCGGCAGGCTCTCGTTGTACGCGGCCCGCAGCTCGGGGTTGTCGGCCACGCCGTTGAGGTGGCCCACGACGTTCCAGGCGCGGCCGAGGCGTTCGGTGGCCACGTCGAGCACGGCCGACATCGCGTCATAGTCGGCCGGGACCGCGTCACCGGTGGCCTTGTCGAGCGCCGCGTTGGCCTCCGCGAGCAGTTCCGTGATGGCCGGGCCCACGTGTTCGGGACGGATGTCCGCGAAGAGCGGCAGGTCGGAGCGGGCGAGCAACGGGTTCGTCATGCGGGGCCTCTTTCGTTCGTTCAGTTCATTTTGCCGCGACTCGTTCGGCCGATTCGATGGTGTTCACGAGCAGCATGGTGATGGTCATGGGACCCACGCCCCCCGGCACCGGCGTGATGGCGGAGGCCACCTGCGAGACGCCGGCGAAGTCCACGTCGCCGCAGAGCTTGCCTTCGTCGTTGCGGTTCATGCCCACGTCGATCACGATCGCGCCCGGCTTCACCATGCCGGCCGTGACCGTGTCGCGGCGGCCCACCGCCGCCACGATCACGTCGGCCTGGCGGGTGTGGTACGCCAGGTCGGGGGTCGCACTGTGGCAGATGGTGACGGTGGCGTTGGCTTGCAAGAGGAGGAGGGCCATGGGTTTGCCCACGGTGTTGCTGCGGCCGATCACGACGGCGTGCTTGCCCTTGAGGGAGACCCCGGTGGACTCGATGAGTTTCATGCAGCCGTACGGCGTGCAGGGTCGGAACCCCGGCAGATTCGCCACCAGTTCGCCGGCGCTCAGCACCGAATAGCCGTCCACGTCCTTCGTGGTGGCGATGGCCTCGATCACCTTGGTGGGGTCGATGTGCTTGGGCAGCGGCATCTGCACCAGGATGCCGTGGATGGAGGCGTCCTTGTTGAGCGCGTCGATGCGGGCCAGCAGGTCGGCCTCGGACAGCGTGGCGTCGTACTTCTCGAGCACCGAGTGCAGGCCGTGCTCCTCGCAGGCCTTGACCTTGTTGCGCACGTAGACCTGGCTGGCCGGGTCCTCGCCGACCAGGATGACGGCCAGGCCCGGCTTGTGGCCGCGCGCGGTGAGGGCGGCGGCGCGTTGCGCCACCTCGGCGCGGATCTGCTTGGACAGGGCGGTGCCGTCGATCAGTTGGGCGGTCATGGTCGGGTTCCTCTCGTCGATGTCGATTCTGAAAGCAAAAAGGGCCGCTGCGAAGCGGCCCTTTGAAGGCGGGGTCGGGTCAGGCCTTGGCTCCGAGCGCGATCTTCAGGAGATCTGCGACCGTGTTGGCGTTGAGCTTCTCCATGATGTTGGCGCGGTGCGCCTCCACCGTCTTGATGCTGATGCCCAGGTCGTCGGCGATCTGCTTGTTCAGGCGGCCGGCGACGATGCGCTCGAGCACCTGGGATTCGCGCGTGGTCAGGCGCGACAGCAGCGCGTCGCGGCTGGCGGCTTCCTGGTGGTGCGAGAAGGCGCTGCGGGCCTGGTCGAGCATGCGCTCGACGAGGTTGAGCAACTGCTCTTCCTTGAAGGGCTTCTCGATGAAGTCCATCGCGCCCTTCTTCATCGTGGTGACGGCCATGGGCACGTCGCCGTGGCCGGTGATGAACACGACCGGCAGCGGGGACTTGCGTTCGAGCAGCCGGTCCTGGAGTTCCAGGCCGCTCATGCCGTCCATGCGGATGTCGGCGATGAGGCACGCGACCTCGCGCGGGTCGAAGCGGGACAGGAAGGCTTCGGAGGAGTCGAAGCACTTGACGCGGTAGTCCTTGCCTTCGAGGAGCCATTGCAGCGAATCGCGCACGGCTTCGTCGTCGTCGACCACGTACACGGTGCCTTTTTTGGGAATCAAGCTCATGGATGAGGGACTCAGGTCAGGGCCGTTTCAAGGCCGGTGGATTTGGCGGTTTCGACAGGCAGCGTGAAGCTGAAACGACAGCCCACCACGGTCGCGCCATTGTATAAGTTCTCTGCACGGATCCGGCCCCGGTGGCTCTCGATGATCGAGCGGCACAGGCTGAGGCCGATTCCGAGCCCCTCGACCTTGGTCGAGAAGAACGCCTCGTACAGTCTGCCGATGACTTCCTCCTTCAGGCCGGGCCCGGAGTCGGTCACCGTGAATTCGATCACGCCACCCTCGTCCGGCGTGTGCCGGGGGATCACGCGCAGCTCGATGTTGCGGCGCGGCAAGGGCAATCCGGCCGAGTCGATGGCCTCCGCGGCATTCTTCAGCAGGTTCAGCAGCACCTGCTCGATCAGGATCGGGTCCACCATCAGCACCGGCAGGCGCTGGGCCACGTAGATGTGCAGCGCGACGTTGCGGCGGCGCAGTTCGATGCCGGCCAGGTCCACCGACTCCTCGACGATGTTGGCCGCCAGCGAGGGTTCGCGGCGCGGCTCGCTGCGTTTCACGAACGCGCGGATGCGGCGGATGATCTGCGCCGCGCGCTCGGCCTGCTTCGCGGTCTTCTCGAGCGCGGTGATCAGGTCGGGCTTCTCGATGGCGTCGGCCTTCACGCGCGAGACCATGCCGTTGCAGTAGTTCGTGATGGCCGTGAGCGGCTGGTTCAGCTCGTGCGCCACGGACGAGGCCATCTCGCCCATGGTCACGAGGCGGCTGGTCACCTGGGCCTTCTCGGCCTGCTGCTGGGCCTGGGTCTCGGCGTTGCGGCGGCTGGTGATGTCGGTGGCGATCAGCATCTGGGCCAGGCGCCCGTCGGTCCACTGCAGGTAGCGCGCGCGCACGTCGAACCATTTCTGGAGCGACTCGACGTACACCTCGCGCGGGTCCGAGCCGGCCTCGGTCAGCTCCTGGGTGGGCAGGCCGCCGAAGCTGTCGACCGAGTCGCCGAAGTCGCCCAGCAGCGCGGGCGCCGACTCGCCGCCGGCCAGCGCCGCGTGGCCGCGGGCCTCGGCGCCGAACCAGAGGCGGTACGAGCGGTTCGCGAACAGCAGCTCGCCCTGCTGCACGGACAGCACGGACACGGCCGCGTCGAGCCCCTCCAGCACCGTGGTGAACCGTTCGTGGGACGCCGACAGCTGGTCGCGCACGCGCTTGGCCTCGGTGATGTTGGTCATCGAGGTCATCCAGCCCGTCTGCACGCCCTTCGGGTCGATCAGCGGGGACACGTACATGCGGGCGTCGAACAGGCTGCCGTCCTTGCGCATCGCCTTGACCTCGATGCCGCCGGCCGGGCTGCGGCCCTGCAGCTCCTGCTGCAGCAGGCGGTTGTTCTCGTCGTAGCGGTCGGGCGGCCAGTGGGGGAAGGGCGGCAGGTGGCCGATCAGGTCCTGCTCGTTGAAGCCCGTCATCGCGCAGAAGGCGGGGTTCACGTAGGTGATGCGGCCTTCCATGTCCATGGCCCGCATGCCGGTCAGCATCGAGTTTTCCATCGCGCGGCGGAAGTTCGTCTCGCTGACCAGGGTGTTCTGCATCTGCAGCCGGCGGCGCATGTGCCGCCAAGTGCCCAGCAGCATCCAGACGGTGAGGGTGCTCAGTGCCGCCACCATCCAGAAGAGGGTGTTGCTGATGAGGCCGATGGAGGTGCGGTAGCCCTGCACCCGCAGCTTCAGGCCGTTGCCGGCCGGGGCGAGCGGCACGTCGTGGACGATGGACGCGGGCCGGGCGATCTGGCCGGGCATCAGCATCACGGTGCTCGAGAGCACCTTGTCCTGCGAGTCGATCACCGTGACCACGTGGCGGTTCGAGACGTCGGCCGGGATGAAGTAGCGCACCAGCGCCTCGACCGAGTACTCGGCGATCAGCGTGCCGGCGAAGCGGTTGTTGTCGATCAGCGGCACCTGCAGCTGGAACACCCAGTGGCCGAAGCCGTTCAGGTACGGGATCGAGTACGTGGGGTAGCGCAGCTGCTGCGTGGCCTCGAAGGTGCGCTCGGGCACGCCCTCGCGGTGGGGCATGGGCAGCGAGCGGTCGAGTTCCTCGGGGCTGCTCTCGACCTGCATGTGCATGTTGGCGCTGGAGTAGCTCGCCTGGCGCCGCAGGTCGGCATCGACCCACATCAGGTGGGTGATCTCGGGGCGCTCGCGTGCGAAGCCGGCCGCCGGCTGCACGAACCCGTCGGGCTTGATGGCGCGCGTGGCGATGTCGCGCGCCATCCGGATCAACTGCTCCTGGCTTTCGATCAGGCGCAGGCGCACCTGTTGTTGGGCGATCTCGGTATCCCGTTTGACGGATTCCTGCTCTCTCTCCAATTCCTCATTGCGGAGGTACCAGAACGCCGAGATGATCGCGGCAAGGAACAGCAGCACGGAGACGAGCGGCCCGAGGGTGGCGTAACGATCCTGGCGGGACGGCGACTGGCGGCGCCACCAGGTGCCGAACAGGCGCTTGGCGAGGTCACTGCCGGGAGTGGGTGGAGCGGGCGGTACTTTCACGGGCTGCATCCGTCGATTATCGAGGCTGCGGGGTGGTCGAACGGTTCGCCACTCCGCATTGCGATACGGAGGGAACCCTTGGTTCCACTGGTGAATTTCACGATAAGAAACGGTTTTGCACAATTTGGGAATTCTTTCGCCTTGTGCGACACTCCGCGCCACCTTGAACCGTGATTAGAGGAGATCGTGATGTCGGCCCTGCCTGAATCCTTCCTTGGCGCCTCGGCGAACGACGCCGACTCGCAGGAAACCCGTGAGTGGCTGGATGCGTTGTCGGCCCTGATCGAGACCGAAGGGGGCGACCGTGCGCACTTCCTGCTCGAACAGCTCATCGACCACGCCCGCCAGGTCGGCATCGACATGCCGTTCTCCGCGACCACGGCGTACGTGAACACCATCCCCGCCGACCAGGAAGAGCGTTGCCCCGGCAACCTCGAGATGGAAGAGCGCCTGCGCGCCTACATGCGCTGGAACGCGATGGCCATGGTGGTGCGCGCGAACCGCCTGCACCCGGCCGACGGCGGCGACCTCGGCGGGCACATCTCGTCGTTCGCCTCGCTGGCCACGATGTTCGGCGCCGGCTTCAACCACTTCTGGCACGGCGCCACCGAAGACCACGGCGGCGACCTGCTCTACATCCAGGGCCACAGCTCCCCCGGCATCTACGCCCGCGCCTTCATGGAAGGCCGCATCACGGAAGAGCAGCTCAACAACTTCCGCCAGGAAGTCGACGGCAAGGGCATCTCGAGCTACCCGCACCCGAAGCTGATGCCCGAGTTCTGGCAGTTCCCGACGGTGTCGATGGGCCTCGGCCCCCTGATGGCCATCTACCAGGCCCGCTTCCTGAAGTACCTGCACGCCCGCGGCATCGCCGACACCTCCAAGCGCAAGGTCTGGGTGTTCTGCGGCGACGGCGAGATGGACGAACCCGAATCGCTCGGCGCCATCGGCCTGGCCGCGCGCGAGAAGCTCGACAACCTGATCTTCGTCGTCAACTGCAACCTGCAGCGCCTCGACGGCCCGGTGCGCGGCAACGGCAAGATCATCCAGGAACTCGAAGGCGAGTTCCGCGGTTCCGGCTGGAACGTCATCAAGCTGCTGTGGGGCAGCTACTGGGACCCGCTGCTCGCCCGCGACAAGGACGAGCTGCTGCGCAAGGTCATGATGGACACGCTCGACGGCGACTACCAGGCCTTCAAGGCCAACGACGGCGCCTTCGTCCGCAAGAACTTCTTCGGCCGCCACCCCAAGCTGCTCGAGATGGTCGCGAAGATGAGCGACGACGACATCTGGCGCCTGAACCGCGGCGGCCATGACCCGCAGAAGGTGTACGCCGCGTACCACCGCGCCGTGAACCACAAGGGCCAGCCCACCGTCCTGCTGATCAAGACCGTCAAGGGCTTCGGCATGGGCAAGATCGGCGAAGGCAAGAACACGGCCCACCAGACCAAGAAGATGGTCGACGAGGACGTGAAGATCTTCCGCGACCGCTTCAACATCCCCATCCCCGACGACAAGATCGCCGAGGTGCCGTTCTACAAGCCGGCCGACGACACGCCCGAGATGCGCTACCTGCACGAGCGCCGCAAGGCCCTCGGCGGCTACCTGCCGCAGCGCCGCCCGAAGGCCGACGAGTCGTTCACCATCCCCGCGCTGGACACGTTCAAGGCCACGCTCGAGCCCACCGCCGAAGGCCGCGAGATCTCGACGACCCAGGCCTACGTGCGCTTCCTGACGCAGCTGCTGCGCGACAAGGACCTCGGCCCCCGCACGGTGCCCATCCTGGTCGACGAAGCCCGCACGTTCGGCATGGAAGGCCTCTTCCGCCAGATCGGCATCTACAACCCGCAGGGCCAGCTCTACACCCCGGTCGACAAGGACCAGGTGATGTACTACCGCGAGGACAAGGCCGGCCAGATCCTGCAGGAAGGCATCAACGAGGCCGGCGGCATGAGCAGCTGGATCGCCGCGGCCACGTCGTACGCGACGAACAACCGCGTGATGATCCCGTTCTACGTCTACTACTCGATGTTCGGGTTCCAGCGCATCGGCGACCTGGCCTGGGCCGCGGGCGACATGCAGGCGCGCGGCTTCCTGCTGGGCGGCACGTCGGGCCGCACCACGCTGAACGGCGAAGGCCTGCAGCACGAGGACGGCCACAGCCACATCCTCGCCGGCACGATCCCGAACTGCATCAGCTACGACCCGACCTTCGCGCACGAAGTGGGCGTGATCCTGCACCATGGCCTGAAGCGCATGGTGGAGAAGCAGGAGAACGTGTTCTTCTACCTGACGCTGCTCAACGAGAACTACGCGATGCCGGGCCTGACCGCCGGCACCGAAGAGCAGATCATCAAGGGCATGTACCTGCTGCAGGCCGGCGCGAAGAAGACGCCGCGCGTGAACCTGCTCGGCAGCGGCACCATCCTGCGCGAATCCATCGCCGCCAAGGAGATGCTCGAGAAGGAATGGGGCGTGGCCGCCAACGTGTGGAGCTGCCCGAGTTTCAACGAACTGGCCCGCGACGGCCAGGACTGCGAACGCTGGAACCTGCTGCACCCCACCGACACGCCGCGCGTGCCGTTCGTCGCGCAGCAGCTCGAGCCGCATGCCGGCCCGGTGATCGCGTCCACCGACTACATGAAGTCGTACGCCGACCAGATCCGCGCGTTCCTGCCGAAGGGCCGCACGTTCAAGGTCCTCGGCACCGACGGCTTCGGCCGCAGCGACTTCCGCAGCAAGCTGCGTGAGCACTTCGAGGTCAACCGCCACTACATCGTGGTCGCGGCGCTCAAGGCCCTGTCCGAGGAGGGCACGGTGCCCGCCGCGAAGGTGGCCGAGGCGATCAAGAAGTACGACATCAAGGCCGACAAGATCAATCCGCTGTACGCCTGAACAAGAAGACCCGGAGAAACGACATGGCATTGGTCGAAGTCAAGGTTCCCGACATTGGGGACTTCAAGGAAGTCGAAGTCATCGAGCTGCTGGTCAAGGCGGGGGACACCATCAAGGTGGACCAGTCGCTGGTGACCGTGGAGAGCGACAAGGCGTCGATGGAGATCCCGTCGAGCACCGCCGGCGTGATCAAGGAACTGCGCGTGAAGATCGGCGACAAGGTCGCCGAGGGCTCGATCGTGCTGGTGCTGGAAGCGGCAGGTGGTGCCGCCGCCCCGGCTCCGGCACCCGCCGCAGCCGCTCCGGCGCCCGCACCCGCTCAAGCCGCCGCACCCGCACCGGCCCCCGCCGCCGCCGGTGGCAGCCGCACCATCGAGCTGGTGGTGCCGGACATCGGTGACAGCAAGGACGTCTCGGTGATCGAGGTGTTCATCAAGGTGGGCGACACGCTGAAGGCCGAGCAGAGCGTGATCACCGTCGAGAGCGACAAGGCCTCGATGGAGATCCCGTCGTCGCACGCCGGGGTGGTCAAGGAACTCAAGATCAAGCTCGGCGACAAGGTCAGCCAGGGCTCGGTGCTGGCCACGCTGGAAGTGGCCGGTGGTGCCCCCGCTGCGGCTGCCGCGGCGCCGGCGCCTGCCGCCGCCTCGGTGCCGGCCGCCGCACCGGAAACCCCGTCGACCCCGGTGGTCGAACGTGTCGTGCCCACGGCCGCGCTGCCCGCCGCCGAACCGCCGCCGGCCACCGGCCGCCTGCCGCACGCGTCGCCCAGCATCCGCAAGCTCGCCCGTGAACTGGGCGTTCCGCTGGCGGAAGTGCGTGGCTCGGGCCTGAAGGGCCGCATCACCCACGCCGACGTGCAGAACTTCGTCAAGGGCGTGATGGACGGCAGCGTGCGCACGCAGGCCCAGGGGAAGGCGCCCGCCGCCGCGGCCGCCGCCGGCGGTGGCGCGTTCCCGGGGCTGCTGCCCTGGCCGCAGGTCGACTTCACGAAGTTCGGCCCGGTCGAGCGCAAGGACCTGTCGCGCATCAAGAAGATCTCGGGCGCGAACCTGCACCGCAACTGGGTCGTGATCCCGCACGTGACGAACCACGACGATGCGGACATCACCGAACTCGAAGCCTTCCGCGTCCAGCTGAACAAGGAGAACGAGAAGTCGGGCGTGAAGGTCACGATGCTCGCGTTCCTGATCAAGGCCATGGTCGCCGCGCTGAAGAAGTTCCCCGACTTCAACGCCTCGCTCGACGGCGAGCAGATCGTGCTGAAGCAGTACTACCACATCGGCTTCGCGGCGGACACGCCGAACGGCCTCGTGGTGCCGGTGCTCAAGGACGCCGACAAGAAGGGCGTGATCCAGATCTCCCAGGAGATGAACGCCCTGGCCGCGAAGGCCCGCGACGGCAAGCTGACCCCGGCCGACATGAGCGGCGGCTGCATCTCGATCTCGTCGCTCGGCGGCATCGGTGGCCGCTACTTCACGCCGATCATCAACGCCCCGGAAGTGGCAATCCTCGGCGTGTGCCGCTCGACGACCGAGCCGGTGTGGGACGGCAAGGCCTTCCAGCCGCGCCTGATGCTGCCGCTCAGCCTGAGCTGGGACCACCGCGTGATCGACGGCGCTTCGGCGGCCCGCTTCAACGCGTACCTCGCGCAGATCCTCGGCGACTTCCGCCGCGTGCTGCTCTAAGCCCCACCTTCACGGAAAGAGAACCATGTCGCTCATCGACATCAAGGTGCCGGACATCGGCGACTCCAAGGACGTGGCCGTCATCGAGCTGCTGGTCAAGCCCGGTGACACCATCAAGGCCGAGCAATCGCTGATCACTGTCGAGAGCGACAAGGCCTCGATGGAGATCCCCGCGACACACGCGGGCGTGGTCAAGGAGCTGAAGGTCAAGCTCGGCGACAAGGTCAGCGAAGGGTCGCTGATCCTGACGCTCGAAGCCAGCGGTGCGGCCGCCCCGGCGCCTGCGCCTGCGCCGGCTCCCGCGCCGGCCGCAGCCGCCCCTGCACCGGCCCCCGCGGCAGCGCCCGTCGCGGCCTCGTCGTTCGGCGGCACCGCCGATGTCGAGTGCGACGTGCTGGTGCTGGGCGCCGGCCCCGGCGGCTACTCCGCCGCGTTCCGCGCCGCCGACCTCGGGCAGAAGGTGGTGCTCGTCGAGCGCTACAAGACGCTCGGCGGCGTGTGCCTGAACGTGGGCTGCATCCCGTCCAAGGCGCTGCTGCACGTGGCCGCCGTGATGGACGAGGCCAAGCACTTCGACGCGCTGGGCGTGGCGTTCGAGGCCCCGAAGGTGGACCTCGACAAGCTGCGCACGCACAAGGAGAAGGTGGTGGGCAAGCTCACCAACGGCCTGAACGCGATGGCGAAGATGCGCAAGGTCACGGTGATCCAGGGCGACGGCGAGTTCGCCGACCCGTACCACCTCGCGGTGACCACGGCCGACGGCAAGAAGGTCGTCAAGTTCAAGAACGCCATCATCGCGGCGGGCTCCGAGGCCGTGAAGCTGCCGTTCCTGCCGAAGGACGACCCGCGCGTGGTGACGTCCACCGGCGCGCTGCAGCTGCGCCAGCTGCCCAAGCGCATGCTGGTGATCGGCGGCGGCATCATCGGCCTCGAGATGGGCACGGTGTACAGCAGCCTCGGCGCGCGCCTCGACGTGGTCGAGATGATGGACCAGCTGATGCTGGGTGCCGACCGCGACATGGTCAAGGTGTGGCAGAAGATGAACGCGCCGCGCTTCGACAACATCATGCTGAAGACGAAGACCGTCGGGGCCGAGGCCACGAAGGACGGCATCAAGGTCACGTTCGAAGGCGAGGGCGCTCCGAAGGAGCCTCAGCTGTACGACCTCGTGCTGCAGGCCGTGGGCCGCGTGCCCAACGGCAAGCGCATCGGTGCCGAGAAGGCCGGCGTGGCCGTGGGCGACCGCGGCTTCATCACGGTCGACAAGCAGATGCGCACCAACGTGCCGCACATCTTCGCCATCGGCGACATCGTGGGCCAGCCCATGCTCGCCCACAAGGCGGTGCACGAAGGCCACGTGGCGGCGGAAGTCGCGGCCGGCCACAAGGCCGAGTTCGACGCCCGCGTGATCCCGAGCGTCGCCTACACCGACCCCGAGGTGGCGTGGGTGGGCGTGACGGAGGACGAGGCGAAGGCCAAGGGCCTGAAGATCAAGAAGGGCGTGCTGCCCTGGAACGCGTCGGGCCGCGCCATCGCGAACACGCGCGACGAGGGCTTCACGAAGCTGATCTTCGACGAGGAAACGCACCGCATCATCGGCGGCGGCATCGTCGGCACGCATGCCGGGGACCTGATCTCGGAAGTGGCGCTGGCCATCGAGATGGGCGCCGACGCGGTGGACATCGGCAAGACGATCCACCCGCACCCGACGCTCGGCGAGAGCGTGGGCCTCGCCGCGGAAGCGGCCGAGGGCGAGTGCACGGACCTGCCGCCGGTCAAGCGCTGATCTGATCGTGTGATCGGACCAAAGGCCCGCGCCGTGAGGTGCGGGCCTTTTTGTTTCCGCTTTCAGCGGGTGCCGAACTGGATGCCGTGCAGCTTGGCGAAGAGCCCGTTCTTCTGGAGCAACTCGGCCTGCGTGCCTTGTTCGACGACCCGGCCCGCCTCCAGCACCACCACCTTGTCGGCGTTGGCGATGGTGGACAGCCGGTGCGCGATGACGATGCTGGTGCGGTCGCGCATCAGGTTGTCCATCGCCTGCTGGATCAGGCGTTCCGACTCCGAATCGAGGGCCGACGTGGCCTCGTCGAGGATGATGATGGGCGCGTCCTTGTAGATCGCGCGGGCGATCGCGAGGCGCTGGCGCTGGCCGCCCGACAGCTTCGTGCCGTTGTGGCCCACCAGGGTGTCCAGCCCCTCCGGCAGGCCGTCGACCAGCTCGAGGAGGTTGCTCGCCTGCAGCGCGGCGCGCACGCGCGCCGGATCGGGGGTCTCGCTGCTCAGGCAGACGTTGTCCCGGACCGTGCCGTTGAGCAGCACCACGTCCTGGCTCACGAGCGCGATCTGCGAGCGCAGCGAGGCGAGGCTCCAGTCCTTGAGCGGCACGCCGTCGAGCGAGATCGTGCCGGTGGACGGTTCGATGAAACGGGGCAGCAGGTTGATGAGCGTGGTCTTGCCCGCGCCGGACGGCCCCACGAGGGCCACGGTGCTGCCTTGGGGCACGTCGAGGTCGATGTCGGTGAGGGCGGCCGGTGCATCCGCTGCGCCGTAGCGGACGCCGACGCCGCGGAAGGTCAGGTGGCCGGCGGTGCGGTCCACCGCATGGGTGCCACCCGACTCGGCCTGGCTTGTGTGGATCAGATCCTGCCCGCGTTCCAGTGCGGCCAGGCCGCGCGTGACGGCGCTCGACACGTCGGTGAGCCGGCGGATGGGCGTGGCGATGCCGATGGCCGTGGTGATGAAGGCGACGAAGGTGCCCATGCTGCCGCCGGTCTGGCTGTTCTGCCACAGCGCCACCGCGATGATGATGGCGAGCGCCATGGCGGTGAACAGCTGGATCAGCGGCGTCACCGTGGCCGACGCCGCGGTCGACTTGAGCATCAGGCGGAAGAGCGAACGGCTTTCGGTCTCGAACCGCTCGGCCTGCGGCCGCTGGACGCCGTGCAGCCGCACCACGCGCCACGCAAGCACGTTTTCCTCGACCACGTAGCCCAGCCGGTCCACCGCGGTCTGCGAGGACAGCGTGATGCGCCGCATGCGCCGGCTGAAGTAGCGCATGGTGATGGCGAGCACCGGTGCCAGTGCGAGGATGACGGCGGTGAGCTGCCAGTTCAGCAGCAGCAGCGTGATGAGCAGCGCGACGACTGTGAACGAATCCTTCAGGAGGGTCTGGAGGGCGCTCACCAACTGGGCGATCCCGTTGATCGCCTCGTAGACCACGGTGTTCGTGAGGCTGCTGCCCGTGCGCTCGCCGAACAGCGCACCGTCGGACTGGAGCACGCGCTCGAACAGGCGACGCCGCAGGGCCAGGGCACCGCGGTTGGCGGTCCAGGCGAGCGAGTAGTCGACGATGAACCCGGCGATGCCCCGCACCAGGAAGATGACGATCAGCAGGATGGGAATGGCCCAGTACGGGGGCGGCATCAGGTCGGGCAGCCAGGGGATCGGCGGCTTCTTGAGGCCGCCGTCGACCAGCGGCACCATCAGCCAGGCGAGGGCGCTCTCGCAGGCCGCGGAGATCGCGGCGCCGAGGCCGCCCAGGGCCACGGCCCACAGGGTGCCTCGGAAATAGGGTTTCAGCGCGGCAAGGCGCTGAGACAAGGTGGACATCGGCGTTCGCGTGTGGACTTCGTGCAGAGAACGCGAATCTAACCGGTCTTGGGGCCGATGCGGCGCGGATCGTGGTGGCGATGCCGCGCCGCCGGGGGTCAGCGGCCCGATTCCCGCAGGATCAGCCACTTCCCATCGATCAGGCGCCACGTCAGCACCTTGTCGGTGATGTCGGTGAGCTGGTTCGAGCGGAACGTCTGGCGGAAGCGGGTCTCGACCGTGGTGGCGTCGATGGCCGTGGCCACGGGGTTGGCGATCAGCACCGCGATCTCGCCCGGACGGGCCAGCACCGCGCGCCGCTGGGCGCGCCAGCGGTCGATCGAGCTGCCTTCCGGCATGAACGTGGGCGCATAGAACGCGAGGTAGGCGTTGATGTCGCGGGCCTGCCAGGCGGCGGCCCACTCGGTCACGCGCTGCAGCGGCACCGCGGTGGCGGCGGTGGCCGTGGTGCCGGTGGGCGCGGACGCCGCCGGCAGCACGGGCGAGGGCGGAGTGGCTGCGGCGGCGCGCTGGCGCAGCGCGGTCGAGTCCATCGTCATCGTGGCCACGGCCTCGGCCGGGCAGCGGCCCGGGGCGTCGTTGCCGGCGTTCCAGCCTTCGGCGTCGTCCGGGGCCGGCGGGGCGGCGTCGCGGCCCACGCCCAGGCGGCCGATCAGCTGGTTCGTGGCGGCGTGCGTGCGCAGGTAGGCGATGCTCAGGTCGTACTCGGCGTTCACGTACGAGCGCTGGGCGGTGTAGACCTCGTTCTCCGAGTTCAGCAGGTCGAGCAGGCTGCGCTGCCCGATGTTGAACTGCTGGTGGTACGCGTCGCGCGCCTTGGTGATGGCGAGCGTGTTGCGGTCGAGGTAGACGAGCTGGTCGACGAGCTTGCGCGTGTCGTTGTAGGCGATGGCCACGGTCTGGCGCACGTCGCGGCAAGCCTTGTCGCGCAGGTCGGTGGCCTGGCTCACGAGGTTGGTCTGCTGGCGCACGCGGGCGCGGTCGGCGCCGCCGTTGAAGAGGTTCCAGTTCAGCACGACCTCGGCGGTGGAGTCGTTGCGCTGGTTCGCCACGCCGTCGAAGTTCTTGCCGGCGCCGGAGCGCAGGCGGGCCTCGACGCGGGGCTGGAACGCGCTCTCGCGCACCGACACCAGCTGCTCGGCCGAGCGCAGGTTCTCGATGCTGGCGCTGATGGCCGGGCTGCGGCGGATGGCCTCGTTGGCGGCATCGTTCGCGTTGCCGGGCAGGCCGTTCTTGAACGTCTCGGCGGGCAGCGGCAGTGCGGCCGGCGGCACCTCGCCCACGAGGCGCTGGTAGCGCGACGACACGTCGTACAGGTTCGAGATCTCGGTGTTCAGGTTGGACTCGGCGAGCGCCACGCGGGCGGCGGCCTGTTCCAGGTCCACGCCGCGGCCGACACCGGCCTTGAAGCGCGACTGGATCTGGTTGTAGGCGGTCTGGTGCTGGACGAAGTTCTCTTCGGCCAGCTGCACGAGCTTGCGGAAGCGCAGCACGTCGTAGTACGCGCGGGCGGCCTCGAGGGCGGTCTGCTCGGTGATGTCCACCACCTCGAAGTAGCGGGCGAGGCGTTCGTGGCCCAGGCGGCCCACGTCGTTTTTCGTGGCGAGGCCGTCCCACAGCAGCTGCGACAGCGTCAGCGAGGCGCCGGCCCGGTTGATCGACTGGGTCTCGGGGTTGCGGTTGTCGATGCGGTCGCGGTCGCGGCCACCGCTCGCGCTCAGGTCGAGGCGGGGGTAGTAGCCGGCGCGGGCGATGTCGACGGCGTCGGCGGAGGCGCGGTAGGCGTTGAAGCGGGCAGTGACCTCGGGGTTGGCATTGATCGCCTTCTGGACGGCGGCCTTCAGGGCAGCCTGGTCGTCGGCCTGCGCGAGCGCGGTGCCGGCGAATGCCAGGGTGAGGGCGGAAAGCAGGGCCGTTTTTCTTTGGTACATCTCGATCCTAGAGTCAATGGCGTTGTCCCCGGTGCACGAATGCAAGCCTCGCTGTAGGGACGAGGTCGAGTTTAGTGATCGGCCGTCCGGCCATGTTCCCCGCGGATGAAGGTCTGCCCGGCAGGAATTCACGCTCGGGCGCTTTGGTTGGCGCGCACTTTCTATCACAGGGCCCTCATGATGCTCAAGCGAGGGGCCGCTTTGGACGACAACCCCGAGGGGGACTGCCCCCAGGAACACCCGTGCACCTTCCCCGAACCCACTTTGCGAAAGACGGAGCGCGCCACCTGGCGCGGAACGTCGCGGCGTGGTGCCGCCGTCTGGTCGTGGTGGTGCTGGCCGCGGGGCTGTTCGCGCCGTCCGTGGCGTTGCGGGCCTGGGACGTGGAACGCATGGCGGCGGCCGCGCGCAAGGCCGGGCCGAACGCGGTGGCCGGCGTGACGGCGCTGCAGCAGACCCTGGCCGCCGCCGCGGCGCTGGACGAGCCGGGCCGGCTGCAGGCCGTGAACCAGTTCTTCAACCGGCGCATCGTGTTCCGGGATGATGCGGCCGTGTGGGGACAGGTGGACTACTGGGCGAGCCCCATCGAGACCCTGAACCAGGGCCAGGGCGACTGCGAGGACTTCGCCATCGCCAAGTACTTTTCCCTGCTGGCCCTCGGCGTGCCGGTGAACCGCCTGCGGCTCGTGTACGTCCGCGCCCAGATCGGCGGGGCCCAGGGCGTGGTCCAGGCCCACATGGTGCTGGCCTACCATCCGAGTCCGGAGGCCGAGCCGCTGATCCTCGACAACCTGATCGGCGAGATCCGCCCGGCCTCGCGCCGTCCGGACCTGGCGCCGGTTTTCAGTTTCAATGGCGATGGGTTGTGGCAGGGTGTGGGCACCCAGACGGCGGGCGACCCCGTGGCCCGGCTGTCGCGCTGGCGGGAAGTGCTTGCGAAGGCGCGGGCGGAAGGTTTTCAATGAACGACGTACGAACGAGCGGGACGAACGGACCGATGATCGACAGGGAGCGCGCATGTCGCTGATACGCCAAATCTGGTTGCTGATGTTCGGCACCGTGCTGCTCGCCTTCCTGGGCAGCGTCACGGTGGCGGTGGAGTCGGGCCGCAACTACCTCGAGACGCAGCTGCAGCTCAAGAACTCGGACAACGCGACCTCGCTGGCCCTCGCCCTGTCGCAGCAGAAGGGTGACCAGGAGCTGATGGACCTGATGATGTCCGCCCAGTTCGACACCGGCTTCTACCGGCGCGTGCGCCTGGTCGGTGCCGACGGCAAGGTGAAGTTCGTGCGCGAGGCCACCGTGGGCCCGGCCAAGGCCCCGGCGTGGTTCGCCGACGTGGTGCCCATCGAGTCGCGCCCCGGGCTCGCCCAGGTGTCGGACGGCTGGCGTGCCCTCGGCCAGGTCGAGGTGGAGAGCCAGTCGGCCTTCGCGGTCGACGAGCTGTGGCGCAGCAGCGTGCGCTCGGCGCTCGCGCTCGCCGTGGTGGGACTGATCGCCGGCGCCCTCGGCACGCTGGTCGTGCGCCGCATCCGCAAACCCATCGACAGCACCGTGGGCCAGGCCCAGGCGCTGGTCAAGGGCGAGTTCGTCACGGTGGAGGCCCCCAACGTGCCCGAGCTGCAGCGGCTCACGCTCGCGATGAACACGATGGTCGAACGCCTGCGCGTGGCCTTCCAGACCCAGGCCGCCCAGCTCGACGCGCTGCACCGGCAGGCCAACTGCGACACGCTCACCGGCCTGTCGAACCGCGCCCACTTCCTGGGCCAGCTGGGCGCCGCGCTGCAGCGCGAGGATGGCACGGCCGATGGCGGCCTCGTGCTGCTGCGCGTGCTGGACCTCGCCGGCATCAACCGCACGCTGGGCCACGCCGCGGCCGACCGCATGATCACCACCATCGCCCAGGCGCTGCGGCCGTACACCGAGCGCGTCGAGGGCTGTTTCCTCGGCCGCCTCAACGGGTCCGACTTCGCGCTGTGCCTGCCCGTGCCCAACGTGGCCCGCGAGACCGCGCAGGCCCTGGCCGACGCGCTGCGCCTCGTGCTGCCGTCGATCGGCGCGGGGGCGTCGGTGGCGGTGGGCGCGGTGGAGCTGCGCCGCGACATGACCCTCGCCGAGGTGATGGGCGCGGCCGACGGCGCGCTGGCCCGAGCCGAAAGCGTGGGTGCGTTCGCGGTGGAACTCGCGAGCGAAGCCTCGCCCGCCATCGCGCTGCTGGGCGAGGGCGCCTGGCGCCAGCGCATCCGGGAGGCGCTGGTGCACGACCGGGTGCGGCTCGTCTCGTTCCCGGTGGTCGACAGCCGCATGCAGACCATCCACCTCGAATGCCCGCTGCGCATGCAGCTCGAGGCCGGCGGCACCTTCGAGGCCGCGGCCCGCTGGCTGCCGCTGGCGGTGCGCAGCCGCCTGACGGTGGACGTGGACGAACGCGCACTGGCGCTCGCGCTGATGGACGCGACCCGCGACGGCCAGTCGCGGTGCGTGAACCTGTCGCCGTCGTCGCTGACCGACAGCAGCTTCGCCCCGCGCCTGCGGGCGCTGCTGTGGGCCGCGCCGCGTGCCGCCCGCCTGATCTGGCTCGAGGTGGCCGAAACCGCCGCGGTCGATCACTTCCACCTGCTGCAGGAGCTCAGCCGCCAGCTGCGCCCGATCGGCGTGCGCATCGGCCTCGAACACGCTGGCGCCCGCCTGGGGCAGATCCCGCGCCTCTTCGAGGCCGGGCTCGACTACGTGAAGCTCGATGCGTCCATCGTGCGCGACATCGGCACCGACGAGAACCGCGCGACGTTCGTGCGGGGCACGGTGACGCTGCTGCACGGGTTGTCGTTGCAGGTGTTCGCGGAAGGGGTCAGCGACGAGCTGGACCTGCAGCGGTTGTGGGAATGCGGTGTCGATGGGGCGACCGGCCCCCACATCAGCGCAAAGCTCTGATCCCCTGACCGCACGGTCATCCCGGCGAACGCCGGGATCCACCGTGGCCGCTGCGCACATGCAGGCAGTGGGCCCCGGCGTCCGCCGGGGTGACCGCGAGCAGGGGGCGAGCTCGCGAAGCGAGCAATGCCCCGAAGCGACCGCGCGCTCGCGGAGAGGCGAGCGCAGCGACGCCGACCCATCAAGCCACCCGCGAGCCCGGGTCCCCCGGGCGACCCGGGGCGCCCCTCGGGGGCAGGAGGCGCCAGCCGACTGGGGGGCTCAATTCCCGTCCACGATGAGCTTGGACTTGTTCAGCAGGTCCTGGATGATCTGCTGGTCCGTGTTCAACGCCCCACCCACCGTCAGGTCCACGCCGCTCAGCTTGATGGCCTGGTCCACGGCGCCGGCGTTGTAGCCGCCCGAGAACCCGCCCGTCGTGCTGATCTGGATCGTCGTGGTGTTGCCCGACGTCTCGAAGTGCAGGTAGTTGGTGAGGTTGCCGGTGGCCGCGCCGAGCGACGTTTCGCCCTGCAGCAGGTCGCGCAGGTCGAGCACGTCGCCACCGGCGGAGGCCGCGGCGTTGTTGAAGTCGGTCACCGTGTCGACGGCCGGGGCACCCTTGACGCCCTGGTCCGCGAACTCCCAGCGGAAGACGTCGGAGTCGGCGCCGCCCGTGAGGAAGTCGTTGCCCTTGCCGCCCACCAGGATGTCCTTGCCGTTGCCGCCGTCGAGCGTGTCGTTGCCTTCGCCGCCGCGCAGGATGTCGTTGCCGTCGTTCCCGTTGAGGATGTCGTTGCCGAGACCGCCCTCGAGGATGTCGTGGCCCGCACCGCCGTGGAGCGTGTCGTTGCCGGCGCCGCCCTGGATGTGGTCGTTGGCTGCGGTGCCCGTGATGGTTTCGCTGGCGTCCGTCCCGAACAGGTTGTTTGAGATCACGTTGAGCGTGAGCGTCGAACTGCTGCTCTGGTTGTCGGTGTCGGTCAGCGTGTAGCCGATGACCGTGGGCTCGACCGCCGTGGCGGCGTTGTCGACGTTGATGCTTTCGAACGTCAGGCCCGAGATGTAGGCCGTGGCCGGGCTGTTCGCTTCGACCTCGATGCGGCCGATGTTGCCGTACTCGGTGGGCAGCGTGACGGTGCCTTCGGCCGAGCTGACGAACTGGCCCAGCAGCACGCCGGCCACGTCGTACATCGTGTACGTCAGCGCGCTGACGATGGCGGTCGCATTGTCGAGGTTGCTGCCCGTGGCGATGTTGAACTTCACGCCCTGCACGCCTTGAGGGTGCGACGACTGCGAGAAGGTGAACACCAGGCGCTCCAGGGCCGCGAGGCTGCTGGCCGAGTTGTTCGCCGAAACGCCGAGGCCGCTCGTGCCGCTGCCGCTGTTGAGCACGACGGTGCCGACCGAGCCGTTCTGCTGGAAGGCCGTGATCGCCACGCCGTTCGCGTTGTTGTTGATGGCGCTGGTGTACGAGTTGGTCACCGCCGCCTTGTGCGGCGTGTCCGTCAGCGCCGCGGTGGGCGGGGTGTAGTCGTAGTAGCCCGTCTTGCTGAAGACGAGCTTGCTGCCGGCATTGGCCGTGCCCGAACCGGTCCAGGTGAGCTGGCCGTTCGCGATGACGTAGGTGTAGCCGGTGCCCGATCCCGTGCTGTTGACGAGCAGGTTGAACGTCTGCCCCTTGAAGCTGATGCTCGAGACCTGCGCGTTGTCGACGGCGTTGTCGACCCCGTCGCCTCTCGCGGAGAAGCTTGCCACGCCGCTGCCCAGGGCCAGGCCGCCGTCCGTGCCGGCGCCGGTGATCACGTTGCCTTCGAGGTGCGACTGGTTGATGTCCAGCGTGTCGGTGTCGGGGCGGGCGATGGGGGCGCCGTTGGCGATCACGAAGTTCAGGTTCGTGGGGGCCGTGACGTCGCCGTCGCCGTCCTTCGCGGTGAAGGTCAGCGTGAAGCTCTCGCCGTTCGCGGCCGTGCCGTTGGTGTAGTACGTGTAGTTGCCGGTGGTGAAGTTGAAGAGCAGCGTGCCCTTCGTGAAGCCGTTGGTGCTGTTCAGCGTGAGCATGTCGCCGCTGATCGTGGTGGTGGTGCCGCTCTGCGAGATCCGGTTGTTGGCCGCGTCGTAGGTGAACGTGACCACCTTGCCGGCGAGGGTCATGGTCATCGTGACCACCTGGCCGCCGTCGGCGCCGAAGGCGCTGCCGATCGCGCTGCCCGACGTGGACACCACGTTGCCGCCATAGGCCGGCGGCACGGTGGCCAGCAGCGACGAGCTCAGCTGGTTCAGGTCGGTGACGAGCACCGCGCCGTCCTTCGTGCCGCTGCCGTCGGCGTCCACGTTGTGGATGTTGTCGAGGGCCGTGGTGCTCGAGATGCCGGTGCCGATGCCGACGGCATACGACTGGACGCCGTTCTGTGCCGTGAACGCGTTGTAGATCGCGGTCTGGGCCGCGGTGTTGCCTTCACCAGGCGCTCCGTCGGACAGGAAGTAGGTGGTGTTCTTGACGTTCGTGTTGACGGTGCCGTAGGCCTCCTGGGCCTTGGCGAGGGCGGCTTCGTAGTCGGTGCCGCCGCTCGTGGTGCCGGTGATGCCGTTGATCGCTGCCTTCACCTGC
Source organism: Piscinibacter gummiphilus (assembly GCF_002116905.1). Classification (NCBI taxonomy): domain Bacteria; kingdom Pseudomonadati; phylum Pseudomonadota; class Betaproteobacteria; order Burkholderiales; family Sphaerotilaceae; genus Rhizobacter; species Rhizobacter gummiphilus. The sequence continues at coordinate 2,316,647 of NZ_CP015118.1, forward strand.
GCCAGGGTGGTGTACGCGACGTTGTTCGGGTTCACGATGGACGCCGAACTCGAGAACGTGACGAGCTTGACCGAGACCGTCTGCGCCTGGCTGTAGTACTGCTCCACCAGTTCGATCAGCGCGGCCTTGGCCATGGCCAAGCGGGTGGTGGTGCCGGTCTGGTTGCCGTTGGCGTCCACGCTGCGCACCAGGCCGCCGTAGGCGGTGGTGGTCATGCTGCCGGAGATGTCGAGCACCAGCACGAGGTTGTACGTGGGCAGCGGCACCTGGGAGACGCTCACGGTGTGGTCCGCGACCTGCGGCTTGTCGTCGACGATGTCGACGTGCAGCACCGCTTCGTTGCCGTTGTTCGGCTTGTACGTGAAGTCCTCCGCCACGGACAGGTTGGTGGCGGCGGTGTTGTTGTTCGCGTTGGTCTCGAGCGTGTAGGTGTACGTGCCGTCGGACTGCACCACGAGCTTGCCGAGCGGGCTGTCGATCGTGACCGAGCCGCCGCTCGCGATGTTGTACGTGGTGCCGCCGAACTTGACGTAGGACACTGACGTGGCGCCCGTGTCGTTCGCGATCAGCGAGCCGGTGGCCACCGTGGTGCCACCGCCCGTTCCGCCGGTCAGCGCGCTTTCATGCACGGTGGCGAAGTCGTCGCGGGCCTGCGACGTGGCGATCGTCACCGTGGCGGTGCTCGTCTGGCCGTCGTCGTCGGTCAGCGTGTACGTGAACGTGCCGTTGCCGGCCGCGCTCGGAGTGAAGGTGTACGTTCCGTCGGCGTTGGTCACGAGCGTGCCGCCCGTGCCCGCGCTGACGGACGTGATGCGGGCGTGGTCGAGCAGCGTGTCGTTGGCGAGCAGCTGCGCCTTCGTCAGGATGATCGGCGTGCCGAGGGTCGTGCGGAACTGGTCCGCCACGGCCACAGGGGTGCCGTCGCTGACGGCGTTGACGTTGAAGGTCACCGTGTTCGGCACGGTGTCGTAGCCGCCGTTCGAATCGCCCACGCTGAAGGTGAACTTCGAGTAGTTCGCACCGTTGTCGTCCGGGTTCGGCACGAACGTGAGCTGGTTCCCGGCGATCTGGGCGGCCGTCACGATGGCGCCCTGCGTCACGGCCACGCCGTTCAGGTACAGCGTGCCGTTGGTGGGCAGCGTGTCGATGCGCACCGTGGTCGGGTTGACGTTGTTGCCGTCTTCCTTGTCGTTCATCTGGAAGTTGGCGAGCGACAGCGTGAGGCGCGTGTCCTCGTTGGTCGTCAGCGTGACGTCGCGGCCCTCCGGCAGGTCGTTCACCGGCACCACGTTGACGGTGGTGGTGGCGAGGTTGCTGGTGTTCACGCCATCGGTCACCGTCACGGTGATGACGCGCGGCGTGTCGCTCGGGTTGTCGCTGCTGTTGGTGAACGTGATGTTGCGGATGCGCTCGATGTACTGGGCGAGGGTGCCGCTTCCCGAGATCTGGATGACGATCGAGCCGGAGTTGTTGACCGTGTTGGTGACACGGACGCCGCCCACGTCGTTGCCGAGATTCAGGGCGTCTCCGTCCATCCGGTTCGTCAGCGTGATGGTCGCGCCAGCCATCGTCGTGCTGTCGGCGTCGGTGATCGTCATGTCCGTGTCGGCGATGGACACACCGCTGCCGCCCTGGCCTTCGGTGAACGTGACCGCGTAGTTCGCGCCCGTGGCGCCGCTCGAATTGTTGCCGTCCAGGTCGAGCACCGGGGTGGCCGTGTCGTTGTCGACGATGGTGGCGACGGCCTGGACCGACGCGTTGGCCGTGCTGCCGCCCGTCCGGGTGGCGGTCAGCGTGAAGGTCTCGTTGCCCTCGTAGGCCGTGTCGTTGACGATCGGCGTGCGCACGAGCACCGAGGTGCTGTTCGCGGCGAACGTGGCCGACGTGGCGTTGGTCCAGGTCTGGCCGCCGTCGGTCGAGACCTGCAGGTTGGTGCCGGTGGTCGAACCGAAGTCCACGCCGCCGCCGGTGGCGGTGCCGTTGCCGAGTGCCAGGCCCACGGTGGTGGTCGACGGCGAGCCATGGCTCAGCTTGACCTCGAACACGGCGAAACCCGCGTCCTCGTTCACCGAGATCGGCGCGATGGACATCGTCGGGTCGTTGTCGAGGATCGTGGCCGTGCCGGTGGCGTCCGGGTTGGACGTCGTGCCGGCCGTGACGGTGGCCGTCAGCGAGAACTGCTCGTTGGCCTCGTCGATCGAGTCGTTGATGACCGCCGTGCGCACCAGCACCGACGTCGCGCCGTTGGCCGGGAAGGTGTAGGTCGTGCCGTTCTTCCAGGTCAGACCACCGTCGGTGGAGATCTGGAGGTTGTTGGCCGTGGTCGAGCCGTAGTCGACGCCGCCGCCGACGGCCGTGCCGTTGGCGAGGGTGAGGTTGACGGTGGTGTCGGTGGGTGCCGGGGCACTCAGCTTGACCTCGAACACCATGAACGGGATGGACTCCGCGACGGTCGGGCTCGAGACCGACAGCGACGGGAAGTCGTTGTCGACGATCGTGGTCGTGACGGCGCTGCTGGCCGGGTTGACCGCGAGTTGCTCGAACCCGCCGCCCGTGGCGCCACCGATGGTCACGGTGAAGTTCTCGGCGCCTTCGATCAGCGTGTCGTCGATGGTCGCGATGTCGAAGTTCACGCTCGACGAGTTCGCCGGGATCGTGACGGTCGTCTGGCCGGTGAAGTCGACGCCGTTGGCGGCCGTGCCGGAGTAGGTCAGCGTGACCGTCACCGTGCTGGTCGGCGGGTTGGTCAGCGACAGCGTGTAGTGGGCGGTGCCACCTTCGGTCACCGACGCGTCGCCGGTGAGGCTGATGCGGGTGATGTCGCTGTCGTCGGTGACGGTGGTCGTGGCGGTGGACGTGGTGGTCACCGCCTCGAAATTGCCGCCCGAGGTGCCCGTGATGGACACGACGGTGTCCACGTTGCCCTGCGCATAGGCATCGTCCGCACGCACCGCGATGGCGGGGCCGGTGAAGGAGCTCTGGCCCACCGGGATCGTGATCGTCTGGCCGTTGGACAGCGTCACCGCGAACGGCGAGCCGGTGACGGCGTGGTTGACCGAGACTGTGTAGGTGAGGGCGCCGCCTTCGGCGATCGAGGTGGCCGACGGCGTGACGGTGACGATGGTCGCGTCGGCGTCGTCGTGCACCACGGAGGAGGCGGTGCCGGTGGTGTCGAGCGACTCGAAGTTGCCACCGGACTTGCCGGTGATGGTGACGTCGAGCTGCTGGTCGCCCTGCTTGTAGAAGTCGTCGGCGCGAACGGCGTACGGATCGGACGTGCCCGTGGTCTGGCCGACGGGGATCGTGACGGTCTGGCCATTGGACAGCGTCAGCGTGAGCGGCGAACCGGCGACGGCGTTGCTCAGCGTGACGGTGTAGACGATCGAGCCGCCTTCGGTGACGTTGGCCGCCGACGGGGTGATCGTCAGCGTCGTCGGAGCGCCGCCGTCGGTGACGGTGGTGGTCGCGGTGGACGTCTTGTCGATGGCTTCGAAGTTGCCACCCGAGGTGTCGTCGATCTTGACGATCGTGTCGACATTGCCCTGGGCTTGCGCATCGTCCGGACGCACGGCGATGGCCGGGCCGGTGGCCGAGCTCTGGCCCACCGGGATCGTGATCGTCTGGCCGTTGGACAGCGTGACCAAGAACGGCGTGTCGGTGACGGCGTGGTTGACCGAGACCGTGTAGGTGATGCTGCCGCCTTCGGCGACGGTGGTGACCGACGGCGTCACGGTGACGACCGTGGCGTCGGCATCGTCGTGGACGACGGTGGTCGCGGTGCCGGTGGTGTTCAGCGACTCGAAGTTGCCGCCGGACTTGCCGGTGACGGTGACGTCGAGCTGCTGGTCGCCCTGCTTGTAGAAGTCGTCCGCGCGGACGGTGTAGGCGGCCGTCGTGCCGGTGGTCTGGCCGACAGGGATCGTGACGGTCTGGCCGTTGGACAGGGTGAGCGTCAGCGGCGTGCCGGCGACGGCGTGGCTCAGCGTGACGGTGTAGACGATCGAGCCGCCTTCGGTGACGTTGGCCGCCGACGGGGTGATCGTCAGCGTGGTGTCCGCACCGCCATCGGTGACGGTGGTCGTGGCCGTGGAGGTCTTGTCGACAGCCTCGAAGTTACCGCCGGAGGTGTCGTCGATCTTGACGACCGTGTCGACGTTGCCCTGGGCTTGCGCATCGTCCGGACGCACCGGGATGGCCGGGCCGGTGGCCGAACTCTGGCCCACGGGGATGGAGATCGTCTGGCCGTTGGACAGCGTCACGACGAACGGGGTGCCGGTGACCGGGTGGTTGACGGACACGGTGTAGGTCAGCGAGCCCCCTTCGGCGATGGTGCCGGCCGACGGCGTGACCGTGACGACCGTCTGGTCGGCATCGTCGTGCACGACGGAGGTCGCCGTGCCGGTGGTGTCGAGCGACTCGAAATTGCCACCGGTCTTGCCGGTGACGGTGACGTCGAGCTGTTGGTCGCCTTGTTTGTAGAAGTCGTCCGCACGCACGGCGTACGGATCGGTCGTGCCCGTCGTCTGGCCCACGGGGATCGTCACGGTCTGGCCGTTGGACAGCGTGAGCGTCAGCGGCGTGCCGGCGACGGCGCTGCTCAGCGTGACGGTGTAGATGATCGAGCCGCCTTCGGTGACGTTCGCGGCGGACGGGGTGATCGTCAGCGTCGTGGCGACGCCGCCATCCGTGACGGTGGTCGTGGCGGTCGAGGTCGTGTCGACGGCCTCGAAGTTGCCGCCCGACGTGCCGTCGATCTTCACGACGGTGTCGACGTTGCCCTGGGCTTGCGCATCGTCCGGACGCACCGGGATGGCCGGGCCGGTGGCCGAGCTCTGGCCCACGGGGATGGAGATCGTCTGGCCGTTGGACAGCGTGACGGCGAACGGGGTGCCGGTGACCGGGTGGTTGACCGAAACCGTGTAGGTCAGCGAACCGCCTTCGGCGATGGTGCCGGCCGACGGCGTGACGGTGACGACCGTCTGGTCGGCATCGTCGTGCACGACGGTGGTCGCGGTGCCTGCGGTGTTCAGCGATTCGAACGTGCCACCGGACTTGCCGGTGATCGTCACGTCGAGTTGCTGGTCGCCCTGCTTGTAGAAGTCGTCTGCGCGGACGGCGTACGCGCCGGTGGAGGCGTGGTTCTCGCCCACCGGGATCGTGACGGTCTGGCCGTTCGACAGCGTCAGTGTCAGCGGCGTGCCCTGGACGGTGTTGCTCAGGGTGACGGTGTAGACGATCGAGCCGCCTTCGGTGACGTTCGCGGCCGAAGCCGTGAGGGTCAGCGTGGTGATGGCGCCGCTGTCGGTGACGGTGGTGGACGTGGTGGACGTGGTGTCCACGGCCTCGAAGTTGCCGCCGGAGGTGCCGTCGATCTTGACGACGGTGTCCTCGTTGCCTTGCGACTGGGCGTCGGCGGGACGCACGTCGATGGCGGGGCCGGTGGCCGAGCTCTGGCCCACGGGGATCGAGATCGTCTGGCCGTTGGAGAGCGTCACGACGAACGGGGTGCCCGTGACGGGGTGGTTCACCGAGACCGTGTAGGTCAGCGAACCGCCTTCGGCGATCACCGTGTCGGAGGCCTTGACCGTGACGATGGTCTGGTCGGCGTCGTCGTGCACGACGGAGGTCGCGGTGCCGGTGGTGTCGAGCGACTCGAAGTTGCCACCGGACTTGCCCGTGACGGTCACGTCGAGCTGCTGGTCACCCTGCTTGTAGAAATCGTCCGCACGCACGGCGTACGGATCGGTGTGGCCCGTGGTCTGGCCGACGGGGATCGTGACGGTCTGTCCGTTGGACAGCGTCAGCGTCAGCGGGGTGCCGGCCACGGCATTGCTCAACGTGACCGTGTAGGTGATCGAGCCCCCTTCGGTGACGTTCGCGGCGGACGGGGTGATCGTCAGCGTCGTTGCAGCGCCACCGTCCGAGACGGTGGTGGTGGCCGTGGAGGTCGCATCGACGGCCTCGAAGTTGCCGCCCGACGTGCCGTCGATCTTGACGACGGTGTCGACGTTGCCCTGAGCCTGTGCATCGTCCGGGCGCACGGCGATGGCGGGGCCGGTGGCCGAGCTCTGGCCGACGGGGATCGTGATGGTCTGGCCGTTGGACAGCGTGACCGTGAAGTCGGTGCCCTTGACCTCGTGGTTCACCGAGACGGTGTAGGTGATGGTGCCACCTTCGGCCACGGTGGTGACCGACGGCGACACGGTGACGACCGTCTGGTCGGCATCGTCGTGCACGACGGAGGTCGCCGTGCCGGTGGTGTCGAGCGACTCGAAGTTGCCGCCGGTCTTGCCGGTGACGGTCACGTCCAGTTGCTGGTCACCCTGCTTGTAGACGTCGTCGGCGCGCACGGCATACGGATCGGTCGTGCCAGTCGTCTGGCCGACGGGGATGGTCACGGTCTGGCCGTTCGACAGGGTCAGCGTCAGCGGCGTGCCGGCGACGGCGTTGCTCAGCGTGACCGTGTAGATGATCGAGCCGCCCTCGGTGACGTTGGCGGCGGAGGGGGTGATCGTCAGCGTCGTGGCGATGCCGCCATCGGTGACGGTGGTCGTGGCGGTGGAGGTCGTGTCGACGGCTTCGAAGTTGCCGCCGGACGTGCCATCGATCTTCACGACGGTGTCGACGCTGCCCTGGACTTGCGCATCGTCCGGACGCACGGCGATGGCCGGGCCCGTGACGGAACTCTGGCCCACGGGGATCGTGATGACCTGGCCGTTGGACAGGGTGACCGTGAAGTCCGAGCCCTTGACCTCGTGATTGACCGAGACGGTGTAGCTGATGGTGCCGCCTTCGGCGACCGTGGTGACCGACGGCGTCACCGTGACGATCGTCTGGTCGGCGTCGTCGTGGACCGTGGTGGTCGCGGTGCCGGTGGTGTCGAGCGACTCGAAGTTGCCGCCGGTCTTGCCGGTGACCGTGACGTCGAGTTGCTGGTCACCCTGCTTGTAGAAGTCGTCCGCACGCACGGCGTACGGATCGGTCGTGCCCGTCGTCTGGCCGACGGGGATCGTCACGGTCTGGCCGTTGGACAGCGTGAGCGTCAGCGGGGTGCCGGCGACGGCGTTGCTCAGCGTGACGGTGTAGACGATCGAGCCGCCTTCGGTGACGTTCGCCGCGGACGCGGTGATCGTCAGGGTCGTGGGGGCGCCGCCATCGGTGACGGTGGTGGTCGCGGTGGACGTCTTGTCGATGGCTTCGAAGTTGCCACCCGAGGTGTCGTCGATCTTGACGACCGTGTCGAGGCTGCCCTGGGCCTGCGCGTCGTCCGGACGCACGGCGATCGCCGGGCCGGTGGCCGAGCTCTGGCCCACGGGGATCGTGATCGTCTGGCCGTTGGACAGCGTGACGGTGAAGTCCGAGCCCTTGACCTCGTGGTTCACCGAGACCGTGTAGGTCAGCGAACCGCCTTCGGCGATGGTGCCGGCGGACGGGGTGACGGTGACGATCGTCTGGTCGGCGTCGTCGGACACCGTGGTGGTGGCCGTGCCCGTGGTGTCGAGCGACTCGAAGTTGCCGCCGGACTTGCCGGAGACCGTCACATCGAGGGTCTCGTCGCCTTGCTTGTAGAAGTCGTCCGCGCGCACCGCGTACGGATCGGTGGTGCCCGTGGTCTGGCCGACCGGGATCGTGACGGTCTGGCCGTTGGACAGCGTGAGCGTCAGCGGGGTGCCGGCGACGGCGTTGCTCAGCGTGACCGTGTAGACGATCGAGCCGCCTTCGGTGACGTTGGCCGCCGACGGGGTGATCGTCAGCGTCGTCGGAGCGCCGCCGTCGGTGACGGTGGTGGTCGCGGTGGACGTCTTGTCGATGGCTTCGAAGTTGCCACCCGAGGTGTCGTCGATCTTGACGATCGTGTCGACATTGCCCTGGGCTTGCGCATCGTCCGGACGCACGGCGATGGCCGGGCCGGTGGCCGAGCTCTGGCCCACCGGGATCGTGATCGTCTGGCCGTTGGACAGCGTGACAGAGAAAGGCGTGTCCTTGACTTCGTGGTTCACCGAGACGGTGTACGCGATGGTGCCGCCTTCGGCCACGGTCGACACGGACGGCGTGACGGTGACGACCGTCTGGTCGGCGTCGTCGTGCACGACGGTCGTGGCGGTGCCGGTGGTGTCGAGGGACTCGAAGTTGCCGCCGGACTTGCCGGAGACCGTCACATCGAGGGTCTCGTCGCCTTGCTTGTAGAAGTCGTCCGCGCGAACGGCGTAGGCCGCTGTCGTGCCCGTGGTCTGGCCCACGGGGATCGTGACGGTCTGGCCGTTCGACAGCGTCAGCGTGAGCGGCGTGCCGGCGACGGCGTTGCTCAGCGTGACGGTGTAGACGATCGAACCGCCTTCGGTGACGTTGGCGGCCGACGGGGTGATCGTCAGCGTCGTCGGGGCGCCGCCGTCGGTGACGGTGGTCGTGGCCGTGGAGGTCTTGTCGATGGCTTCGAAGTTGCCGCCCGAGGTGTCGTCGATCTTGACGACGGTGTCGACATTGCCCTGGGCTTGCGCATCGTCCGGGCGCACGGCGATCGCCGGGCCGGTGGCCGAACTCTGGCCCACGGGGATCGTGATGACCTGGCCGTTGGACAGCGTGACGGTGAAGTCCGAGCCCTTGACCTCGTGGTTCACCGAGACCGTGTAGGTCAGCGAGCCGCCTTCGGCGATGGTGCCGGCCGACGGCGTGACGGTGACGACCGTCTGGTCGGCATCGTCGTGCACCACTGTCGTGGCGGTGCCGGTGGTGTCGAGGGACTCGAAGTTGCCGCCGGACTTGCCGGAGACCGTCACATCGAGGGTCTCGTCACCTTGCTTGTAGACGTCGTCCGCACGCACGGCGTACGGATCGGTGGTGCCCGTGGTCTGGCCGACGGGGATCGTGACGGTCTGGCCATTGGACAGCGTCAGCGTGAGCGGCGTGCCGGCGACGGCGTTGCTCAGCGTGACGGTGTAGACGATCGAGCCACCTTCGGTGACGTTGGCCGCGGACGGGGTGATCGTCAGCGTGGTGTCCGCACCGCCATCGGTGACGGTGGTCGTGGCCGTGGAGGTCTTGTCCACCGCCTCGAAGTTACCGCCGGAGGTGTCGTCGATCTTGACGACCGTGTCGACGTTGCCCTGCGCCTGCGCATCGTCCGGGCGCACGGCGATCGCCGGGCCGGTGGCCGAACTCTGGCCCACGGGGATCGTGATGACCTGGCCGTTGGACAGCGTGACGGTGAAGTCCGAACCCTTGACTTCGTGGTTCACCGAGACGGTGTAGGTCAGCGAACCGCCTTCGGCGATGGTGCCGGCGGACGGGGTGACGGTGACGATCGTCTGGTCGGCGTCGTCGGACACCGTGGTGGTGGCCGTGCCCGTGGTGTCGAGCGACTCGAAGTTGCCGCCGGACTTGCCGGAGACCGTCACATCGAGGGTCTCGTCGCCTTGCTTGTAGAAGTCGTCCGCGCGCACCGCGTACGGGTCGGTGGTGCCCGTGGTCTGGCCGACCGGGATCGTGACGGTCTGGCCGTTGGACAGCGTGAGCGTCAGCGGCGTGCCGGCCACGGCGTTGCTCAGCGTGACCGTGTAGACGATCGAGCCGCCTTCGGTGACGTTGGCCGCCGACGGGGTGATCGTCAGCGTCGTCGGAGCGCCGCCGTCGGTGACGGTGGTGGTCGCGGTGGACGTCTTGTCGATGGCTTCGAAGTTGCCACCCGAGGTGTCGTCGATCTTGACGACGGTGTTCACACTGCCCTGGACTTGCGCGTCGTCCGGACGCACGGCGATGGCCGGGCCGGTGACGGAGCTTTCGCCGACGGGAATCGTGATGACCTGGCCGTTCGAGAGGGTGACGACGAAGTCGGTGCCCTTGACCTCGTGATTGACGGACACCGTGTAGCTGATCGTGCCGCCTTCTGCCACGGTCGACACGGACGGCGTCACGGTGACGACCGTCTGGTCGGCATCGTCGTGCACGACGGTGGTGGCGGTGCCGGTGGTGTCGAGGGACTCGAAGTTGCCGCCCGACTTGCCGGAGACCGTCACGTCGAGTTGTTCGTCGCCTTGCTTGTAGAAGTCGTCCGCGCGCACCGCGTACGGATCGGTGGTGCCGGTGGTCTGGCCGACCGGGATCGTGACCGTCTGGCCGTTCGAAAGCGTCAGCGTCAGCGGCGTGCCGGCGACGGCGTTGCTCAGCGTGACGGTGTAGACGATCGAGCCACCTTCGGTGACGTTGGCCGCGGACGGGGTGATCGTCAGCGTGGTGTCCGCACCGCCATCGGTGACGGTGGTCGTGGCCGTGGAGGTCTTGTCCACCGCCTCGAAGTTGCCGCCGGAGGTGTCGTCGATCTTGACGACCGTGTCGACGTTGCCCTGCGCCTGCGCATCGTCCGGGCGCACGGCGATCGCCGTGCCGGTGGCCGAACTCTGGCCCACGGGGATCGTGATGACCTGGCCGTTGGACAGCGTGACGGTGAAGTCCGAACCCTTGACTTCGTGGTTCACCGAGACGGTGTAGGTCAGCGAGCCACCTTCGGCGATGGTGCCGGCGGACGGGGTGACGGTGACGATCGTCTGGTCGGCGTCGTCGGACACCGTGGTGGTGGCCGTGCCCGTGGTGTCGAGCGACTCGAAGTTGCCGCCGGACTTGCCGGAGACCGTCACGTCGAGCTGTTCGTCACCTTGCTTGTAGACGTCGTCCGCACGCACGGCGTACGGATCGGTGGTGCCCGTGGTCTGGCCGACGGGGATCGTGACCGTCTGGCCGTTCGACAGGGTCAGCGTCAGCGGGGTGCCGGCGACGGCGTTGCTCAGCGTGACGGTGTAGACGATCGAGCCGCCTTCGGTGACGTTCGCCGCGGACGCGGTGATCGTCAGGGTCGTGGGGGCGCCGCCATCGGTGACGGTGGTGGTCGCGGTGGAGGTCTTGTCGATGGCTTCGAAATTGCCGCCGGACGTGCCGTCGATCTTGACGACCGTGTCCACGCTGCCTTGGGCCTGCGCGTCGTCCGGACGCACGGCGATCGCCGGGCCGGTGGCCGAGCTCTGGCCCACCGGGATCGTGATGGTCTGGCCGTTGGACAGGGTGACGACGAAGTCGGAGCCCTTGACCTCGTGGTTCACCGAGACCGTGTAGGTCAGCGAGCCGCCTTCGGCGATGGTGCCGGCGGACGGCGTGACGGTGACGATGGTCTCGTCGGCATCGTCGCGGACGGTGCTGGAGGCCGTGCCATCCGTGTCGAGCGCCTCGAAGTTGCCGCCGGTGTGGCCGGTGACGGTGACGTCCAGCGCCTCGTCGCCTTGCTGGTAGACGTCGTCGGCACGGACCGCGTACGGGTCCGTCATGCCGGTGGTCTGGCCCACGGGGATCGTGACGGTCTGCCCGTTCGAGAGGGTGAGCGTCAGCGGCGAGCCGGCGACGGCGTTGCTCAGCGTGACGGTGTAGACGATCGAACCGCCTTCGGTGACCGATGTCGCCGACGGCGTGATGGTCAGCGAGGTGATGACGCCGCTGTCGGTGACGACGGTCGTCGCGGTGGAGGTCTTGTCGACGGCCTCGAAGTTGCCGCCGGACGTGTCGTCGATCTTGACGACGGTGGTCTCGTTGCCTTGCGACTGGGCATCGGCAGGGCGCACGTCGATGGCCGGTCCGGTGGCCGAGCTCTGGCCCACGGGGATCGTGATCGTCTGGCCGTTGGAGAGCGTCACGACGAACGGCGTGCCGGTGACCGGGTGGTTGACCGAGACGGTGTACGTGAGCGAACCGCCCTCGGCGATCATCGAATCGGACGCCTTGACCGTGACGATGGTCTGGTCGGCGTCGTCGTGCACGACGGAGGTCGCGGTGCCAGTGGTGTCCAGCGACTCGAAGTTGCCACCGGTCTTGCCGGTGACGGTGACGTCGAGCTGTTGGTCGCCTTGTTTGTAGAAGTCGTCCGCACGCACGGCGTACGGATCGGTGGTGCCGGTGGTCTGGCCCACGGGGATCGTGACGGTCTGGCCGTTCGACAGGGTCAGCGTCAGCGGCGTGCCGGCGACGGCGTTGCTCAGCGTGACGGTGTAGGTGATCGAGCCACCTTCGGTGACGTTGGCCGCGGACGGGGTGATCGTCAGCGTCGTCGGAGCGCCGCCGTCGGTGACGGTGGTGGTCGCGGTAGAGGTCTTGTCGATGGCCTCGAAGTTGCCGCCCGAGGTGTCGTCGATCTTGACGACCGTGTCGAGGCTGCCCTGGGCCTGGGCGTCGTCCGGACGCACGGGGATGGCGGGACCGGTGGCCGAGCTCTGGCCCACGGGGATCGTGATGGTCTGGCCGTTGGACAGGGTGACGACGAAGTCGGAGCCCTTGACCTCGTGGTTCACCGAGACCGTGTAGGTCAGCGAACCGCCCTCGGCGATGGTGCCGGCGGACGCCGTGACGGTGACGACGGTCTGGTCGGCGTCGTCGGACACCGTGGTGGTGGCCGTGCCCGTGGTGTCGAGCGATTCGAAGTTGCCGCCGGACTTGCCGGAGACCGTCACGTCGAGGGTCTCGTCACCTTGTTGGTAGAAGTCGTCCGCGCGCACGGCGTACGGGGCCGTCGTGCCGGTGGTCTGGCCGACCGGGATCGTGACGGTCTGGCCGTTGGACAGCGTGAGCGTGAGCGGCGTGCCGGCGACGGCGTTGCTCAGCGTGACGGTGTAGGTGATCGAGCCACCTTCGGTGACGTTGGCCGCGGACGGGGTGATCGTCAGCGTGGTGTCCGCACCGCCATCGGTGACGGTGGTCGTGGCCGTGGAGGTCTTGTCCACCGCCTCGAAGTTGCCGCCGGAGGTGTCGTCGATCTTGACGACCGTGTCGACGTTGCCCTGCGCCTGCGCATCGTCCGGACGCACGGCGATCGCCGGGCCGGTGGCCGAGCTCTGGCCCACGGGGATCGTGATGGTCTGGCCGTTGGACAGCGTGACGGTGAAGTCCGAACCCTTGACCTCGTGGTTGACCGAGACGGTGTAGCTGATCGATCCGCCTTCGGCGACGGTGGTGGCCGACGGCGTCACCGTGACGACCGTGGCGTCGGCATCGTCGCGAACGACGGTGGAGGCGGTGCCGGAGGTGTCGAGCGACTCGAAGTTGCCGCCGGACTTGCCGGTGACGGTCACGTCGAGCGGCTCGTCGCCTTGCTGGTAGGCGTCGTCCGCGCGCACGGCGTACGGGGCGGTGGTGCCCGTGGTCTGGCCGACGGGAATCGTGACCGTCTGGCCGTTGGAGAGCGTCAACGTCAGCGGCGAGCCCTGCACGGCGTTGCTCAGCGTGACGGTGTAGACGATCGACCCGCCTTCGGTCACGGTGGCGGCCGACGGGGTGAGGGTGAGCGTGGTGACGTCGTTGTCGTCGACGACCGTGGTGGTGGCCGCCGCGGTGGACGTCACGGATTCGAAGTTGCCGCCGCTGGTGCCCGTGACGGACACGACCGTGTCCACGCTGCCCTGGGCGTGGGCGTCGTCCGCGCGCACGGCGATGGCCGGGCCGGTGGCCGAGCTGGCGCCCACCGGGATGGTGATCGTCTGGCCGTTGGACAGGGTCACCACGAGCGGCGCGCCCGTGACGGCGTTGTTGAGCGTCACCGTGTAGGTGAGCGAACCGCCTTCGGTGATGGTGCTGGCGGAGGCCGTCACCGTGAGCGTGGTGGCAGTGCCGTTGTCGGCGACCTGCGTGGACGCGCTCGAGAACGTGGTGTCCAGCTGCTCGAAGTTGCCGCCGGTGGCCGAGCCCACGCCGACCGTGACCGTCTGCGTGCCTTGCACGTACGGATCGTCACCGCGCACCGCGAACGGTGCGCTGCTGCCCGAGCTGTCGCCCACGGCGATGGTGATGGTCTGGCCGTTCGACAGCGTCAGCACGACGGGCGAGCCGGTGACCGGGTTCGACAGCGTGGCGGTGTAGACGACGCTGCCGCCTTCGGCGACCGATGCCGCGGAGGCCGTCAGCGTGACCGTGGTGGTGGTGGCCTGGTCGGTGACCGTGGTGGTGGCACTGCCGCCGATGGCCACGGCCTCGTAGTTGGCGCCGGTGGTGCCGGTGACGGACACGTTCAGGGGCCGGTCGCCCTGGACGTAGGCGTCGTCGCCGCGCACGGGGAAGGGCGCACCCGTGCCCGAGCTGGCGCCCACGGGGATGGTGATGGTCTGGCCGTTGGACAGCGTCACGACCAGCGGGCTGCCCGTGACCGGGTTGTTCACGGCGACGGTGTAGGTCACCGAGCCGCCTTCGGCCGCGGTGGCCGACGAGGCGGAGACGCTGACCGTGGTGACATCGGCGTCGTCGACGACCGTGCTCACGGCCGGCTGGCCCGGGGTGACGGTGCCGAAGCTGCCGCCGGACGTGCCGGTGACGGACACGCTGACCGTGTCGGGGTTCTGGGCATAGGCGTCGTCGGCGCGCACCGGCACCGCGGCCGAGGTGCCCGAGGTCTGGCCCACGGGGATCGTGATGGTGGTGCCGTTGGACAGGTTGATGACCAGCGCCGAGCCGGTGACCGGTTGGTTGACGACGGCCGTGTAGACGAGGCTGCCGCCTTCGGTCACCGTGGGGGCCGACGCGGTGAGGCTGATCGAGGCATCGACGGGCGCCGGAGGCGGGGCCGGCGTGGGCGAGGGCGCCGGCGCGGGATCGGCCGCGGCCGTGGAACCCGCGGTGGTGGGCGTCACGGGCGGGAACGTGGCGGGCGTCGCTTCGAACGATTGGCTGAACGACGCCGGCGTGGTGCCTTCCGAGATGCGGTCGACGCGCAGGCCGGGCTGCATGTCGCCGCCGTCGCCACCGGCCAGGCCGGCCGCGGGGGCGGTTTCTTCGGTGGGGTTGTCGATCTCGGCGATGACCCGGTCGAGGTCGGTGTCGGGCGCGGCCGCAGCCACCGGCGCGGGAGTCTCTTCCGGGGTCAGCTGGACGATGCCGTCCTGCGTCGTGAGGATGACATCACCCTTCTCGACGCGTTCCCCGATCTGGAGCACATGCATCTTGCCGTCGGCCTTGCGGACCATCGCCGTGCCCCCCCAGAGGCCGGTCACGGTGCCATTGACGGTTTGGAGAAGAGTGGGCATGGGAAAACCTCGGCAAAGTACTGCTCAGAATGAATCCGAGAATACCGGAACTGGGGTTTCCTTATGTGCCCGAGAAACCGGCTTTTCCGTGAACAGAATCACCGGAACCCCATTGCCGCAGTGCAATAGGCGATGGGCGACATGTCGGCTTTTTTCCGTGCGCAAGCCTCCCGAACGGTATATCGACGGGCCTGCGGGAAACTTGAGGCGGATTCACGGCATAACCCCCGGCGCCCGATTCGGGCGAAGCATGGGGATATTCGTGATCGGTATCACGCCGCGCCGGGGGTGGCGCGGCGGCAAGGCATGCTGGCAATCAGCGCTCGCGGAGCGCGTAGGCCTTGGCCTTGAGCACCGGCTTGAGCAGGTACGACAGCACCGTCTTCTTGCCGGTCAGGATGTCGACCTCGGCCGTCATGCCCGGAATGATGGGCATCTTCTCGCTGAAATTGGTGCGCGTGGTGCGCACCCGCACGCTGTAGAACGCGTTGCCCTTCTCGTCGACCACCGTGTCGGGGCTGATGTTCTCCACCTTCGCGTCGAGGCCGCCGTAGATCGAGAAGTCGTAGGCGGTGAACTTCACCAGGGCGTCCTGGTCCGGACGGATGAAGGCGATGTCCTTCGGGGCGATGCGGGCCTCGAGCACCAGTTCGTCGTCGAGCGGAACGATCTCGACGATGTCCTTGCCCGGGGTGACCACGCCGCCCACGGTGTTGGCGAGCAGCCGCTGCACCCGGCCGCGCACCGGCGAGCGCACCTGCGACTTGTCGACCTTGTCGGTGAGGGCCACGGCTCCTTCGTTCAGCGCATTGAGCTTGCCGAGCGTGTCGGCCAGGTCCTTGCGGGCGTCGTTGCGGAACTGGATCTCGGTCTCCTGGGCCTTGCGCTGGGCCTCGCCGATGGAGGCCTGCACGCGGGCGATCTGGGCCGTGGCCTGTTCCGATTCACCGCGGGAGCGGGCGATGTCACGCTCCAGGCGCAGGATTTCCACCTCGGAGACGGCCCCGCTCGAGAGCAGCGGGCGGGTCTTCGTGAGTTCCTGCTGGCCGAGGTCGAGCGCCCGGTCGGCCGACACCTTGCGCGAACGCATCTCCGCGAGTTCCTGCTGGCGCTGCGACAGCTGCTGGGCGTTGATGGACAGCAGGGTGTTCAGCTCCGAGCGCTTGGCCTCGTACAGCTGCTGCTCGCCGAGCAGGATGTGCTGCGCCTCGACGTCGTCGGCCGGCACCTCGGGCGGCTTGAACGCGGTGTCTTCGGCCAGCGCGCGCAGGCGGGCGGCACGGGCCCGCAGCGCGAGGCCCTGGGCATTGCTCTCGCGCACGCCGGACGTGGCGCGGGTCTCGTCGATCTTGAGCAGCAGTTGCTTCGCCTCGACGACCTGGCCTTCCTGCACGAGGATCTCGGACACCACGCCGCCGTCCAGCGCCTGCAGCACCTGCAGCTGGCGCGAGGGCACCACCTTGCCGTCGCCGCGGGTGACCTCGTCGACCTTGGCGAGGCCGGCCCACACCACGAGCAGCGCGATGATGACGACGGCCGAGCGCACGATCTTCTGCGCGCGGTGGGTCTCGGCGCGCGACATCAGCCCGTCGGCCTCCAGCTCGAAACTGCGGAAGCCCGCCTGCTGGGCGGCCGGGTCCGTGGCGGCGGAGGCGCCGAACAGGCGGCGGGTGAGCGGCTCGATCAGCACGCGCACCTTCTCGAGCACGGCCAGCACGCCGCGTCCGGCGCGGATCAGCGCGCTGTTCGTGCGGCCCTCGGGGGCGGCGGAGGGGGTGGGGACGGGCTCGTTCATGCGGCTCGCGCGATGCGCCCCGTGGACAAGGCTTCCATGATCCGGTCGCGCGGGCCGTCGGCGACGATCTTGCCGCCGTCGATCACGATCACTCGGTTGACCATCGCCAGCAGCGAGGTGCGGTGCGTGACCAGCACGACGGTCTTGTTCTCGGCGAACTTGGTGATGTTCTGCGTGATCTGGGCTTCGGTGGAGAAGTCCATCGCGCTCGTGGGTTCGTCGAGCAGCAGGATGGGCGCGTTGTGCAGCACGGCGCGGGCGAGGCCGATGCCCTGGCGCTGCCCGCCCGAGAGCGATTCGCCGCGCTCGCCCACCGGCATGTCGAAGCCGCGCGGGTGGCGGTAGATGAAGCTCGTCATGCCCGCCAGTTCGGCGGCGGCCACGACGGCGCTGTCGTCGGCGTAGGGCAGGCCGAAGGTGATGTTGTCGCGCAGCGTGCCGTAGAAGAGGGTCACGTCCTGCGAGACGTAGCCGAGGTTGCGGCGCACGTCGGCGGGGTCCAGCTGGCGCAGGTCGATGCCGTCGATCAGCACGGCGCCCTCGGTGGGCTGGTACAGGCCCATGATGAGTCGTTCGATGGTGGACTTGCCCGAGCCGACGCGGCCGATCAGGGCCACGCGTTCACCGGCGGCCACCTTGAACGACAGGCCCTCGAGCGCGACGTCCTGCCGGCCCGGGTACGAGAACTTGACGTTGCGGAACTCGATGTCGCCGCGCAGCTGCGGGCGCTGGATGAAGTTTTCGTCGGCCGGCCGTTCGACCGGGCGCTCCATGATCTTGTCGAGCGACTCCATCGCGGTGCGTGCGCCCTGGTACTGCATCAGCAGCGCCACGATCTGGCCGGCGGGTCCGAGCGCGCGGCCCGCGAGCATGGACGACGCGATCAGCGCGCCCATGGTCAGGTCGCGCAGGCCGATCAGGTGCACGCCGATGATCACGATGGAGATGGTGACCGCCTGCGTGAGCCAGCCGGTGGTGTAGCTGGCGGTGGACGACAGCGCCCGCATGCGCACGTTGGTGCGCGACAGGAACACGTTGGCCCGTTCCCAGCGGCCCTGGATCACGCCCTCGGCGCCCAGCGACTTGATGGTCTCGATGCCGGTCAGGCTCTCGATCAGCGTGGCGTTGCGCTGGGCGGAGGCCTGGTACGTGGTCTGCGACAACTCGTGCAGGCGGTGCTGCAGCACGTAGCCCATCACGAGGATCACCGCGAAGGCGACCAGCACGGGCACCGCGAGCCACGGGGAGATCCAGGCCAGCACGATGATGAAGAGCAGCGCGAAGGGCAGGTCGATCAGGGCCGTCACGGTGCTGGACGCGATGAAGTCGCGCACCTGCTCGAAGCCGCGCAGGTTCGAGGCGAACGAGCCCACCGACTCGGGGCGGTTCTCGAGGCGCATGCCGAGCACGCGTTCCATCAGGCGGGCCGAGATCTGCACGTCGATGCGGGCACTGGCCTCGTCGACGAAGTGGCTGCGCAGCAGGCGCATGAACAGGTCGGCGCACATGATGAGCACGACGCCCACCGACAGGGCCCACAGCGTCTCGATGGCGTTGTTGGGCACGACGCGGTCGTACACGTTCATCGAGAACAGCGGGAACACCAGCGCGAAGAAGTTGACGAGCAGCGCGGCCCACAGCACGTCGCGGTAGACGAAGCGCTGTTCGAGCACCGCGCTCCAGAACCAGTGCTTGTTGCGCACCGAGCGCACTTCCGGCGTGCGGGCGTCGAAGCGGAAATGCGGCCGCACGAAGAGCACGACGCCGGTGAATCGTTCGGCCAGCGCATCGCGCCCGATGCCCACCGAGCCCTGGCCGGTCTCGGGCAGCAGCACGCGGGCCTCGGTGTGGTCGGCGTTCCAGCCGAGCAGCACGCAGGCCTGGCTGTCCTTCAGGATCAGGATGGCGGGCAGGGCGGCCGTGTCGATGTCGGCGAGCGCCAGGCGCTGCAGCTTGGCCGACATGCCGGCGCGGGCGGCGGCACGTTCGGCGAGTTCGAGCGTGAGGCGGGCCTTGCCACTGGCCCCGAGGGGCAGCCCGGCCGACAGCGAGGCGCGCGACGCGGCCCGACCGGTGAGGCGGCAGACCTCGACCAGGCAGTCGAGCAGGGGGTCGGGGTGGATCAGGTCTTCGCGCAGGCGCTGGGTGGCGGCGTCGGCCGTGACCGGCGGGACGGCCGTCGCCGAGGGTGGGGGCGCGGAGCCCCCCGGCGTGGCGGGGTGTGTCGGACCTTGTTGACCTTGTTGTGCCGTCATCGTTGAAGCCTAATGCTCAACGGATATCGGCACAAAGCAATTCGTATTGACCCCGTTTCCGGTCGGCGAAAAAGTGCTTGAGCGTCTCGCGCACCGTGCGGAACGCCAGTTCGTCCCAGGGCACTTCCTCTTCCGAGAACAGGCGGGCCTCGATGGTCTCGGGGCCCGGGGCGAAATCGGTGTCGAGCAGGCGGGCGCGGTAGAAGAAGTGAACCTGGCCCACGTGCACCACGTTCAGCAGCGTGTAGAGCCCCTGCAGTTCCACCCGCGCGCCGGCTTCCTCGACCGTCTCGCGCACGGCGCCCTGTTCGGTCGTTTCCTGCAGTTCCATGAAGCCGGCCGGCAGCGTCCACAGGCCGAAGCGGGGTTCGATGTTGCGCTTGCACAGCAGCACCCGGTCGCCCCAGACGGGCAGGGTGCCCACCACGTTGAGCGGGTTTTCGTAGTGGATGGTGCCGCACACGGTGCAGGTGGCGCGCTCCAGCGAGTCGTCCGGCGGAACGCGGTACTCCGTGGGCGACCCGCAGGCCTTGCAATGCTTGATGCTGCGCAACTGGAACATGGCGGGCAGTGTAGCGCCGCCCATGGCATCATCGCCGACATCCTTTCCGCAGTTCCCCGAGGCCGTACCCCATGAGCCATGTGCTGACCCCGCCCCCCCTCGCCACCGTCCCGGTCGCGGGCACCGATCCCCAAGCCACGTTCCCCGTCCGCCGCATCTACTGTGTGGGCCGCAACTACGTCGACCACCAGATCGAGATGGGCGGCAGCGGCCGCGAGGAGCCGTTCTTTTTCATGAAGCCGGCCGACGCCGTGCTGCCGGTGCGCGAAGGCGAGACCGGCACCATGCACTACCCCGGCCTCACGAAGGACCTGCACCACGAGGTGGAGCTGGTCGTGGCCATCGGCAAGGGCGGCCGCGACATCGCCCCCGAGCAGGCCCTCGACCACGTCTGGGGCTACGCCGTGGGCCTCGACATGACCCGCCGCGACCTGCAGGGCGAGGCCAAGAAGCTGGGCCGCCCCTGGTGCACCGGCAAGGGCTTCGACGAGTCCGCGCCCATCAGCCCGATCCGCGCGGCGTCCGAGTGCTACCTGAGCGCGGCCACCACCATCGCGCTCGACGTCAACAACGCCAAGCGCCAGCACAGCGTGATCGGCAAGCTCATCTGGAGCGTGCCCGAGATCATCGCGAAGGTGTCGCAGGCCTGGGACCTGGCCCCGGGCGACCTGATCTTCACGGGCACGCCCGAAGGCGTGGCCAAGGTCGTGCCGGGCGACGTGCTCGCCGCGCGCATCGACGGCGTGGGGAGCCTGCGCGTCCAGCTGGTCGAACGCTGATCCCGCGGACGGTGGCGTGCAGCTCTACAGCTACTTCCGTTCGTCGGCATCGTTCCGGGTGCGCATCGCGCTCGAGCTCAAGGGGCTCGCGTACGACTACCTCCCGGTGCACCTGCTGAAGAACGAGCAGCTGCAGGCGCCGTTCGCCGACCTGAACCCCACGCACCTGATCCCGCTGCTGAAGGATGGCGACCTGACGGTCGCCCAGTCCCTGGCCATCGTCGAGTACCTCGACGAGACCCACCCCGAGCCGCCGCTGCTGCCGGCCGACCCGGCGGGGCGGGCCCGGGTGCGGGGCCTGGCGCTCGACGTGGCCTGCGAGATCCACCCGCTCAACAACCTGCGCGTGCTGCGGTACCTCGTCAAGACCCTCGGGGTCGACGACGAGGCCAAGAACGCGTGGTACCGCCACTGGGTGGAGGACGGCCTCGCGGCCGTCGAGGCCCAGCTGGCCGGCAGCCCGGCCACCGGCCGCTTCTGCCACGGCGACACGCCCACGCTGGCCGACATCGTGCTCGTGCCCCAGATCTTCAACGCCCGCCGGATGGATTGCCGGCTCGACCACGTGCCCACCGTGAAACGCATCGCCGACCACTGCATGACCCTCGACGCCTTCGCGAAGGCCCAGCCGTCCGCGTGCCCGGACGCGCAGGCATGAACCCCGACTGGCTGCAGCCCGACTGGACGGCCCCGGGCGCGAAGGGCCTGATGAGCACCCGCGCGGGCGGGCAGAGCACGGCCCCGTTCGACCGCCTGAACCTCGGCACGGCCGTGGGGGACGACCCCGCGGTCGTCGCGCGCAACCGCGCCATCTTCCGTGCCGCCACCGGCGGCGCCGCGCCCGTGTTCCTGAAACAGGTGCACGGGACACGCGTGCTGCGCCTCGGGGCATCGCACGCCGCCTCCAACGCCACGGTGGAGGAGGCCGACGCCAGCGTCACCACCGAACCGGGCCTCGCGTGCACGGTGCTCGTGGCCGACTGCCTGCCGGTGCTGTTCGCCGCGCCGGAAGGCCGGGCCGTGGGCGCGGCCCATGCCGGGTGGCGCGGGCTGTGCGGCGGCGTGCTCGAGGCGACGCTGCGCGAGGTGTGCGCCGCGGCGGTCTGCGGGCCCGATGAAGTGTCGGTGTGGCTGGGCGCCTGCATCGGTCCGCGCCGCTTCGAGGTGGGCCCCGACGTGCTCGAGGCCTTCGGGGCCGCCGGCGACACGGCCGTGGCCGCATGCTTTGCGCCGCTGCGTCCGGGCAAGTGGCTGGCCGACCTGCCGCGCCTCGCGCGCGGGCGGCTCGCGGCCGCCGGTGTCACCGCCATCAGCGGCGGCACCTGGTGCACCGTCGAGGACACCTCACGGTTCTTTTCGTTCCGCCGCGACGGCGTCACCGGCCGCATGGCCGCGGCGGCCTGGATCGACCGCTGACGCCGCCAGGGCCGCCGCGTCGGCCTCGGCTTCGGCCGCCTTGCGTGCGCGGCGCCGGGCCGGCGTGCCCATCAGGTACAGCACGATCGACAGCGGCAGCGCGCCGTACAGCAGGAACGTGAACAGGGCGCCGAGCACGGTGCCCTGCGGGCTCGTGGCTTCCGCGAGGGCCATCATCACAGTGACAAACAACCAGGCGATCGTGATGATGTGCATGGGATTCCGGTGACACGTTTTTAGGGCGAGAATGGGTCGAGTCGAGTGTCCGTCATCCGTGTGCACGAAGGAGACCTGTGAAGAACCGCGCTGTCCCCGATCCCCGCATCACCGAAGCCTTCGAGGCCTTCGGATCCACGGCCACCGACATGCTGAAGTCCGTCTCGGGACTGAGTGTGCCATTGCCCGCTCTGACCGAACTCCAGTCCGACTACCTCCGCCAGGCCTCCGAGTTGTGGAACAAGTCGGTGAACTTCGGTTCATCGAATGGCGAGGGTGCGAAGGCCCCCATCCCCGACCGGCGCTTCGCCGCGCCCGAATGGCAGTCCGACCCGGCCTCGTCGTTCGCCGCCCAGCTGTACCTGCTGAACGCGCGCACGCTGCAGAAGCTCGCCGACGCCGTCGAAGGCGACGAGAAGCCGCGCCAGCGGCTGCGCTTCGCCGTGCAGCAGTGGGTGGCCGCCGCGTCGCCCGCCAACTACCTGGCGACCAATCCCGAGGCGCTGCGCAAGGCCGTGGCCACGCAGGGCGAGAGCCTGAAGGAGGGCTTGGCGCACCTCGTCAACGACCTGCGCCAGGGACACATGTCCCAGACGGACGAGAGCCTCTTCGAGGTGGGCCGCAACGTCGCCACCACCGAGGGCGACGTGGTGTTCGAGAACGAGCTGTTCCAGCTGCTCGAGTACAAGCCTCTGACGGCGAAGGTGCACGCGCGTCCGTTGCTGATGGTGCCGCCGTGCATCAACAAGTACTACATCCTCGACCTGCAGCCGTCGAACTCGCTGATCCGCTACGCGGTGGCCGAGGGGCACCGGGTGTTCGTGGTCAGCTGGCGCAACGCCGACGCCAGCATGGCCCACATGACCTGGGACGACTACATCGAGACGGGCGCCATCCAGGCGATCGAGCTGGTGCAGGAGATCACCGGCGCCGAGACCATCAACACGCTCGGCTTCTGCGTCGGTGGCACCATTCTTGCCACTGCGCTGTCGGTGCTGGCCCGTCGTGGCGTCCAGCCCGCCGAAAGCATGACGCTGCTGACCACCTTCCTCGATTTCGAGAACACCGGCGTCCTCGACCTGTTCGTGGACGAGGCGATGGTGAAGATGCGCGAGCTCACCATCGGCCCGGACAGCCCCACGAAGGGCGGCCTGCTCAAGGGCCAGGAACTCGCCGGCACGTTCAGCTCGCTGCGCCCGAACGACCTGGTCTGGAACTACGTGGTGGGCAACTACCTGAAGGGCGAGACCCCGCCCGCGTTCGACCTGCTGTACTGGAACAGCGACAGCACCAACCTGCCGGGGCCCATGTACTGCTGGTACCTGCGCCACACGTACCACGAGAACAACCTCGTGAAGCCCGGCACGGCCGTGGTGTGCGGCGAGGCGGTGGACTTCGGCGAACTCGACCTGCCCGTGTACGTGTACGGCTCGCGCGAGGACCACATCGTCCCGTGGGACGCCGCGTACCGCAACCTCGCCGCGCTGAGCGGCAACCAGGGGCGCACCCGCTTCGTGCTGGGCGCCTCGGGCCACATCGCCGGCGTGATCAACCCGCCGGCGGCGAAGAAGCGCAGCCACTGGATCGGCAACGGCACGGCCAAGGCCCCGGCCACCGCCCAGGCCTGGCTCGAGAAGGCCACCGAACACGCCGGCAGCTGGTGGCCCGACTGGTCCGCCTGGCTCGCTCGCAACGCCGGCCCGATGGTGGCCGCGCCGAAACGACCCGGCTCCAGGCAGTACCCGCCCATCGAGGCGGCTCCCGGCCGCTATGTCAAGCAGAAAGCCTGACACCTTGACGCGCCGACCCCCGAAGCAGACATTGCCTTCATCCACTCCCCCTTTTCCGGAGACTTTCCCATGACCGACATCGTCATCGTCGCCGCCGCCCGCACCGCCGTGGGCAAGTTCGGTGGCACCCTCGCCAAGACCCCTGCACCGGAATTGGGCGCCGCCGTCGTCGTCGACCTGCTGCGCCGCGCGAAACTCACCGGCGACCAGATCAACGAAGTGATCCTGGGCCAGGTGCTCACCGCCGGCTCGGGCCAGAACCCCGCCCGCCAGACCGTCGTCAAGAGCGGCCTGCCGCAGGGCGTGCCGGCGCTGACCATCAACGCCGTGTGCGGCTCGGGCCTGAAGGCCGTGATGCTGGCGGCCCAGGCCATCCGTGACGGCGACTCCGAGATCATCATCGCCGGCGGCCAGGAGAGCATGAGCCTCGCCCCGCACGTGCTGCCCAACTCGCGTGAAGGCCAGCGCATGGGCGACTGGAAGCTCGTCGACTCCATGATCACCGACGGCCTGTGGGACGTGTACAACCAGTACCACATGGGCATCACCGCCGAGAACGTGGCGAAGAAGCACGGCATCAGCCGCGAGGCGCAGGACGCCTTCGCGCTCGCGTCGCAGCAGAAGGCCGTGGCCGCGCAGGACGCCGGCAAGTTCAAGGACGAGATCGTGCCGTTCACGATCCCGCAGAAGAAGGGTGACCCGGTGGTGTTCGCCACCGACGAATTCATCAACCGCAAGAGCACGGCCGAGGCACTCGCCGGCCTGCGCCCCGCCTTCGACAAGGCGGGCGGTGTCACCGCGGGCAACGCGTCGGGCCTGAACGACGGCGCCGCCGGCGTGGTCGTCATGACCGCGAAGAAGGCCGACCAGCTGGGCCTCACGCCGCTCGCGCGCATCCGCAGCTACGCCACCGTGGCGCTCGACCCGTCCATCATGGGCATGGGCCCCGTGCCCGCCTCGCAGAAGGCGCTGCGGCGCGCCGGCTGGAAGGCCTCCGACCTCGACCTGCTCGAGATCAACGAAGCCTTCGCGGCCCAGGCCTGCGCCGTCAACAACGAGATGGGCTGGGACACCAGCAAGGTCAACGTCAACGGCGGTGCCATCGCCATCGGCCACCCCATCGGTGCGTCGGGCTGCCGCATCCTCGTCACGCTGCTGCACGAGATGCAGCGCCGCGATGCCAAGAAGGGCATCGCGAGCCTGTGCATCGGGGGTGGCATGGGCGTTGCACTGACGGTCGAGCGCTGACCCGGTTTCATCACCGCTGGACCTCCTCGCGCACCGCCTCGGTGTGCGGTGGGTCAGGGGATGTCCACACGGGCGGTGCACAGCGGCAACGGTCATCGGCGACCCCAGGGGGAACCCGATTGACCGGTGCCCACCAGAGGGGGACGCTCGGGGTGCCTGCTCACGAAGCGGGTTCCCGGGCCAAACCCCCATTCATCGATTTCAAGGAGAGGTAAATGACCCAGAAGATTGCGTACGTCACGGGTGGCATGGGTGGCATCGGCACCTCGATGTGCCAGCGCCTGCACAAGGACGGTTTCAAGGTGATCGCCGGCTGCGGACCCAGCCGCGATTTCAACAAGTGGCTCGACGAGCAGAAGGCCCAGGGCTACACGTTCCATGCTTCCGTGGGCAACGTGGGCGACTGGGATTCCACCGTGGCCGCCTTCCAGAAGGCCAAGGCCGAACACGGCCCCATCGACGTGCTCGTCAACAACGCCGGCATCACGCGCGACGGCATGTTCCGCAAGATGAGCCGTGCCGACTGGGACGCCGTCATCGAGACGAACCTCACCAGCCTGTTCAACGTGACCAAGCAGGTCATCGAGGACATGCTCGAGCGCGGCTGGGGCCGCATCATCAACATCAGCTCGGTCAACGGCGAGAAGGGCCAGTTCGGGCAGACGAACTACTCGGCCGCGAAGGCCGGCATGCACGGCTTCACGATGGCCCTCGCGCAGGAAGTGGCGAACAAGGGCGTCACGGTGAACACCGTGAGCCCGGGCTACATCGCCACCGACATGGTCAAGTCCATCCGCCAGGACGTGCTCGACAAGATCGTCGCCGGCATCCCGGTCAAGCGCCTCGGCACGCCGGAGGACATCGCGTCCATCGTGGCGTGGGTGGCGTCGGATGAGTCCGGTTTCGCGACCGGGGCTGATTTTTCCGTCAACGGCGGCCTCCACATGGGCTAGTGCGGAAGGGTCGATCGCCGGGCTGCGCGGCCCGAATCCGGTTTCTGCGCTTCTCGCCGTACGCTTGTACGGCTGCGATGCTCGAAACCGGCTTCGGGCCGCTCGCTTCCGGCGCTCGATCCCTTCGAGGCGCTCTGGCAGTTCTTTGGCTGAGCCTTGCCTGAGGGGCTTTCGCAGAACAACAAGAACACCCGCGGCGCGGGGAGGACGGACATGCTTTTCGAGTGCAACACACGCGCCCTTCGGCGCGTGCTTCTTTTTGTGGGCCTGCTGGGGACCTTGCACTCCGTTCCCGCACAGGACACCTCTGCGGTGGAACCCCCACTGCCCGCCGAGGCCTACGCCAGCCCGGGCCGCCTCACGTCGCTGTCGCTGTCCCCGGACGGCACGCGGGTGGTGGCGCTGTCGAACGAAGGTGACCAGACCACGGTGGTCACTCGGCCGGTGCTGGCGGGTCAGTGGACGGGCGCCTTGCGCAGCGGCGACGAGACGTTCCGCATCGGGTGGGTGAACTGGGCGGGCAACGACCGCCTGCTGGTATCGGTGGTGTTCGCCTCGCGGCGCGGGTATGTCGGTACCACCGAGACGCGGCTGCTGTCGATCCGGCCGGATGGCTCCGATCTGGTCAACGTGCTGAGGAACCCGCCGGGGGGCGGCGTGCTGCCTCAGTACCAGGACTCTGTCATCGACTACCTGCCGGACGACGATGGCCGGTACGTGCTGATGGAGCTCCCCGAGTCGAAGGGCGTGTTCCCCGGCGTGCACCGGGTGGACGTGCGGACGGCACGGCGCGTGATGGTGCAGGCGCCCATGAAGGACGTGCACCACTGGAAGACCGACCGCCAGCACCGCGTGCGCATCGCGGTCCGGCGCACGGGCACCACCGTCGAGATCCGTGTGCGGGACCCTGAAGGGTCGGCGTGGCGCACGGCGTGGTCCTTCGACAAGGCCGACGACATGGTGTGGCCGATCGGCTTCGGCGAGGATCCGCAGGAGTTGCTGGTGACCGCGCCTCACGAGGGACGGCGTGCCGTCTTCTCGGTCCGCCTGGACGACCCGGCGCTGAAGCGCACGCTGCATGTCGTGCCCGACGGCAGCCGGCCCGTCGACGGGTTCTTCCGTGCGGGCGGTTCCGGCCGCGTGCTCGGGGCCTACATCCGGGCGTCCGCGGACGACACGGAAACCCAGATCGATTGGTGGGACCCGGCCTGGAAGGCTCAGGCGAAAGCGCTGGACCTCGCCTTGCCGGGCCGGGTCAACCGCGTGTTCGGCGTCGACCGGCAGGAGCAGACCTACCTGCTGAACTCCCGGGTCAAGGGCCGCACGGCGACGTTCTATGCGGGCGACCGCCGCACCGGTGACCTGTTCGAACTGGGCCAGTCTCAACCGCAGCTGGCCCGCACGGGGTTCTCCGAGCGGCGCGTGGTGACGATCCCGGGGCGCGACGGCAAGCCGTTCACTGCGACCTGGTCGGCCGCACCCGCCTCCGGCGGAGGCACCCCGGTGCGCCCGCTGGTCGTGGAAGCGTGGGGCGGACCCGGTAGCCGCGCGAACACCTGGCTGGACCTGCGGAACGAGTTCCTCGTGAGCCGCGGGTACGCCGTGCTGTCCGTGAACTTCCGTGGCGACGTGGGCGAGGCGCACTCCCTGCACATGGCCGGGCTCAAGGACTGGGGCGCCGCGATGCAGCAGGACCTCGACGATGCCGTGCAGTGGGCCGTGGGACAGGGTCTCGCCGACCCATCGCGGGTGTGCCTTTTCGGGGAGGGGTATGCGGCCTACGGGGCGTTGATGGGGGCGCTCCGCGCACCGGGTCGGTACCGCTGCGCGATCAGCCTCTCGGGGGTCACCGACCTGCCGGACCTGGCCCTGTACTGGCAGTCGTACGTGCAGGGGACCGAGGCGGTGAAGGTGAACCTCGGCGACACCTGGAGCCAGAGCGCCGAACTCGAGGCGGCGTCACCCGCGCTGCAGGCCGGTCGGTACCAGGTGCCGCTGCTGCTGGCGCACGGCACGGCCGACCGCCTGGTGCCGGTCGAGCAGAGCGAGTCCCTCGCGAAGGCGCTGAAGCGCGCGGGCAAGCCGTACCGCTACCTGCCGCTCGAAGGGGTGACCATGGCCTGACTCGCTACTCGCACCGCGTCGAGTTCTTCAAGGCGATGGAAGCGTTCCTTGCCGAGCAGCTGGTGCCGGTGCCCCGGGCCGCGGGCCCGGCCTCCGGGGCCTGATCGACGCTCAGGCGCTGATCGCGTCGAGCAGTTCCGTCTCGATCTCGATCTGCGCCCGGTTCTGTTGCAGCGCGGGGCCATCGATCAGGAAGATGTCTTCCACACGCTCGCCGAGGGTGATGATCTTGGCGAGCTGCAGGTTGATCTGGTGGCGGGCCAGCACGCGGGCGATGGCGAACAGCAGGCCCGAGCGGTCGCTGGTGGACACGCCGAGGATCCAGCGCTGGCCGCGTTCATCGGGGCGCAGCGTGACGCGCGGCGTCACGGGGAACGACTTCACGCGGCGCGAGAGCCGGCCGCGGTTGGGCTGCGGCAGCGGGCCGTCGTCCTTCAGGGCCAGCGTGGCCTGGGTCTCGACGAGCGAGATCAGGTCGCGGTAGTGCTGGTCGATCTGGGGGCTGATCACCTGGAAGGTGTCGAGCGCGTAGCCGGCGCGGGTGGTGTGCACCTTGGCTTCGAGAATGTTGAAGCCGGCGCCGTCGAAGTAGCCGCAGATGCGGGCGAAGAGGTCGCGGCGGTCGGGTGAGTACACGAGCACCTGCAGGCCCTCGCCCACCGACGACAGGCGCGCGCGCACCACCGGCTCGGGGCTGTCGACGTGGCGGAACAGCGAGCGGGCATGCCAGGCGATCTCGCCGGCGTCGTGCCGCGCGAAGTAGCTGAGTTCGAGCGTCTTCCACAGTGGCGCCTCGGTGCCGGGCAGCATCGAGTACAGGTTCAGCGTGTGGCGGGCGTCCTGCTTGCGGCTCTCGATGTCGGCATCGAGGTTGGGCTTGGCGCCGCCCAGCGCGCGCAACGTGAGGCGGTACAGGTCCTCCAGCAGCTTGCCCTTCCACGCGTTCCACACCTTCGGGCTCGTGCCGCGGATGTCGGCCACGGTCAGCAGGTACAGCGCGGTGAGGCGCCGCTCGCTGCCCAGCAGGCGGGCGAAGTTCTGGATCACCTCGGGGTCGCTCAGGTCTTCCTTCTGCGCGATGCGGGACATCGTCAGGTGGCCCGACACCAGGAACTCGACGAGGGCGGTGTCCTCCTTGTCGATGCGGTGGTCGCGGCAGAAGCGCCGCACCTCCACCGCCCCGAGTTCGGAGTGGTCGCCGCCGCGGCCCTTGGCCACGTCGTGGAAGAGGGCGGCGATGTAGAGCAGCCAGGGCTTGTCGAACGACGCGGCCAGCTGCGAGCAGAACGGGTACTCGTGCGCGTGTTCGGCGATGAAGAAGCGGCGCACGTTGCGCAGCACCATCAGGATGTGCTGGTCCACCGTGTAGACGTGGAACAGGTCGTGCTGCATCTGGCCCACGATGCGCCGGAACACCCACAGGTAGCGGCCCAGCACGCTCGTCTGGTTCATCAGGCGGAAGGCGTGCGTGTGGCCTTCGGGCTCCTGCAGGATGCGCATGAACATCGCGTGGTTGCGCGGGTCGCGGCGGAAGTCGCCGTTCATCACCTCGCGGGCGTTGTAGAGCGCGCGCAGCGTGCGGGCCGACAGGCCCTCGAGGCCGGGCGTCTGCTGGAACACCAGGAAGGTTTCCAGGATGGCGTGCGGCTCGCGCTCGTACAGGTCGTCGCTGGCGACCTCGAGCATGCCGCCGCGGTCGAGGAAACGCTCGTTGATGGGCTGCATCGGGGCGCCGGCAGAGCCGTTCACGCGCTCCTCGATGTTGAGCATCAGGATCTGGTTCAGCTGGGTGACCGCCTTGGCTGCCCAGTAGTAGCGGCGCATCAGCACCTCGGACACGCGCTGGCCCTTGGTGGGCTGGTAGCCGAAGCTCTCGGCCACGGCGGTCTGCAGGTCGAACACGAGGCGGTCTTCGCGGCGGCCGGCCACGACGTGCAGCCGCGCCCGGATCAGGCGCAGCAGCCCTTCGTTGCGCTGCAGCTGCTTCACCTCGAACGGGGTGATCAGCCCGTTGGCGGCCATCTCGCTCCAGCTCTTGCCGAGGCCGGCGGCGCGGGCCACCCACACCAGCACCTGCAGGTCGCGCAGGCCGCCGGGGCTTTCCTTGCAGTTGGGTTCCAGCGAGTACGGGGTGTCCTCGTACTTCTGGTGGCGCTGGCGCATCTCGAGCGTCTTGGCGCGCAGGAACGCCCGCGGCTCCATCGCGGCGGTGTTCGCCTTGCAGAATGTGGTGAAGAGCCGCTTGGCCCCGCACAGGAAACGCGATTCGAGCAGGGCGGTCTGCACCGTGACGTCGGCCTGCGCCTCGGCGATGCATTCCTCCACCGTGCGCACGCTGGAGCCGATCTCGAGGCCGATGTCCCAGCAAGCGGTGATGAAGCCTTCGATGGCGGACTTCAGCGCGTCGTTGCTGCCGTCGACACCGGCCGGCAGCAGCACGAGCACGTCGACGTCGGAGTAGGGGAACAGCTCGCCGCGTCCGTAGCCGCCGACCGCGACCAGCGCCGCGCCGGGCGGCATCATCGCGTGTTCCCACAGGTCGGCGAGGGTGGTGTCGACGTGGCGGCACAGGGCGCGCACGAGGCGGGTGGCGTGCGCGGCGGAGGCGCGCGACTCGGCGAACGGTTTCAGCAGCGCCGCCTTGCCTTCGCGGAAGCGGGCACGGAGCCCGGCGATGCCGGTGGGAGGGGCAACGGCGGCGGGCACGGCGGACATCGAGGCGTCAGCCGGCGACCGGGGCGGAGGCGGGCTGCAGGGCGAAGTCGGGCGGCGGCGGGCTGCCGGCCGACATCGTCAGCACCTCGTAGCCGGTCTCGGTGACCAGCACCGTGTGCTCCCACTGCGCCGACAGCGACCGGTCCTTCGTGACGATGGTCCAGCCGTCGTACGGCTTGTTGCCCTTGCGGTCGTCCTTGATGTCCTTGCGGCCCTGGTTGATCATGGGCTCGATCGTGAAGATCATGCCGGGCACCAGTTCCTCGAGCGTGCCCGGGCGGCCGTAGTGCAGCACCTGGGGCTCCTCGTGGAACTTCTGGCCCACGCCGTGGCCGCAGTACTCGCGCACCACCGAGTAGCCGTTCTTCTCGGCGTACGTCTGGATGGCGTGGCCGATGTCGCCCAGGCGTGCGCCCGGGCGCACCTTCACGATGCCCTTCCACATGGCCTCGAAGGTGACCTGGCACAGGCGCTTGGCCGCGATGCTGGCCTTGCCCACGACGAACATGCGGCTGTTGTCGCCGTGCCAGCCGTCGTAGATCGGGGTGACGTCGACGTTGACGATGTCGCCGTCCTTGAGCGGCACGTCGTCGGGGATGCCGTGGCACACGACGTCGTTGACCGAGGTGCAGAGCGACGCCGGGTAGGGCGGGTGGCCCGGCGGCTGGTAGTTCAGCGTGGCCGGGATGCTCTTCTGCACGTTGACCATGTAGTCGTGCGCGAGCCGGTCGATCTCCCGGGTGGTGATGCCCGGCACGATGTGCGGGGTCAGCATGTCCAGGACTTCGGAGCCGAGGCGGCAGGCGGTGCGCATGCCGGCGATCCCGGCGGCGTCTTTGATCACGATGCTCATAGTCCGCAATTATCTCACCGACCCCGTAAAATCCCGGATTCACCGATCGCTGCCCCCCGGGCCGAGGTCGGCCTTTTGCCACAAACACCCGCCCAAGCGTGACTTCTACCTCCAAGCATCTGCTGCATTTCGAGGGCGGCAACGCCCTGTCGGCCTTCCGCGCCCAGGCGCTGCTGCCCCGGTTGCAGGCCGTGTCCCCCCGCATCACCGGCGTCTCGGCCCGCCACGTGCACTGGGTCTGGAGCGAAGCGCAGCTGCCGGCGCCGGCCGTGGCCACGCTGGAAGCCCTGCTGAAGTACGGCGATGCCTACACCGGCCCGAGCGACGGCGCGCTGATCGTGGTGGCGCCCCGCCTGGGCACCGTGTCGCCCTGGGCCTCCAAGGCCACCGACATCGCCCACAACTGCGGCCTGGCCATCAAGCGGGTGGAGCGGGTCACGGAATTCCGCCTGACGCTCAAGACCGGGCTGCTGGGCGGGGCGAAGGCCCTGACGGCCGAGGAACTGCAGGCCGCCGCCGCGCTGCTGCACGACCGCATGACCGAGAGCGTGTTGCTGCAGCGCGAGGACGCCGTCCACCTGTTCGACGAACGCGCCGGACGCCCGATGGAACACGTCGACGTGCTGTCCCTCGGCCGCTCGGCGCTGGTCTCGGCCAACAAGGACTTCGGCCTGGCCCTGTCCGACGACGAGATCGACTACCTGGTGGACGCCTTCACCGGCCTCAAGCGCAACCCGACGGACGTCGAGCTGATGATGTTCGCGCAGGCCAACAGCGAACACTGCCGCCACAAGATCTTCAACGCGAACTTCACCATCGACGGCGAGGCGCAGGAACACTCGCTGTTCCAGATGATCCGCAACACCCACAAGCTGGCGCCCCAGCACACCGTGATCGCCTACAGCGACAACGCGTCGGTGATGGAGGGCGGCACCATCGAACGCTGGCTGCCGGGCGAGGGTGAGAAGTACGGCCCGAAGCAGGACACCGTGCACGTGCTGATGAAGGTCGAGACGCACAACCACCCGACGGCCATCTCGCCGTTCCCCGGCGCGTCCACCGGCTCCGGCGGCGAGATCCGCGACGAGGGCGCCACCGGCCGCGGCTCGCGCCCGAAGTCGGGCCTGACCGGCTTCAGCGTGTCGAACCTGAACCTGCCCGGCACGAACGAGCCGTGGGAGCAGGCCCCGTACGGCAAGCCCGAGCACATCGCGAGCCCCCTGCAGATCATGATCGACGGCCCGCTGGGCGGCGCCGCGTTCAACAACGAATTCGGCCGCTCGAACCTCGGCGGCTACTTCCGCGTGTACGAGCAGACCGTGGGCGAGGGCGCCGACGCCATCCGCCGCGGCTACCACAAGCCCATCATGATCGCGGGCGGCCTCGGGCAGATCTCGGCGTCGCAGACGCAGAAGGTGGTCTTCGCCCCCGGTACGCTGCTGATCCAGCTGGGCGGCCCGGGCATGCGCATCGGCATGGGCGGCAGCGCCGCCAGCTCGATGGCCGCGGGCGCCAACGCCGCCGAACTCGACTTCGATTCGGTGCAGCGCGGCAACCCGGAAATCCAGCGCCGTGCGCAGGAAGTCATCAACCACTGCTGGGC
Organism: Piscinibacter gummiphilus; assembly: GCF_002116905.1. Classification (NCBI taxonomy): domain Bacteria; kingdom Pseudomonadati; phylum Pseudomonadota; class Betaproteobacteria; order Burkholderiales; family Sphaerotilaceae; genus Rhizobacter; species Rhizobacter gummiphilus. The sequence goes on from NZ_CP015118.1 coordinate 2,350,000, forward strand.
GCTGGGTGAAGCCAACCCCATCCTGGCCATCCACGACGTGGGTGCGGGCGGCATCTCGAACGCCTTCCCCGAGCTGGTGGACGGCGCCTCGCTGGGCGCCCGCTTCGACCTGAGCAAGGTGCCGCTGGAGGAGTCGGGCCTGGCCCCGAAGGAAATCTGGTGCAACGAGAGCCAGGAACGCTACGTGATGGCGGTCTCGCCCGAGGCGCTGCCGGTGTTCCAGGCCTTCTGTGAACGCGAGCGCTGCCCGTTCGCCGTGGTGGGCGTCACCACCGCCGAGAAGGAACTGGTGCTGGAAGACGGCCCGGGTGGCGAGCAGGCCATCAAGATGCCCATGGAGGTGCTGCTCGGCAAGCCGCCGAAGATGCACCGCGACGTCAAGCGCGTGGAGCGCGTGCTCAAGCCCGTGGACCTGAACGGCGTGTCGCTGGAGAAGGTGGCCTTCGACGTGCTGCGCCACCCGACGGTGGCGAGCAAGCGCTTCCTGATCACCATCGGCGACCGCACCGTGGGCGGCCTCAACAGCCGTGACCAGATGGTCGGCCCGTGGCAGGTGCCGGTGGCCGACGTGGCCGTCACGCTCGCCGACTACAGCGGCTTCCAGGGCGAGGCCATGGCCATGGGCGAACGTTCGCCGCTGGCCTCCCTCGACGCCCCGGCCTCCGGCCGCATGGCCGTGGCCGAGGCCATCACGAACCTGCTGGCCGCGCCCATCGACCTGCCGCGCGTGAAGCTGAGCTGCAACTGGATGGCCGCCTGCGGCGAACCCGGTGAAGACGCCGCGCTGTACGAGACCGTGAAGGCCGTCGGCATGGACCTGTGCCCGGCCCTCGGCATCAGCGTGCCGGTGGGCAAGGACAGCCTGTCCATGCGCACCCGCTGGACCGACAACAACGACGTGCGCCAGGTCACCGCGCCGGTGAGCCTCGTGGTCACCGCGTTCGCGTCGCTCGCCGACGTGCGCCCCACGCTCACGCCGCAGCTGCAGGCCGGCGACACCACGCTGGTGCTGGTCGACCTCGGCCAGGGCCAGGGCCGCCTCGGCGGCTCGATGCTCGCCCAGGTGCTGAACCAGTTCGGCGACCGCGTGCCCGATGTGGACGATCCGGCCCAGCTGAAGGCGCTGGTGTCGGCCGTGAACGCGCTGCGCGCCCAGGGCCGCATCCTCGCGTACCACGACCGCAGCGACGGCGGCTTGTGGGCCGCGGCCTGCGAGATGGCCTTCGCGGGCCACCTCGGCGTCAGCCTGAACGTGGACCTGCTGGTCACCGAAGGCGACGGCATCAGCGACAGCCGCGCCGAGTTCGGCGATTCGAAGAACTGGGCCGGCCAGGTGAACGCCCGCCGCGAGGAACTGACGCTGCGCGCGCTGTTCAACGAAGAGCTGGGCGTGGTGCTGCAGGTGCCCACCGCCGTGCGCAACGAGGTCATGCAGACCCTGCGCGAGCACGGCCTGAGCAAACACAGCCACTTCATCGGCAAGACCAACGTCCGCGGCATCGTCGAGGTGTGGCGCGACGCGAAGCAGGTCTTCTCGGCCCCGCTGCGCGACCTGCACCAGGCCTGGGACGACGTCAGCGCGCGCATTGCCGCGCTGCGCGACAACCCGGCCTGCGCCGAGGCCGAACACGCCGCTGCCGGCGCCGAGAACGACCCGGGCCTGCACGTGCACCTCACCTTCGACCCGAAGGAGGACGTGGCCGCCCCGTTCGTGAACACGGCCCGCCCGAAGATGGCGATCCTGCGCGAGCAGGGCGTGAACAGCCACGTCGAGATGAGCTATGCCATGTCGAAGGCGGGCTTCGACACCTACGACGTGCACATGAGCGACCTGCAGTCGGGCCGCGCGGTGCTGACCGGGTTCCAGGGCTTCGTCGCCTGCGGCGGCTTCAGCTACGGCGACACGCTGGGCGCCGGCGAAGGCTGGGCGCGGTCGGTGATGTTCAACCCGAAGCTGGCCGAGCAGTTCGAGGCCTTCTTCAAGCGCCAGGACACGCTGGCCCTGGGCGTGTGCAACGGCTGCCAGATGATGGCGGCGCTGGCCCCCATCATCCCGGGCGCCGAGGCCTGGCCGAAGTTCACGCGCAACCGCAGCGAGCAGTTCGAGGCGCGCCTGTCGCTCGTCGAGGTGCTGGAGAGCCCGTCGGTGTTCCTGACCGGCATGGCCGGCTCGCGGGTGCCCATCGCCGTCGCCCACGGCGAAGGCTTCGCCGACTTCTCGCAGCGCGGCGACGCGGCGAAGGTGCACCGCGCGATGCGCTACGTGGACCACCACGGCGCGCCCACCGAGGTGTACCCGTTCAACCCGAACGGCAGCCCGGAGGGCCTCACCGCCGTCACCACGCCGGACGGCCGCTTCACCGCGCTGATGCCGCACCCGGAGCGGGTGTTCCGCAACGTGCAGATGAGCTGGACGAGCGGGGATCGCGGCGACGCCAGCCCTTGGGCGCGACTGTTCGCGAACGCGCGGCGCTGGGTCGGTTGAACGAGTGCCGGCGTTGAAAGCAGAAAGGCCCGCGGTTGCGGGCCTTTCCGTTTCAGCCCGAGGGCCGGTCAGTACTTGTAGGTGAGGCCCACGCTGATCAGGCGCGAGTCGGCCTTCTCGCCTTCGTACTCGAAACGCGTGAAGTCGACGCCGGCGTCGATGGTCAGGCCGCGGGCCACGTTGAACCCGACTGCGAAGCCGAAGTACGGGACGGTGTTGGTTTCGGAGTCCGAGCCGGAGAAGAACCCGTTGCTCGCGGTGATCTTCGCGGTGTTCGATGCGATGCCCAGGCGCGCGGTGCCGGAGATCAGCGTGGTGAACTGGGCCGAGCCGGCCAGGCCGATGCCGGCGCCGGAACCCTTGAACTTGGCGCGGAGCGGGCCGTCCGTGAGCGTGGCTTCGCCATGGTCGAAGTACATGCCTTCGACGGCGAGGCCGTTGCCGAAGCCATAGCCGATGAAGAACTTGTAGCCGACGTCGCTGTTGTCGCAGCTGGCGCCGCCGCAGTCGGCGTCGACATGGGACGGGCCGAAGGCGCCGCCGACGTATCCCTGGGCGAGTGCTCCTCCGCTGACCAGGAGTGCCGCGCTGGCGGCCACGGCCGTCATGATGATCTTTTTCATGGTGTGAATGTCTTTGAGTTGGTGTTGTGGGTGAGCGGTACTTCACCGTGCTCCCCCCGCACGGCGCGGCGAGTGTATTTCGCAGCGGACACACTCCTGGCCATCGCGTGGCGGCTGCACCACAGGAGGGTGTGCACGATCCAACGGTGTCGGACGGCAGCCCGTCTCGGGAGAGGACCGGAACCGAATCTGCGCCCCGGAGTCGACCGGAATGCGCCGGACGCGTTACAACAGTACGTGTGCGGTACGAGCCGCCCCCCCGGAGAGCACCATGAACATTCGCCCGATCGCCGCTGTCGCCACCCTGTCCGCCGCCCTGGCCGGCTGCGGCGTCGCCCCCCTCGATGCCCAGTGGAAGGACCCGGCCACCCCGGCCGAATCCCTGCGGGGCAGCACCGTTCTGGTCGTCTGCGAGGCCGAGGAACTGGTCGTGCGGCAGATGTGCCAGGACAAGGTGGCCGCGGAGCTGCGCACCTATGGCGCGAACACCGCGCTGCTGCCGAACAACGTCGACGCGTCGCCGGTTCGCCTGACCGACGAGGCCCGGGCCGTGAAGGCCCGGGTGATCTTCAACACCAAGGTGAGCCCCGATTACCAGCGGTACGGCAGCAGCTCGGGCGTGACCGTGGGCTTCGGCGTGGGCTCGGGCGGCTACTACGGCCGCGGCGGTGGCTTCGGCGGGGTGGGCATCTCGGCCCCGATCGGCGGGTCCCGCATGACCTACGGCTACGTGGCCAACGCGAGCCTGAGCGACGTGGGCAGCGGCCGGCTGCTGTGGACCGGCAAGGCGAGCACCCGCGACTCCACCGACCTCAACTGGCAGCTCGATTCGCTGACCAAGGCCGTGGTGGGCGGGGTGCAGCAGGCCGGCTACTTCTGAGGGCGGACGCACCTCTTCCGCCGGCCTGAAGGACGGCGGGACCATCCCCGGGGAGGTTTACTCCCCGTCGATCAGCTGGGACACACCCTGCGTGCGGGCCAGCCACAGGTACGCGGCCGCGTCGGCGTCGAGTTCGCGGTAGCCCGTGGTGGTGGCCAGCTCGGCGGCGATGTCGTCGGCGCGGATGCCCGCGAGCCCGGGATCGAGCTCCACGAGCGTCTGCGCGCACAGCAGCCGCCACACCTGGCCGTCGGGTGAATCGGTGGCGGGGTCGATGGGCAGACCCGCCGCGATGTCGATGATGTCGTCGTTGGTCATCTCTGTGACGCTCCCTGGTCTGACCTCCGATTTATAGGACAAATTCGCGGGCGCGTTGTGCGTGGGGCGATGAGCGGACGGCGGCGGGTGACGGGTGGCGCGCGGCGCCGCCATCTGCCCATCTGCGTTTCCCGAGGACCGGTCGGTGGTTCGCGTCGTTTCCAGGGGCCCCCCCTGGCTGGCACACTGCGCTCTTGCCGCCTCGCCGAGGCGCACCGGAGGCCCGTGCCCCATGAGCTTCGTGATCCCCCTGAATCCGCAGGCCGCCTCGGCCGAAACCATGGCGGACCGCCTGGCCCTCCGCCTCGCCACGACCGCCGTGGCCCGCGACCAGGCCGGCGGCCACGCCGCCGAGGAGCGGCAATGGATCCGCGACAGCGGGTTGCTGAGCCTCACCATCCCCGCGGCCCACGGGGGGCAGGGCGCCGACTGGCCCACCTTCTATCGCACGCTGCGGCGGCTTGCCGAGGCGGACAGCGCGCTGGCCCACGTCTACGGCTTCCACCACCTGCAACTCGCGAGCGTCCAGCTCTACGGCTCGCCGGAACAGCATGCCCGCTACCTGCGCGGCACCATCGAACACGGCTGGTTCTGGGGCAACGCACTCAACCCGCTGGACAAGCGCCTCGTGGCGACGGAAGTCGACGGCGGCTACCGCCTCGACGGTCTCAAGGGGTTCGCATCGGGGGCGCTGGGGTCGGACCAACTGGTGGTGTCCGCGTGGCTGCCCGACCGCGAAGCGCTGCTCGTCGGCGTGGTGCCCACGGGGCGCGACGGTGTCGCGGTGCAGGGCGATTGGGACGCGTTCGGCCAGCGTCAGACCGACAGCGGCACCGTCACGTTCGACCAGGTGGCGCTCGCGCACGCCGAGGTGCTTCAGGCGCCGGGCACGGTGCCCACACCGCAGGCCACGCTGCGCTCGCAGCTCGCGCAGCTGATTCTCGTGAACCTCTACACCGGCATCGCGCGGGGCGCGTTCGATGCGGCCCGCCGCTACACGGTGGAGGAGTCGCGCCCGTGGTTCGCCTCCGGCGTGTCGCGGGCCGCCGACGACCCGTTCGTGCAGCACCGCTACGGCGACCTGTGGCTCAAGGTTCGACCGGCGATCGTCCTCGCCGACGACGCCGCGCAGCGGCTCGATCAGGCTTTCCGGCGCGGTGCCGCGCTGACGGCAGCGGATCGCGGCGAGGTGGCGTTGGCCGTGGCCGAGGCGAAGGTGCTGGCGCACCGCGCCGCGATCGAGGTCAGCTCGCAGCTGTTCGAGTTGACGGGGGCGCGGTCCACCTCGACCCGGCTCGGCCTCGACCGCTTCTGGCGCAACGCCCGCGTGCACACCCTGCACGACCCGGTGGACTACAAGCTGCGCACCCTCGGCCGGCACGCGCTGCTGGGCGAACTGCCCGAACCCACCGCCTATTCGTGACCGCGGAGGGCGTCAGCCCTTGAACCCGCCGCTGTCGAGGTAGTGCTGCTCCTCCGGCGTCGTGGTGCGACCCAGCAGCGCGTTGCGGTGCGGGAAGCGCCCGAAGCGTTCGATGGCCTCGAGGTGGATGCGGGCGTAGTCGAGCGTGCCGCCGCCGATCGGCGTCGAGAGCGTGACGCAGCGTTGCTGGTCCAACAGGCGCTCCGAGTGCATGAACGGCATGTAGAAGAACGCACGCAGCGCCGGGTCGACCGCCAGGTCGAACCCGGCGTGGATCGCCTTGTCCGCGATGGCGACCGCCTGGGGATCGGTGGCGAACATGCGCGGGCTGTTGCGGAAGGCGTTGCGCGGGAACTGGTCCAGCAGGATCAGCAGCGCGAGCGCGCCGTCGGCCGTGTCCGCCCAGTCCGCGAGCGCGCCCGACGCGGCTGCCTCGTGCGCGGCCTCGAAGCGTTGGCGGAACGCGGTGTCGAAGGCGTCGTCCTTGCGGAACCAGCGGCCCGGGCCGGCCTCGCGCCAGAAGGTGATGACGTCCGATGCGGTGGTGTCCATGCGCTTTTCCTGAATGCAAACCCGAAACGATTCGTTGGCCGATGAAGCCGTGCTGCGTACTGTGCCACGCGTTGCCGATCTTCCGGCACGCCTGATTCCCAGCCATCACTCCATCGAGGACCCATGACACATTCCCTCCTGTCCCGCCGCGGCCTGATCGGCCTCGCGCTCTCCCTCGCCGCCACCGGTGCGGCCTACGCGCAAGCCAACACGCTGCGCATCGGCTATCAGAAGTCGGCGAGCCTCTTCGTGCTGCAGAAGGCGCAGGGCACGCTCGAGAAGCGGTTGCAGCCGCTGGGCGTGGGTGTGAAGTGGGTCGAGTTCCCGGCCGGCCCGCAACTGCTCGAAGGCCTGAACGTGGGCGCGGTGGACGTGGGCTACGTGGGCGAGGCGCCGCCGATCTTCGGGCAGGCCGCGGGTGCCAAGTTCGCGTACATCGGGCACGACCCGGCGGCGCCCACGGCCGAAGCCATCCTCGTGTCGAAGGACTCGCCCATCAAGTCGGTCGCCGAGCTGAAGGGCCGGAAGGTCGCGCTCAACAAGGGCTCGAACGTGCACTACCTGCTCGTGAAGCTGCTCGAGAAGAACGGCCTCAAGTTCAGCGACGTGCAGGCCGTGTACCTGCCGCCGGCCGACGCACGTGCCGCGTTCGAGAGCAAGGCGGTGGATGCCTGGGTGATCTGGGACCCGTTCCAGGCCGCCGCCGAGAAGGCGACCGGCGCGCGCGTGCTCGCCGACGGCACGGCCCTCGTCAACAACTACCAGTACTACCTGGGCGAACGCGAGTACGTGGGCAAGAACCCGAAGGTGATCCAGGCGCTGTTCGACGACGCCGTGGCGCAGGGCCGCTGGCTCAAGGCGAACCTGAAGCAGGCCGCCGAGATCATCGCACCGCTGCAGGGCCTGCCGGTCGACGTGGTGGAGCTGAGCCTGCGCCGCTACGAATTCGACGTGAAGCCGGTGACGGACACGGTGATCGCGCAACAGCAGCAGATCGCGGACACGTTCTTCGAATTGAAGCTGATCCCGAAGGCCATCGTCGTGCGTGAAGCCGCCTGGACGGCGACGCGCTGATCGAACGCACGCCCGACCTTCGTCGGAATCTGCCGAAGCAAAGGCGATTTGCTTCGTTTCCAGCAGGTCGGGGGCTGCGTACCGTCACGACTTCGACAACAAGCGAGGAAGGCGTGTCCACGACCTTCCTCCAGGACGCCCCATGAAGATCCTCTGGTTCATCCCCACCCACGGCGACTCGCGCTACCTCGGCACCAGCAAGGGCGCCCGTGTGGCCACGCTCGACTACTTCAAGCAGGTGGCCATCGCCGCCGACAGCCTCGGCTACGAAGGCGTGCTGCTGCCCACGGGCCGCTCGTGCGAGGACTCCTGGATCGTCGCGTCGGCGCTGATCGAGGCCACGCGCAACCTCAAGTTCCTGGTGGCGCTGCGCCCGGGCCTCGTGCAGCCGTCGCAGTCGGCGCGCATGGCCGCCACCTTCGACCGCATGTCGAACGGCCGCCTGCTCGTGAACCTCGTGACCGGTGGTGACGCCGAGGAGCTCGAGGGCGACGGCCTGTTCCTGCCGCACTCGGAGCGCTACGAGCTGTCGCGCGACTTCCTGACGATCTGGCGCGAGGTGCTCGCGAAGAGCCACGATGCCGAGCCGTTCACGTACGAGGGCAAGCACCTGCAGGTGAAGAACAGCAAGGTGCTGTACCCGCCGGTCAACAAGCCGTACCCGCCGATCTTCTTCGGCGGTTCGTCGGAGGAGGCGCACGACCTCGCGGCCGAACAGCTCGACACCTACCTGACCTGGGGCGAGGCGCCCGAGGCCGTGGCCGCGAAGGTGGCCGACATCCGGGCCCGCGCCGCCAAGCACGGCCGCACGCTCGAGTTCGGCATCCGCCTGCACGTGATCGTGCGCGAGACCGAGGACGAGGCCTGGCGCGCCGCGGGCGAGCTGGTCTCGCACCTCGACGAGGCCACCATCGCCGCCGCGCAGAAGAAGTTCGCGCAGATGGACTCGGTGGGCCAGCGCCGCATGGCCGAGTTGAACAAGGGCAAGTTCAACAAGAACGACATCCGCGAAGGCCTCGAGGTGTCGCCGAACCTGTGGGCCGGCGTGGGCCTCGTGCGGGGCGGCGCCGGCACGGCGCTCGTGGGCAACCCGCAGCAGGTGGCCGACCGCATCAAGGAATACGCCGACCTCGGTCTCGAGTACTTCATCCTGTCGGGCTACCCGCACCTGGAGGAAGCGCACCGCTTCGCCGAACTCGTGTTCCCGCTGCTGCCGCTGAACGTGCGCGAGAAGCTGTCGGCCCAGGCGCTCACCGGGCCGTTCGGCGAGATCGTCGCGAACACCTACGTGCCCAAGGTCTCGCAGAGCTGAGGACCGCACCCAGATGAGCGCTCACCTGCCGGACCGTGTCCAGGGCGTGGACCACATCCAGCTGCCGATCCCGGTCGGCGCCTTGCCGAAGGCGAGGGCGTTCTACGAGACGCTGCTCGGCCTGAAGGAGGTGCGCGACCCGCTGCTCGACCGGCCGGGCAGCCTGCACTTCTCGCTGGGCTGGCAGCGCCTGGACCTGCGCGAGGGCGCCTACACGGGCGTCGCGCCGCAGGCGCACCTCGGGCTGCGGGTGCATGCGCTCGACGCGCTGGTCGAGAAACTGCGCGCCGCGGGCCACCCCGTGCAGGTGGCGCCGCTGCCCACGGGCGAGGCCCGCGTCTTCGTCGAGGACCCCTTCGGCAACCGGCTCGAACTGCACGAGCCGTCCCACCACCACATCGATTCCCCGCGAGGTCACCGTGTCACGGACATCCAGCTCTCCGTCTGAGCGCTTCTTCTCCCGCCCCTGGATCCAGGCCTCGCTGCCGTGGGTCTTTCCCGTCTTCGTGCTGGCCGCCTGGCAGGTCTCGTCGCAGGCCGGCTGGCTCTCCACACGCGTGCTGCCCGAGCCGTGGGCCGTCGTGAAGGCCTTCTGGGCGCTCACCGTCTCGGGTGAGATCTGGACGCACGTGGCGACGAGCACATGGCGCGCGCTGGTGGGCTTCGCGATCGGCGGCGGGCTGGGCCTCGCACTGGGCCTGGTGACGGGGACCTTCCGTTCGGCCGAGACGCTGCTCGACTCCACGCTGCAGATGATCCGCAACATCCCGGCGCTGGCGCTGATCCCGCTCGTGATCCTGTGGTTCGGCATCGACGAGACGGCCAAGCTGTTCCTCGTCGCGCTGGGCGTGTTCTTCCCCGTGTACCTCAACACGTTCCACGGCATCCGCTCGGTGGACAAGGGCCTGATCGAGATGGCGCGCAGCTACGGGCTGTCGGGCTGGCCGCTGTACCGGCAGGTGATCCTGCCCGGGGCGATGGCCTCCATCCTCGTCGGCGTGCGCTTCTCGCTCGGGCTGATGTGGGTGCTGCTGATCGTCGCCGAGACCATCTCGGCCCAGGCCGGTATCGGCTACATGACGATGAACGCCCGCGAGTTCCTGCAGACCGACGTGGTGCTGGTGGGCATCCTCCTCTACGCGTTGCTGGGCAAGCTCGCCGACGTGGCCGCGAAGGGCCTCGAACGCTGGTGGCTGCGCTGGCACCCCGGCTACCAGCCGCAACCCAGGACCTGAGCGAGACGACGAGATGAGCCAGCAAGACCTCCAGATCAACGGTGGCGCCATCGCCGCCTACGCGCCGCTGCAAGGCCGCAGCCAACCCATCGCCCGAGCTCCGGCCACGAGCCGGCCGCACGGCGCGGCCGTGAACGCGAAGGGCATCGTCAAGCGCTACGGCGACCGCGACGTGCTGCAGAACGTCGACCTGCGCATCGAGCCGGGCGAGTTCGTGTCGATCGTGGGCCGCAGCGGCTGCGGCAAGAGCACGCTGCTGCGCCTGCTCGCCGGCCTCGAGACGGCGACGTCCGGGCAGATCACGCTCGACGGCGACGATGCGCAACTGCACCGCCAGGACATCCGCATCATGTTCCAGGATGCGCGCCTGCTGCCGTGGAAACGCGTGCTCGACAACGTGGCGCTGGGGCTGAGCGGTGCCGAGGGGCGCGAACGTGCCGCCGAGGCGCTGGCCCAGGTGGGGCTGGCCGACCGCGCGAAGGAGTGGCCGGCCGTGCTGTCGGGCGGCCAGCGGCAGCGGGTGGCACTCGCGCGCGCGCTGGTGCATGCGCCGCGCCTGCTGCTGCTCGACGAGCCGCTGGGCGCGCTCGACGCGCTGACCCGCATCGAGATGCACCGCCTGATCGAGAGCCTGTGGCAGCGCCACGGCTTCACCGCGCTGCTGGTGACGCACGACGTGGCCGAGTCCGTGGCCCTGGCCGACCGCGTGGTGCTGATCGAGGACCACCGGATCGCGCTCGACCAGCGCGTCGACCTGCCGCGCCCGCGTCACCGCAACCCGGCGTTCGCGGCCTATGAGGAGCAGATCCTGAACCGCGTGCTGCAGCAGCCCGAGGGGGAGGTCGCGCCGGACTGGGTGCCGGAAACCACCGCGGCGCACGCGCTTCGCTGGGCGGTCTGAGGGGGCGGGCGTCACCTGACGCCCGGTTTACTCAGTTTTCGAATAAACATCGGTCGTTTGATTCGTTCTCCAAACTCCTGACGGTTTCTAGCATGCGAAGCATCCGGACGACGTGTCCGCCGAACCCCGAAGAAAGAGAACTTCCATGCGCCACCGCCTGCGTCACCTGATCGCCGCCACCGCCCTCACGCTCGTCGCCGGCGCCGCCCTCGCCAAGGACATCTCGCTCCTGAACGTCTCGTACGACCCCACCCGCGAGCTGTACGTCGAGTACAACGCCGCGTTCGCGAAGTACTGGAAGGCCAAGACCGGGGACAACGTGACCGTGAAGCAGTCGCACGGCGGTTCGGGCAAGCAGGCCCGTTCGGTGATCGACGGCATCGACGCCGATGTGACCACGCTGGCCCTGGCCTACGACATCGACGAGATCTCGGAGAAGGCCAAGCTGATCACGCCCGACTGGCAGAAGCGCCTGAAGCACAACAGCTCGCCGTACACCTCGACCTACATCTTCCTCGTGCGCAAGGGCAACCCGAAGGGCATCAAGGACTGGGGCGACCTGGTCAAGCCGGGCGTGTCGGTGATCACCGCCAACCCGAAGACGTCCGGTGGCGCGCGCTGGGGCTACCTCGCGGCCTACGGCTACGCACTGCGCCAGCCGGGCGGCAACGACACCAAGGCCAAGGAGTTCGTGTCGAACCTCTTCAAGAACGTGCCGGTGCTGGACTCGGGCGCCCGCGGCTCGACCGTGACCTTCGCCGAACGCGGCATCGGCGACGTGCTGCTGGCCTGGGAGAACGAGGCCCACCTGTCGATCAAGGAGTTCGGCGACGGCAAGTTCGACATCGTCTACCCGCCCAGCAGCATCCTGGCCGAGCCGCCCGTGACGGTGGTCGACAAGGTCGTCGACAAGCGTGGCACGCGTGACGTGGCCAACGCCTACCTCGAGTACCTCTACAGCGCCGAAGGCCAGGAGATCGCCGCGAAGAACTTCTACCGCCCGATCGACGAGAAGGTCGCCGCCAAGTACGCGAAGAACTTCCCGAAGGTGAACCTCTTCACCATCGACGAGGTGTTCGGCGGCTGGACCAAGGCCCAGAAGACGCACTTCGCCGACGGCGGCGTGTTCGACCAGATCTACACGAAGAAGTGATGGACCACCGGCCGGGGTCCGCGGGAGCGGGCGCCGGCCGGCCGCACCTGCTGCACCAAAGGGCAGGTCGACGAACGGGCGGGGCCGTGCGCACAATCACGGTGCCCGTTCCAAGCAGTAGAAGGCCGAGGGAGTTTCCGGGCTGGGAGAGCCGGACCGGGTCAGGCCGCGGGCGCACACGAACCGCCGGACATCGCACACGACGCGATGGACCGGTGCTCCAATCAGGAGATTTCGATGAACGTCCGCTTCACCCCGCTCGCCGCCATCCTGCTCGCCTCGCTGCTCACGGCCTGCAGCACCACCGAATACATCATGAGCACCACCGAGGGGCGCCTCATCGTCAGCTCGGGCCGCCCGGACCTCGACGAGAAGACCGGCACCTACACCTACAAGGACGCCAACGGCAAGGAAGCCACGATCCCGAAGGCGGCGGTCGTGCAGATCATGGAGCGTTGACCCGCCCCGACGGGCCGCCGCCATGTTCCGTGTCCTGCTGGCGGCCTGCGTGCTGACGGGTCTCGTGGGCTGCGCGCAGCTGCCGCCGCTGGACCCGCGGCCCGAGTCGACCGCGCTGACCGGCACCGACGACACGCGGCTCGGCCGCGCCGTGGCGCCGGCCGCCGCGGCCCACCCCGGGCTGACGGGCATCCACCCGCTCAACGATCCCCGGGACGCTTTTGCCGCCCGCGTGCTGCTGGCGGACGTGGCCGAGCGGTCCCTCGACGTCCAGTACTACATCTGGCACCGGGACCTGTCCGGCCTGCTGCTGTTCGCCGCGCTGAAGGACGCCGCCGACCGGGGCGTGCGCGTGCGGCTGCTGCTCGACGACAACAACACGTCCGGCCTCGACCCCGCGATCGCGGCGCTCGATGCCCATCCGGACATCGAAGTGCGCCTGTTCAACCCGTTCCCGCTGCGCGGGGCGCGGATGCTGGGCTACCTCACCGACTTCTCGCGCCTGAACCGGCGCATGCACAACAAGTCGTTCACGGCGGACAACCAGGTCACCATCGTCGGCGGCCGCAACGTGGGCGACGAATACTTCGGCGCGACCGACGGCACGGTGTTCTCCGACCTCGACGTGGTCGCCGCGGGCCCCGCGGTGCAGGAGGTGTCGAAGGAGTTCGACCGCTACTGGGCCAGCGAGTCGGCGTACCCCGCGTCGCGTCTGGTGCCGCCGGCCGACGCCGCCGCCCGGGCCGCCTTCGCCGAGGAACTGGCTCGGCACCGGGCGGCGCCCGAGACCGCGGGCTACGTGGCGGCGGTGCGCGAGAGCGACATCGTGCAGGCCTTGCTGGCCGGCCGCCTGTCCCAGGAGTGGGCCGCCACGCAGCTGGTGAGCGACGACCCGGCCAAGGGCCTGGACCGTGCCGACGCGAAGGGCCTGCTGACCCACCAGGTGGGCGTCATCTTCGGCTCGCCCACCTCGCGGGTCGACCTCGTCTCGCCATACTTCGTGCCCGAGCAGACGGGGGTGGACCTCTTCACCGGCATGCAGGCGCGGGGCGTGAAGGTGCGCATCCTGACGAACGCGCTGGAGTCGAACGACGTGGCGCCGGTGCACGCGGGCTACGCCAAGTGGCGCAAGCCGCTGCTGGCCGCGGGCGTGCAGCTGTTCGAGCTGAAGCGCCAGTCCGACCTGCCGAAGAAGAAAAAGAAGGACAAGGGCCCGGAGAAGGGCAACGGCATGACCGGCAGCTCGGCCTCGAGCCTGCACGCGAAAACCTTCGCCGCGGACGGCCGGCGCGCTTTCGTCGGGTCGTTCAACTTCGACCCCCGCTCGGCCCGGCTGAACACCGAGCTGGGCCTGATCATCGACAGCCCGACGCTCGCCGGGGCCATCGGCACGGTGTTCGACGAGGACGTGCCGCTGCTTGCCTACGAGGTGAAGCTGGACGACGCGGGCGACCTGGTGTGGATCGAACGGTCCGAGGGGGGGGCACCGGTCGAGTACACGAAGGAGCCCAACACCGGGATCTTCAAGCGGGCGCTGATCACGGTGTTGTCCGTGCTGCCCATCGACTGGCTGCTCTGAACCGAACTGAACGACTTGCTTATTCGTTTTTCGACTAAGCAACTGGAAATCCCGTCGTTTACGTATGTTACGGGGGCGCTTAGGATGCCTGTTGTTTTTCCAACAGGCCCTTCTTGCCCATGAAAACTGCCGCCGTTACCCGCCGCGCCGCCCTGGCCGCCGTCGCCTCCTCGCTGCTGATCGGTGCCGCGCCGGCCGCCCTGGCCGCCGGCCCCACGCTGCTGAACGTCAGCTACGACGTGGCCCGCGAGTTCTACAAGAACTACAACCCGGTGTTCATCGCCTACTGGAAGAAGACCTCCGGCGAGGACATCACGATCAACCAGTCCCACGGCGGCTCCAGCAAGCAGGCCCGCAGCGTGGCCGACGGCCTCGAGGCCGACGTGATCACGATGAACCAGGCCAACGACATCGACTTCCTGCACACGCAGGGCAACCTCGTGCCGGCCGACTGGGCCAAGCGCCTGCCGAACAACAGTGCGCCCAGCACGTCGACCTCGGTCATCCTGGTCCGCAAGGGCAACCCGAAGGGCATCAAGGAATGGGCCGACCTCGGCAAGCCGGGCGTGTCGGTCGTGATCCCGAACCCCAAGGTCACCGGCAACGGCCGCTACACCTACCTCGCGGCCTGGGGCTCCGTGATCAAGAGCGGCGGTGATGCCGCGAAGGCCAAGGACACCGTGACGAAGATCTTCGCGAACGTGCCGGTGTTCGACGGCGGCGGCCGCGCCGCCACCACCACGTTCGCCCAGCGCAACATCGGCGACGCGCTCGCCACGTTCGAGAGCGAAGTGCCCCTGATCCTGCGCGAGTTCGGCGGCGACTTCGACGTCGTCTACCCGAGCACCAGCATCCTGGCCGAGAACCCGGTGTCGGTGATCGACAAGGTGGTGGACCGCAAGGGCACCCGCAAGCAGGCCGAGGCCTACCTGAAGTACCTGTGGTCCGACGAAGGCCAGGAGATCGTCGCGCAGCACAACCTGCGCCCGCGTTCGGAGAAGGTGCTCGCCAAGTACGCGAAGCAGTTCCCGAAGATCAACCTGTTCACGGTCGACGAGGTGTTCGGCGGCTGGACCAAGGCCCAGAAGGACCACTTCGACGACGGCGGCACCTACGACCAGGTGATCGCGGCCGCGAAGAAGCGCTGACCTCCGCCTCCCGGGCCGCCCGCGGCCCGGGATTCCCTCCCGCTCGCGGACCCTTCCTCCCATGTTCCTCTCCCGCACGCTCCTGAAGCGGCACAGCGTGCTCCCGGGCTTCGACCTGGCGCTCGGCTTCACGGTGTTCTACCTGTGTGTCATCGTGCTGATCCCGCTGTCGGCCGCGTTCCTGAAGACGTTCACGCTCACCTGGCCGCAGTTCTGGGACACGGTCACGTCGCCCCGCGTGATGGCGTCGTACCGGCTCACCTTCGGCGCCTCGTTCGCCGCCGCCGTGATGAACGGCTTCTTCGGCCTGATCATCGCGTGGGTGCTCGTGCGCTACGAGTTCTTCGGCAAGCGTTTCGTCGACGCGCTCGTGGACCTGCCGTTCGCGCTGCCCACGGCTGTCGCCGGCATCGCGCTCACCGCGCTCTACGCGGCCAACGGCTGGATCGGGCAGTTCCTCGCGCCGCTCGGCATCAAGGTGTCGTACACGCCCGTCGGCGTGTTCGTGGCGCTGACCTTCATCGGCCTGCCGTTCGTCGTGCGCACGCTGCAACCGGTGCTGGAAGACCTGCAGAAGGAACTCGAGGAGGCCGCGGCCACGCTCGGCGCTTCCCGCTGGCAGACCTTCACCCGCGTGCTGTTCCCGATCATGATGCCGGCGCTGCTGACCGGCTTCGCGCTGGCCTTCGCCCGCGCGCTCGGCGAGTACGGCTCGGTGATCTTCATCGCCGGCAACATGCCGATGGTGTCCGAGATCACGCCGCTGCTGATCATCACGAAGCTCGAGCAGTACGACTACGCGGGCGCCACCGCCATCGCCGTGGTGCTGCTGGTGGTGTCGTTCGTGATGCTGCTGGCCATCAACCTGATCCAGGCCTGGGCGCGCAAGCGCCAGGGGGGCTGATCCCATGACTGCATTGAATTCCTCCACCGCCCCGGTGCCCACCACCACCCCGGGCGGCCAGGTGCGCCGCTCCGCGCTCGCCGCCACCGCCGAACCCGTCTGGGTGCGCTGGGGGCTGATCGCCGTCGCGCTCGTGTTCCTGACGCTGTTCCTGTTCGTGCCGCTCGTCGCGGTGTTCGTCGAGGCCCTGAAGAAGGGCTGGGACGTGTACCTCGCGGCCATCGTCGAACCGGACGCGTGGCACGCCATCAAGCTGACGCTGATCGCCGCCGCCATCTCGGTGCCGCTGAACCTCGTGTTCGGCCTGGCCGCCGCTTGGGCCATCGCGAAGTTCGACTTCCGCGGGAAGAACGTGCTGCTCACGCTGATCGACCTGCCGTTCTCGGTGTCGCCGGTGATCGTGGGCCTGATCTACATGCTCGTGTTCGGCCTGCAGGGCTGGTTCGGCGAGTGGCTGCGCGACCACGACCTGAAGATCGTGTTCGCGGTGCCGGGCATCGTGCTGGCCACCGTGTTCGTCACGTTCCCGTTCATCGCCCGCGAACTGATCCCGCTGATGCAGGCCCAGGGCCAGGAGCAGGAGGAGGCCGCGCGTGTGCTCGGCGCCTCGGGCTGGCAGATGTTCTGGCGTGTCACGCTGCCCAACGTCAAGTGGGCACTGTTGTACGGCGTGATCCTCTGCAACGCCCGCGCGATGGGCGAGTTCGGCGCGGTGTCGGTCGTCTCCGGCCACATCCGCGGGCAGACCAACACGATGCCGCTGCACATCGAGATCCTCTACAACGAATACCAGTTCGCGGCGGCGTTCGCGGTGGCCTCGCTGCTGGCCGGCCTCGCCCTCGTCACCATGGCGCTGAAGTACATCGTCGAGCGCCGCGTCCGGAACGAAGTGCGCCTCGCGAGCGAGAACCAAGGAAACCACTCATGAGCATCCAGATCCGCAACCTCAACAAGCGCTTCGGGGCCACGGTCGTCTGCGACAACCTGAACCTCGACATCCCGTCGGGTGAACTCGTCGCGCTGCTGGGCCCGTCGGGCTCGGGCAAGACCTCGCTGCTGCGCATCATCGCGGGCCTCGAGCGTCCGGACTCGGGTTCGGTGCTGTTCCACGGCGCCGACACCACGCACGACGACGTGCGCGACCGCAACGTCGGCTTCGTGTTCCAGCACTACGCGCTCTTCGCGCACATGAGCATCTTCGAGAACGTCGCGTTCGGCCTGCGCGTGCGGCCGAAGGCCACGCGTCCGAGCGAGGCGAAGATCCGCGAGAAGGTGATGGACCTGCTCAAGCTCGTGCAGCTCGACTGGATCGCCGACCGCTTCCCGCACCAGCTCTCCGGCGGGCAACGCCAGCGCATCGCGCTCGCGCGGGCGCTCGCGGTGGAGCCGAAGGTGCTGCTGCTCGACGAGCCGTTCGGTGCGCTCGACGCGAAGGTGCGCAAGGAACTGCGCCGCTGGCTGCGCCGCCTGCACGACGAGGTGCATGTCACCAGCGTGTTCGTGACCCACGACCAGGACGAGGCCATGGAAGTGGCCGACCGCGTGGTGGTGATGAACAAGGGCCGCATCGAGCAGGACGGCACGCCGGACGAGGTGTACGACCGTCCGGCCACGCCGTTCGTGCTGCAGTTCCTCGGCGACGTGAACCTGTTCCACGGCCGCTTCGGGCACGCCCCGGGCGGCTCGGTGGAGCCGGGCGACGTGAGCTACGTGCGCCCGCACGAGCTCGAGATCCTCGCCGCGCCGCAGGACGGCGCGCTGCCGGTCACGCTGTCGCAGGCGCTCACGGTGGGCCCGCAGACCCGCATCGAGTTCAAGCGGGTGGACGACGGCAGCTACGTCGACGTCGAGATGCCGCGCAGCGAGTACAACGCGTTGCGCGACCGCCTGAACCTCGTCACCGGCAGCCAGGTGCACCTGCTGCCGCGCCGTGTCACGCGGTTCGCGGCGGGGCAGAACCCGGTGGTGGAGCAGGTGGATCCGGCGGCGTTGATCTGACATGCCGGGCCCGCTTCGGCGGGCCTTTGCTGGAACGAACAAAGGCGGCCCGCGGGCCGCCTTTGTCGTTGGTGGAACGGACGATCAGAGCTCGATGCGCTCGCCCGGCCGCGTGGCCATGGCCTTCTGCACCACGTCGTGCGTCAGCGTCGAGGCGAAGGTCTCGATGAAGTCGTACACGTAGCTGCGCAGGAAGCTGCCGCGACGCACCGCGAGCTTCGTGAGGTTGATCGAGAACAGGTGGCCGGCGTCGATGGCGCGCAGGGAGCGGTCGCGCTCCTCGTCGAAGGCGATGGAGGCGACGATGCCCACGCCCAGGCCCAGCTCGACGTAGGTCTTGATGACGTCGGCGTCCATCGCGGTCAGCACGAGGTCGAGCGACAGGCCGGCGGCCTCGAAGGCCTCGTCGATGTGCATGCGGCCCGTGTAGCCGGCGTTGTACGTGATGATGGGGAACGACGCGAGGCGCTCGAGCGTGAGCGGCTGGCCGTCGAGCAGCGGGTGGTCGGGCGGCACGATCACGCTGTGCGTCCAGCGGTAGCAGGGCAGGGCGACCAGGTTGTCGAACTTGTTCAGCGCCTCGGTGGCGATGCCGATGTCGGCCTCGCCGGAGATGAGCATCTCGGCCACCTGCTCGGGCGAGCCCTGGTGCAGGTTCAGCGTGACGTTGGGGTAGCGCTGGCGGAAGTCGCGCACGGCGCCCGGCAGCGCGTAGCGTGCCTGCGAGTGCGTGGCGGCGATCGAGAGCCGCCCGTTGGCCTGCTTCGTGAACTCCTCGCCGGCGCGACGCAGGTTGTCGGCGTCGTTGAGCATGTTCTCGACGATGGGCACGATCAGCGTGCCCACCTCGGTGAGCGACGTGAGGCGCTTGCCCGCGCGCACGAACAGGTCGACGCCGAGCTCTTCCTCGAGCTCGCGGATCTGCCGGCTCACGCCGGGTTGCGAGGTGTGCAGCACCTTGGCGACTTCGGTGAGGTTGAAGCCGCAGCGGACCGCTTCACGGACCGAGCGCAGTTGTTGGAAGTTCATGGGTCGGGACCAGGCGATGAAAAACGGGCCGATTGCCGGCCCGGAAAAGAGCAGGAGCGGGGCGTACTTGGCGCCCCGTGATGGTTTACTTGTTGGGCTGGGGCGTGAGGCGCAGGTACGGCGTGACGGCCGTGTAGCCCTTCGGGAACTTCTGCTTGATGACCTCGGGGTCCTGGATCGACGGGACGATGACCACGTCGTCGCCGTCCTTCCAGTTGCCGGGCGTGGCGACGCTGTGCGAATCGGTGAGCTGCAGCGAGTCGATCACGCGCAGGATCTCGTCGAAGTTGCGGCCGGTGCTGGCCGGGTACGTGATGATCAGGCGCACCTTCTTGTTCGGGTCGATCACGAACAGCGAGCGCACGGTGGCCGTGGTGCTGGCGTTCGGGTGGATCAGGTCGTACAGCTCGGCGACCTTGCGGTCGGCGTCGGCCAGGATCGGGAAGCCCACGACGGTCTTCTGCGTGGTGTTGATGTCCTCGATCCACTTCACATGGGACTCGAGCGGGTCGACCGACAGCGCGATGGCCTTGACGTTGCGCTTTGCGAACTCGTCCTTGAGCTTGGCGGTCAGGCCCAGCTCGGTGGTGCACACCGGCGTGAAGTCTGCCGGGTGGGAGAACAGCACGCCCCAGCTGCTGCCGAGCCAGTCGTGGAAACGGATCTCGCCGGCGCTGGATTGCTGGGTGAAATCGGGGGCGGTGTCGCCGAGTCGCAGGCTGGCCATCAGAAGGTTCCTTTTTGCTGTTGGTTTCCGAACAGGTGCCAGTATCCCGATGAGGGCATGGTGAAGGAACAACTGAATGATGCTTTTCTTATGCGTTTTTCATACATGGACCCCCAAAGCAGAAGGAGGCCCGCAGGCCTCCTTCTGACTCGGCGCGGCGGGCCGGGTCAGGGCGTGGTGGCCCGCGCCGCGGGCGCGGCGGCCACCGCGTGGATCGCCGGCACGTCGACCTGCCCGACGCCGGGCTTCGCCGTGAGCCCGCCCGGGATCAGCGGCACGATCAGCAGCGCGACGATGTTGATGATCTTGATCAGCGGGTTGACCGCCGGGCCGGCCGTGTCCTTGTAGGGGTCGCCGACCGTGTCGCCGGTCACCGCGGCCTTGTGGGCCTCGGAGCCCTTGCCGCCGTGGTGGCCGTCCTCGATGTACTTCTTCGCGTTGTCCCAGGCGCCGCCGCCCGTGCACATCGAGATGGCGACGAAGAGGCCCGTGACGATGGTGCCCATCAGCAGCCCGCCCAACGCGGCGGGGCCGAGCAGCAGGCCCACGAGGATGGGCACGATGACCGGCAGCAGGCTCGGCACCACCATCTCCTTGATGGCCGCGCCGGTGAGCATGTCGACGGCGCGGCCGTACTCGGGCTTGCCGCTGCCGTCCATGATGCCCTTGATGTCGCGGAACTGGCGGCGCACCTCCTCGACCACGGCGCCGGCGGCGCGGCCCACGGCCTCCATCGCCATCGCACCGAACAGGTAGGGGATCAGGCCGCCGATGAAGAGGCCCACGATCACCATGGGCTCGGACAGGTCGAAGCGCACGACGAGGCCGCGGGCGGTGAGGGCGTGCGTGTAGTCGGCGAACAGCACGAGGGCGGCGAGGCCCGCCGAGCCGATGGCGTAGCCCTTGGTCACGGCCTTCGTGGTGTTGCCCACCGCGTCCAGCGGGTCGGTGATGTCGCGCACCGAGGCCGGCAGTTCGGCCATCTCGGCGATGCCGCCGGCGTTGTCGGTGATGGGGCCGTAGGCATCGAGGGCGACCACGATGCCCGCCATGCTCAGCATCGCGGTGGCGGCCACGGCGATGCCGTAGAGGCCGGCCAACTGGTACGACACGAGGATGGCGATGCAGACGAAGAGCACCGGCCACGCGGTGGAGCGCATCGACACGCCGAGGCCCGCGATGATGTTGGTGCCGTGTCCGGTGGTGGAGGCCTGCGCGATGTGCTGCACCGGCTTGT
Source organism: Piscinibacter gummiphilus (assembly GCF_002116905.1). Lineage (NCBI taxonomy): Bacteria > Pseudomonadati > Pseudomonadota > Betaproteobacteria > Burkholderiales > Sphaerotilaceae > Rhizobacter > Rhizobacter gummiphilus. The sequence continues at coordinate 2,371,037 of NZ_CP015118.1, forward strand.
AGTTGGTGCCGGTGTAGAACTCGGTGATCCACACCATCGCGGCGGTCAGCACGAGGCCCACGGCGCAGGCGCCGAAGAGGCGCATCTGCGAGCCGGCGTCACCCAGCGCGCCATCGGGCATCACGGCCTTCGTGATGAACCAGAAGCCCACGAGCGAGATGACCCCGGCGACCGCCAGGCCCTTGTAGAGCGCGGGCATCACGTTCTTCATGCCGGGGCTCGCCTTCACCACGCTGCAGCCGATGATGGACGCGATGATCGAGAAGCCGCCGAGCGCCAGCGGGTACATCACGGCCTGCAGCGCCGCGGCCGGCACCACCAGCGCACCGAGGGCCATCGTGGCGATCAGCGTGACGGCGTAGGTCTCGAACAGGTCGGCGGCCATGCCGGCGCAGTCGCCCACGTTGTCGCCCACGTTGTCGGCGATCACGGCCGGGTTGCGCGGGTCGTCCTCGGGGATGCCGGCCTCGACCTTGCCCACGAGGTCGGCGCCCACGTCGGCACCCTTCGTGAAGATGCCGCCGCCCAGCCGCGCGAAGATGGAGATGAGCGACGCACCGAACGCGAAGCCCAGCAGCGGCTTGAGGCTGGACGCCAGCAACTCGGGCGCGACCGGTCCGCCGCGCGTGAGGAACAGGAAGAACAGCGTCACGCCGAGCAGGCCGAGTCCCACCACCAGCATGCCGGTGATGGCGCCGCCCTTGAACGCGACGGCCAGCGCGGGCGCGATGCCCTGCGTGGCCGCCTGCGCGGTGCGCACGTTGGCGCGCACCGAGACGTTCATGCCGATGAAGCCGCAGGCCCCGGAGAGCACCGCACCCAGCACGAAGCCGCCGGCGGTCACGAGGTCGAGGAAGACCCCGATCAGGATGGCGAGCACCACCCCACGAGCCCGATCGTCTTGTACTGCCGCGCCAGGTAGGCGGCGGCACCCTGCTGGATCGCGTTGGCGATCTCCTGCATTCGCGGGTTGCCGGGGTCCTGCTTCAGGATCCAGCCGCGCTGGAAGAAGCCGTAGAGGACGGCGATCGCTCCGCAGGCCAGCGCGAGGTACGCCAGCAGGTTCGGCGCCAGGGGTTGGGACATCGGGGACTCCTTCTTCGTCTGGGTGGACTAGTGAAACGGAACCGGAATGCCTTGCAGCCCCTGGTACCAGCACGGGGCGTGTTGCGGGGCATGCTACGGGATGCACGCCCGGAAGTCCTCATGGTGTTTTCCAGCGGTAAGGGCACTGTCAGGGAACGACCCGCCGGGGCGGATAAAATCCGGGTTTCCCCGCGCCTTACAACGAGACGACCACACCATGAGCCTGGACAAAGTGACCCCCGGGGCCAAAGCGCCCGACCAGTTCAACGTCATCATCGAGATCCCGATGAACGCCGACCCCGTCAAGTACGAGGTGGACAAGGAGAGCGGGGCCCTGTTCGTGGACCGCTTCATGAGCACCGCGATGCACTACCCGTGCAACTACGGCTACATCCCCCAGACGCTGTCGGATGACGGGGACCCGGTCGACGTGCTCGTGATCACGCCGTTCCCGCTGTTCCCGGGCGTCGTGGTGCCGTGCCGTCCCATCGGCATCCTGAAGATGGAAGACGAGGCCGGCGGCGACGCCAAGCTGCTCGCCGTGCCCATCGACAAGATCCTGCCGATCTACACGCACTGGCAGAAGCCGGAAGACATGAACCCGCTGCGCCTGAAGACGATCCAGCACTTCTTCGAGCACTACAAGGACCTGGAACCCGGCAAGTGGGTCAAGGTCACGGGCTGGGACGGCCCGGACGCCGCGAAGAAGGAAGTCAGCGACGGCATCGCGGCCTACGCGAAGTCGCAGAAGGCCTGACGCGCCGCGTCGACTTCCCGAAAAGCCGCGGCGTGCCGCGGCTTTTTTCATGGGCTAGCCGTTGTGCTCCCGCTGCCGGTACATCGCCTCGATGGCGGCGTGGCGGGTCCAGAACGCTTCGGGCTCGTGGCCCTGCAGCCGGTCCTGCAGGGTGTCGACGTGCGTGTGCCAGCCGCCGGTGACGCTGCGGCGCTCCTCGTCGTCGGCGAGCTTCGCGTGCGTGAGCACGAGGCGCACGAGGGTGCCCTGGGGAATCAGCTCGAAGCTCACCTCGGACGCCTGCGCCCCGAGCCCCCAGGTGAAACCGAGGCGCCGCGGCGGATCGAGCTGGGTGACCACGCCGCGCAGCACGTGGCCGTGTTCCATGCCCTTGTACCGCTCGGGAATCGGGGCGGTCTTCGCAGACAGGTCGGCGTGGCGGAACTGCAGCTCCACCGCGCCGCCGAGGCGCGTTTCCATCGGGCCGCCGGCCAGCCACAGCGCCCGCTTGTCGGGGTCGACGAGGAATTCCCACACCCGCTCGATGGGGCCGGGCAGCAGCCGCTCCATGCGCACGGCGTCGTTCCCGAACGGGTGCAGGCAGCCGTCGGACGGGTGCAGCTCGCGGTCGAGCGTGCCCATCATGAAGCGCCAGCCGGCCTCGGTCCGGTCGGCGTAGTCGGCCCATTCCGGGGCCAGTTCGTGGGCGAGGGTGAGGTCGCAGCCGGTGGCGTCGCCCGCCAGCGCCACGGTGACCCGCGAGGTGCTTTCGCCCGCGATGCCCCACGTGAACACGAGGCGGTTCGGCCGGTCGATCTCGAGGTATTCGCCGACGTGATCCACCCGTTGCCCGTGGCGATCGACCACGAACGAGAAGCGCCCGCCGACCTTCGGGTCGAGCGACAGCCGCACGACGCGCTCCTCGCGCACGGTGGGGCCGAACATCCAGCGGCCGATGAGCGCGGCGTCGAGCCAGCTGTCGAACACGCGCTCGGCGGGCACGTCGAAGTGGTGCGTGACGGTGAGGGGGGGCATGGGGCGGAGCATAGGGTGCGGGCTGCGACTGTCAAGAAGTGTCAAGACTGGAACCCGGGCCATCCGGAGGGCTCTACACTGGCCGTCCCTCGTCGGAGTGTTCTCTTGCCCATGCTGCATCGAATCCTGTCCGTCGCCGTCGGTCTCACCGCGGCCCTGTTCATCCAAACGAGTTCTGCCCAGGGCCTGCCGGCCGGGGTCAGCCAGGTCCGGACGGTGGAGGGCATCACCGAGTACCGTCTCGCCAACGGCCTGCAGGTGCTGCTGGTGCCCGACGACTCCAAGCCCACCACCACGGTCAACATGACGTACCACGTGGGCTCGCGCCAGGAGAACTATGGCGAAACGGGCATGGCCCACCTGCTGGAGCACCTGCTGTTCAAGGGCTCGAAGAAACACCCCACCGTGTGGGCCGAGTTCACGAAGCGGGGTCTGGCCGCCAACGGCAGCACCTGGTTCGACCGCACCAACTACTTCGCGAGCTTCGCCAGCAACGAGGACAACCTGCGCTGGTACCTCGGCTGGCAGGCCGACGCCATGGTCAACAGCTTCATCGCGCGCAAGGACCTCGACACCGAGATGACCGTGGTGCGCAACGAGATGGAGATGGGCGAGAACAACCCGCAGCGCATCCTCTTCGAGAAGACGCTCGCCACGATGTACCAGTGGCACAACTACGGCAAGAACACCATCGGCGCGCGGGCCGACGTCGAGAACGTCGACATCCCGCGCCTGCAGGCCTTCTACCGCACGTACTACCAGCCCGACAACGCGACGCTGATCGTCTCCGGCAAGTTCGATCCCGAGAAGGTGCTGCGCTGGATCGCCGCCGACTTCCGCGCCATCCCGAAGCCCACGCGCAAGCTGCCCGTGCAATACACGCTCGACCCGGTGCAGGACGGCGAACGCAGCGTCACGCTGCGCCGCGTGGGCGGCGTGCCGCTGATCTTCGCGGGCTACCACGTGCCGCCGGGCCCGAGCCCCGACTTCGCCGCCGTCGAGCTGCTCAACCTCGTGATGGGCGACACCCCGTCGGGCCGCCTGCACAAGCGCCTGACCGAGAAGCAGCTGGCCGCCGCCACCTATGCGTTCGCGGAGGGCCTGGCCGAGCCCGGCTTCACGCTGTTCGGCGCGCAACTCGCGCCGGGGCAGGACGTCGACAAGGCGCGGGCCGCGATGCTCGAGACGCTGGAGTCGGTGGCCTCCGAACCCGTCACCGACGAGGAGTTCAAGCGTGCCCAGGCCAAGTGGCTCAACGACTGGGACCAGGCCTTCACGAACCCCGAGAAGGTGGGTGTGTCGCTCAGCGAAAGCGTGGCCCAGGGCGACTGGCGCCTGTTCTTCCTGCAGCGTGACCAGGTCAAGGCACTGAAGCGCGAGGACGTGCAGCGCGTGGCCACCGAGCGGCTCGTGACGAGCAACCGTACGCTGGGCCTGTACCTGCCCACCGAAAAGCCGGTGCGCGCGCCGGCCCCGGCGAAGGTGGACGTGGCGGCCGAGCTGAAGACGTTCAAGCCGCAGCAGGCCGCCAAGGCCGTCGAATCGTTCGATGCCACGCCGGCCAACATCGACCGCCGCACCGAACGTTTCGAGGTCGGGAACCTCAAGGTGGCCGTGCTGCCGAAGGGGTCGCGCGGCAATGCGGTGCGCGCCGTGATGACGCTGCACTTCGGCGACGAGAAGACGCTGGCCGGCACCAACGACCTGCCGTCGTTCGTGGCCGAACTGCTCGACAAGGGCACGGCCACCTTGAGCCGCCAGCAGGTGCAGGACCGCCTGGACGCCCTCAAGACCGAACTCTCGGTGAGCGGCTCGGGCGGTGCGGTGAGCATCGGCCTGCAGACGCGCCGCGAGCACCTCGCCGAGGCGGTGGCGCTGGTGGCCGACCTGCTGCGCCACCCGGCGTTCCCGGAGGACGCGCTCGACGAGCTCAAGCGCCAGTCGCTCGCCTCCATCGAGCAGAACCGGCGCGAGCCGGGGGCGCTGGCCTCCAACACCATCGCCCGCCACGGCAACCCGTACCCGCGCGGCGACGTGCGCTACGCCCGCACGTTCGACGAGATGGTGCAGGACATCCAGGGCATCACGAACGAGAAGGTGAAGGCCTTCCACCAGCGCTTCTACGGCCTGCAGCGCGCCGAGTTCGGCGCCGCCGGCGACATCGACGTCCCCGCGCTGAAGGCCGCGCTGCAGGCCGGCTTCGGCGACTGGCGCGGCGGCGAGCCGTACACCCGCGTACCGGACCCCATCGTGCCCATCAAGCCCGAACGCTTCATGGTGGCCACGCCCGACAAGCAGAACGCCAACTTCCTCGCCCGCCTCGAGGTGCCGCTGACCGACATGGACGCCGACTACCCGGCGTTGTCGATGGCGAACTACCTGCTGGGCGGCGGCGGCAACTCGCGGCTGTGGAAACGCATCCGCGAGACCGAGGGCCTGTCGTACGACGTGCGCACCGGCGTCAGCTGGAACACGCAGGAGCCCAACTCGGCGTGGACGGCCTCGGCCATCTTCGCGCCGGGGAACCAGCCGAAGGTCGAAGTTGCGTTCAACGACGAACTGGCGAAGGCGCTGAAGGACGGCTTCACGGCGCAGGAGCTGTCGGAAGGCAAGAACGGCCTGCTGTCGTTCCGCCGCCTGTCGCGCGCGCAGGACGGTGTGCTCGCGTCCACGCTCGCGAGCAACCTGCACCTGGGCCGCACGTTCGAGGTGTCGGCCAAGGTGGACGACGCGCTGTCGAAGCTGACGCTGCAGCAGGTCAACGACGCGCTGCGCCGGTACGTGAAGCCCGACGATCTGGTGAAAGTCTTCGCGGGCGACTTCAAGAAGAAGCCGTAAACGCCCCCTCCGATCCACGACGCCACGCTCGCCCGAACAGGGTGGCGTGGCGTTTTTCGTTCGGCACCGATCCGGTTTCCGCCTCCCCGAGGCGAGGGCGGCGTCCCTCGGTGTCCCGTCGATGACAAGCCCACACTTGCCGTCGAAGTTTGCCCCGGCGAGGCCGCTGTAGATAATAATCATTCCTATTAAGCGGCCACCTCCTTGGATGGCTGCACACGATAGGGAGCGGTGCGGACATGCTGGTCGATTCGAACGAACTGACACTGGTCGACGTATTCATTGCCCATCGGCCCCAGCTCCGCGCCATCGCCCGCAAGATCGTGGGCACCGCGGACCTGGCGGACGAGGTGACACAGGACGCCTACCTGCGGGTGGTCGAGGGCGTGCCCACGCGGCGCATCCTGCAGCCGCTCTACTACTGCTGCCAGGTGGTGCGCAACATCGCCATCGACCACCTGCGGCGCGTGTCGCTCGAAACCCGCGTGCGCGTGTTCACCGACGACGGCGACGTGCCGGAGGTGCCCGTGTCGTGCACCTCCGAGCAGCGCCTCGACGACCGCCGCCTGATCGCCGCGATCGACCAGGCGCTCGCGGGCCTGCCGGCGCGCACGCGCCAGGCGTTCGAACTCTTCCGCCTCGGCGACGTCACCCAGCGCGAGATCGGCGCGCGCCTCGGGTGCTCGGCCACGCTCGTGAACTTCATGGTGAAGGACGCGCAGAAGGCGCTCGAAGGCCTGAAGTCGCGGCGCGATCTGTTCGACTGACCGAGCGCGTGTGCGCATGACGGCGCGTGCGGCTTGACATCGTTCTGCTCCTGGGCGATCTTCCACGCGGAGGGAGTCAGGGCCGCAGAGCCTTCACCACGGGCAGCAGTCAGGGCATCACCCTTCATGGGCATTTCGAGCGCATCGTCACAGGACCCGGTCTGGGACATGGCCTGGACCTGGATCCAGCGGCAGCACGCCACCCCGACCCTCGACGACCAGGCGGCGCGTGAACTCGCGCAGTGGCTCGATGCCGATCCGCGCCACCGCGCGGCCTACGACCAGGCGAGCCGGCTCTGGTTCGTCGCGGGCTTCGTGCCGCCCGCGAACCCCATCGACATCCCCGACGCGCCCTGACCGGGCCCTTCGCGCACGCGTTCGGCACGCGACTCGCACGCGGCCCTAAACGAACGCACGGCTGACTCGTCATACACGGCAGACGCGCCACTGCGCCGCAGCTCGCGGCGGGTGGTTCCCCGATCCGCTCTGCACGAGGATGCCGCATGTCCACCAGCTGTTTCGACCGCGACGACGAGACCTTCATTGCGCTCGTCAATCAAGAAGACCAGTACTCCCTGTGGCCCCACTGGAAGGCCGTCCCCGCGGGCTGGACCGCGGTCGATGGCGTGAAGGGCGACAAGAAGACGGTGCTCGCCCACATCGAGTCGGCCTGGACCGACATGCGGCCGCGTTCGCTGCGCGACTGGATGGCCGCGCAGGATCCGCAGGCCCGCACGCCGAACGCGGGCTGAGGGCATGCCGGCGCCCGTCGCCCTCCTGTGCGTGCCGTGTGCCGGCGCGAGCGCGATGATGTACGCGCGCTGGCGGCCCCGCATGCCGTCCTGGCTCCAGGTCGTGCCCGTCGAGTTGCCGGGACGGGGCGCCCGCCTCGCCGAAGCCTTCGTCGAGGACTTCGACACCCTCGCCGACCAGCTGTGCCACGAGCAGGCCGCCGCGATGACGGGACGGTTCGCATTGTTCGGCCACAGCATGGGCGCGCTGCTGTGCCACGGCATCGCGCAGCGCCTGCAGGCGCAGGGGCGTCCGCAGCCGCTCGCGGTGGTCGTGTCGGGCAGCCCGGCGCCGTCGCGCCGGGACCCGATGAACTTCGCACGCAAGGGTGACGACGCGGGCCTCGTCGCGGACCTGCGCCGGCAGGGCGGCACACCCGAGGCCGTCTTCCAGAGCCCCGAACTGATGCGCATGACCCTCGATGCGCTTGGCGCCGACTACCGCGTGTGCGAGAGCTTCCGGCCCTTCGGTGCGGCGGGCCTGAAGGTGCCGTTGCACGTCTTCGCCGGACGTGGCGACGACATCGCACCCGACCGCATCGAGGCGTGGCGGGCCGAGGCACCGGCCCTCGCCACGTTCGACTGGTTCGACGGCGGCCACTTCTTCATCCGACAGCAGGAGGCCGGCGTGCTGGCCGCCCTGACGGGGCGGCTCTCCGGCCAGCGCACCGCCTCCACCGACACCGCCTCCATTCCCGCCTGAACCCGGGCCCGGATCCGGGCCCATCCAGAAGAGGGTCACGATGACATCAGCGATTCCGGCACGGCCGTTCCCCGTGGACTTCGTTCGTCACCTGCGTGGTCTGGCGACGCACCGGCCGCACGACACGGCGGTGATCGCCGTGCGCGACGACGGCGGCCAACTCGTCGAGGAAACGATCGCCTACGCCCGCCTCGACCAGCGCGTGCGCGCCCTCGCGGCCCAGCTCCAGCGCGATCTCTCGCCCGGCGACCGCGTGCTGATCGCGCTCGAGAATGGCGACGACTACGCCGTGAGCTTCTTCGCCTGCTTCTATGCCGGGGTCATCGCGGTGCCGGTGTTCCCCCCCGAATCGCGGCGCGCCCACCACATCGGCCGCCTGCAGGCCATCGCGGCCGATGCCGGCGTGCGCACCATCCTCACCCACGGCTCGCTCGTGCCGCTGCTCGAGATCGTCGCGAGCGTGCTGCCGGGCGCGCGCGTGGTCGCGGTCGATGGCCACGGCGACACCGGGGCCGACGCGTGGACCGAACTCGCGGCGTCGCCGTCCGACATCGCGTTCCTCCAGTACACCTCGGGTTCCACGTCGGCACCGAAGGGCGTGATGGTCACCCATGCGAGCCTGATGGCGAACATGCGGGCGCTGGCCGAGGGCTTCGGCGTGACGGACTCCGACGTGTTCGTGACGTGGCTGCCGCTGAACCACGACATGGGCCTGATCGGCGGGCTGCTGCAACCGATCCATGCGGGCATCCCGGTGGTGCTGATGTCACCGCGCTACTTCATGGAGCGTCCGCTGCGCTGGCTCGAGGCGATCGCACGCCACCGCGGCACCATCAGCGGCGGACCGGACTTCGCCTTCCGCCTGTGCAACGAGCGCATCACGCCGCAGCAGGCGGCCCGTCTCGACCTGTCGTCGTGGGCGGTCGCGTTTTCGGGCGCCGAGCCGGTGCGGCCCGACACGCTCGACACGTTCATCGCGCTGTGCGCGCCGGGAGGTTTCTCTCCGAAGGCGGCTTACCCGTGCTACGGCCTGGCCGAGGCGACGCTGTTCCTGACCGGCGGGCGCCGTGGCGAGGGCATGACCGCCACTCGCTACTCGGCGCGGGACCTGGCGGACCGGGCGGTGTCCGCGGACGCGAGCGGCGTCGCCCTCGCGGGTTGCGGCCGGACGGTCACGGACCATGCCGTGCGCATTGCCGACCCCGACACCCTGCTGCCCATGGCCCCGGGGCTCGTTGGCGAGATCTGGGCCGCCGGCCCGAGCATCACGCGCGGCTACTGGAACAAGCTCGAGGCCACGCTCGACACCTTCGTCGAGCGCGATGGTCGCACGTGGCTGCGGACGGGTGACCTGGGCTTCGAACACGGCGGTCACCTGCACATCGCGGGCCGCCTGAAGGACATGATCATCGTGCGGGGCCACAACCTGTACCCGCAGGACATCGAACGTGCCGTCGAGGACGCGGTGGACGCCGTGCGCAAGGGCCGTGTGGCGGCGTTCTGCGTCGACGGGCCCGGCACCGAACGCATCGGCGTGGCCGCCGAGGTGTCGCGCAGCATGCAGAAGCTGATCCCGCCCGAGCGCCTCGTCGAGGCCCTGTCGGAAGCGGTGGGTGAATTCTGCGGCGAGCCGCTGGCGGTCGTGGTGCTGCTCAACCCGGGCGGACTTCCGAAAACCTCGAGCGGCAAGCTGCAGCGCCGCGCGAGCCGCAGCGGCTGGCTCGACGGCACGCTGGACGCCTATGCCGTGCTGGCCGACGGCCGCCTCGTCGTCGGTTCGCCCACCCCGGCCGCGCCGTCCGTCGCGTCGCCGGTGGCCCCGGCCGCGGGCTTCGCCACCACGCTCGCCGCGCTGTGGCACGAGGTGCTGAAGCTCGATCCGGCGGTCACGCTGCGCGCCGACGCCCACTTCTTCGGCAGCGGGGGCAGCTCGCTCACGGCCGCGGAGCTCAGTGCGCGCATCGAGGCCCGGTGGGGTGTCGCGATCGGCCCCGGCGACGTGTTCGAACACCCCCGGCTCGACGACCTCGCGCGCCACGTCGCCGAGCGGCGGCAGGCCGCGCCGCGGACCCCCGAGGCCCCGGTGGCCGAGGCGGTCGGCCCCGCCGTGATGTCGCATGCGCAGGAACGGCAGTGGTTCCTGTGGCGCCTCGATCCCGCGGCCACGGCACACCATGTGGCGGCGCGGCTCGATCTGTCCGGTGACGTCGGCATCGGCCGCCTGCGCGAGGCGTTCGCGCGTGTCGTCGCGCGCCATGCGCCGCTGCGAACCGTCTTCCGGGAAGGGACGGATGGCTCCGCCGAGCCCGTCGTGCTGCACGACCTGCACGTGCCGGTGGACGAGGAGGACCTGCGCGCCGCGGACGGTGCGGCCGACGAGGCCCGCCTCGCGGACGCCCTGGGCCGGCTGAACGGGCAGCCGTTCGACCTCGCCACGGGGCCGCTGCTGCGCGTGGCCTGCCTGCGCACGGGGCGCGACGCGCACGTGCTCGTCCTGGTGATGCACCACATCGTGTCGGACGGGGCCTCGATGCAGGTGCTGCTCGACGAGCTGGCCGCCCGGCTCCGTGACGACGGGGTCGAACCGCCCCCGCTGCCGCTCTCGTACGCGGCCCATGCGGCCCGCCAGCGCGCGCGGCTCGCCGGCGGCGAGGGGGCTCGCCAGCTCGCGTGGTGGCGCGCCACGCTGGGCGACGACCATCCGGTGCTCGAACTGCCGGCCGATCACCCGCGCCCCGCCCAGGCGCAGTACACCGCGGGCTGCCTGACCCTCGACGTTCCCGGCGAGCTGGTCCAGGGCCTGCGCCGGCGGGCGGCGGCGGAAGGGGCCACGCTGTTCATGGTGCTGCTGGCCGGCTGCCAGGCGCTGCTCCATCGCTACACGGGACAGCGTGACGTGCGCGTGGGCGCCCCCATCGCGAACCGCAGCCACGACGCCCGCGGTCTCGTCGGCCTCTTCGTGAACACCGTGGTGCTGCGCAGCGTGGTGCACGGCCGCCTGCCGCTCTCCGAGGTGCTGGCACGCGCCAAGGCGGCGGCCCTCGGCGCGCAGGCGAACCAGGACTTGCCGTTCGAGCAGCTCGTCGAGGCGCTGCGCCCCGAGCGGAGCCTCAGCCACAACCCGCTCGTGCAGGTGACGCTGAACCACATCGCCGAGGATTTCCGCCCGTTCGAATCGGCGCTGGGTGTGTCGATGACGGCGTACGAGGTGCTGCGCGAGACGGTGCAGTTCGAGCTCACGCTCGAGACCCACGAGGCGCCGGACGGGCGCCTGCGTGTGTCGTTCGTGCACGCGAAGGAACTGTTCGAACCCGACACCGTCCGTGCGCTGGCCGCGCACTACCTGACCCTGCTGCGCGCCTTCGTGGACCAGCCCGGACAGGCCCTCGCCGACGTGGTGCTGCTCGACGGCATCGAACGCGAACGCCAGGCCGCCTGGGGCCGCGGGGCGGCGTCCGCTGCCGAGCCGCGCTGGGTTCACCAGTTCGTCGAGGCCCGGGCCCGCGAACGGCCCGATGCCGCCGCCGTCCTCCATGGCGACCAGGTCCTCGGATACGGCGAACTCAACCGCCGGGCGAACCGCCTCGCGCACCGGCTGATCGCGCTGGGCGTGGGGCCCGAGGCCCGGGTGGGCATCGCCGTCGAGCGGTCGGTCGACATGGTGGTGTGCCTGCTCGCGACGATGAAGGCGGGCGGCGCCTACGTGCCGCTCGACCCCGCCTATCCGACGGAACGGCTCCACCACATGGTGCGCGACAGCGGCATCGCGCTGGTACTGTGCCAGGGGGCGGTGCACGACCGGCTGCCCGCCGTGCCGGGCCTCGTGATGATCGACGTGGAGGCGGACCTCGCGGTCGACGTGCAGTCCGGCACCGAGTCCGGCGAGCGCGACCCGGAGGTCGTGCTGCACGGAGAGAACCTCGCCTACGTGATCTACACGTCGGGATCGACGGGCCTGCCGAAGGGCGTTGCCGTGGCCCACGGACCGCTCGCGAGCCACCTGCGAGCCATCGGCGAGGTGTACGCGGTGACACCGTCGCACCGCGAACTCTTCTTCTTCTCGCTGAGCTTCGATGCCGCGGTGGAGCAATGGATGACCCCGCTGTGCGGCGGCGGCGCCATCGTGCTGTGCGATCGCGAGGAACTCGCGGGCGAACGTTTCGTCGACCTCGTGGTGCGCCACGGGGTGACGACGCTGCACGTCCCGCCGGCCTACCTGCGGGTGGTGGCGCCGCTGCTCGCCGACGTGCCCTCGCAGGTCCGCACCTGCATCGTGGGGGGCGAGGCCTTCCCCTGGGCCGACTACACGCTCGCCCGCGCGGCCTTCCGCGCGCCGCGCATCGTCAATGCCTACGGCCCCACCGAGACCATCATCACGCCGACGGCGTGGGTCGGCGGGGAGCTGCCGGCGACTGCCTCGGGCAGCGTGCCCATCGGCACCCCGGTGGGGGCGCGCCACGTGCACGTGCTGGACGACGACCTGAACCTCGTGCCACGCGGCGTGATCGGCGAGCTCTACGTGGGTGGCCCGGAGATCGCGCGGGGCTACACCGGCCGGCCGGCCCTCACGAGCGACCGGTTCATCGCCGACCCGTTCGGCGCCGCGGGCGGCCGCCTGTACCGCACGGGCGACCGTGTGCGCTGGCACGCCGATGGCCACCTCGAGTACTTCGGCCGCCGCGACCAGCAGGTCAAGGTGCGGGGCTTCCGCATCGAGCTGGGAGAGATCGAGGCGAGGCTGCTCTCCCTGCCCGGGGTGCGGGAGGCGGTGGTCGGCGTGCTGGGCGACGGCGGAAGCGAACGCCTCGTGGCCCATGTGGGCGTGGGTCCGGGGACGGCGTTCGATGCCGAAGGACTGCGTGCGGCGCTCAAGGACCAGTTGCCCGACTACATGGTGCCGCACGCCATCGTGCCGGTGCCGGCGCTGCCGCTCACGCCCAACGGCAAGGTGGACCGCGCGGCGCTGCCGGCTCCCGCCTTCGGTGTCCCGTCCGGCACCGTGGCACCGGCCGGCGACCTGGAAACGGCCATCGCCGCCATCTGGGCCGAGGCCCTCGGTGTGCCGCGGGTGGGCCGCCATGACAACTTCTTCGACCTCGGCGGGCATTCGCTCCTGCTGATCAAGGTCCACAGCCGGCTCGCCGAACGCCTGGGCCTGGCGGTCTCGATGGTCGACCTGTTCCAGCACACCACGGTCAGCGCGCTGGCCGCGTGCGCGGCGAGGGGCGGCGCCATGCCGGCCGCCACCGCCGGCGACGTGCAGGCACGGGCGCAGCGGCAGCGCAGCCATTTCCTCAAACGCCCGACAACCGCGGAAAGAGCGACACCATGAACCCGACCGACCTCGACGTGGAGGACACCGACATCGCCGTCGTCGGCATGGCCTGCCGTTTCCCCGGCGCCTCCGATGTGGACACCTTCTGGGCCAACGTGCGCGACGGTGTCGAATCCATCGAGACCTGGACCGAGGCCGAGCTGCGCGAACGCGGCGTGCCCGAGGCCGTGCTGCGCGACCCGCAGCACGTGCGGGCCGGCGCGCCGCTGCCCGGGGTCGACCAGTTCGACGCCGGCTTCTTCGGCTATTCGCCGCGCGAGGCCGAGGAGATGGACCCGCAGCACCGCCTGTTCCTCGAGGTCTCGTGGCAGGCGCTCGAACACGCCGGCTACGACGGCGGGACCTGGGGCCGACCGATCGGCGTGTACGGCGGCGTGGGGGTCAACACGTACCTGCTGCGCCACCTGATGCCGAGCGGGCGTTTCTCCGACTTCAGCGACATCTCCTCGCTGCAGGGGCTGATGAACGGCAACAACAAGGACTCGATGACCACCACGGTGGCCTACAAGCTCAACCTGCGCGGGCCGGCCGTGACGGTGCAGACGGCGTGTTCGACGTCGCTCGCGTCGGTGCACGTGGCGTGCCGCGGCCTGCTGAACCACGAGGCCGACATGGCGCTGGCCGGCGGCGTGTGGGTCAACCTGCTGCACGACGGGGGCTACCGCCACCAGCCGGGGGCCATCCTGTCGTCCGACGGGCACTGCCGTGCGTTCGACGCACGAGCCACCGGCACCGTGATCGGCAGCGGCGCCGGCATCGTCGTGCTCAAGCGGCTGGCCGACGCGCTGGCGGACGGCGACACGGTGCACGCGATCGTCAAGGGCTCCGCGATGAACAACGACGGCTCCGCGAAGGTGGGCTACACCGCGCCGAGCGTCGAGGGACAGGCCGAGGTGATCCTCGCGGCGCAGGCGATGGCGGGGGTCGACCCGCGGAGCATCGGGTGCATCGAGGCCCACGGCACCGGCACCACGATGGGCGACCCCATCGAGATCACCGCGCTCACGCAGGCATTCCGGGCCGGCACCGGCGACCGCAACTACTGCGCGATCGGCTCGGTCAAGACCAACGTGGGCCACCTCGATGCCGCCGCCGGCGTCGCCGGGTTCATCAAGGCGGCGCTGGCGCTGCGCCACCGCACGCTGCCACCCAGCCTGCATTTCCAATCGCCGAACCCGCAGATCGACTTCGCGTCGAGCCCGTTCTACGTGAACACCACCACCCGGCCGTGGCCCGCGGGGGACACACCTCGCCGAGCCGGCGTGAGTTCGTTCGGCATCGGCGGCACGAACGTGCACGTCGTGCTGCAGGAGGCCCCGCTCCGCCCGGTGGCCACCGGCCTCGGGCGCTGGCAGTTGCTTCCGGTGTCGGCCCGCACGCCCGCGGCGCTCGACGCCGCGCTGGCCCGGCTTGGCGACCACGTCGCCCGCCACGACGGGCAGCGCATCGAGGACGTGGCCCGGACGCTCCAGACCGGCCGCAAGGCATTCCCGCGCCGCGCCGTGGCGCTGGTGCGTGGACGCGATGACGCCGTCGACGTGCTCGCACGCCGCGATCCCCGGCGCTTCCACGCCGGGGTGGCGCCGGCGGCTGAACGGCCCTCGGTGGTCTTCATGTTCCCGGGGCAGGGCTCGCAGCACGTGGGCATGGCCCGTGATCTGTACGAGACCGAACCGGTGTTCCGTGCCGCGTTCGACCGTTGTGCCGACGGGCTCCGGAACGAGCTGGGGCTGGACCTGCGCACCGTGGTGCACCCGGCCGCACCGTCCGAGGCCGACGCGGTCCGGTTGTCGGGCACGGCCCTCACGCAGCCCGCGCTGTTCGCCGTCGAGTACGCGCTGGCACGGCTGTGGACGAGCTGGGGCGTGGTGCCGCAGGCGATGATCGGGCACAGCATCGGCGAGTACGTGGCCGCCTGCCTGGCCGGTGTCTTTTCCCTCGACGATGCGCTGAAGCTGGTCGCCGCTCGGGGCCGCCTGCTGCAGGCGCTGCCGACGGGGGCGATGCTGGCGGTCAACCTGCCCGAGGCCGACGTGGCCGCGTGGCGCGACCGGGGCTGCGACGTGGCGGCGGTCAACGCGCCGCAGAGCTGCGTGCTGTCGGGTCCGTCCGAGGCCATCGCCGAGGCCGAGCGTGCGCTGGCGGCGCAGGGCGTGGCGGTGCAGCGGCTGCAGGTCTCGCACGCGTTCCACTCCGCGATGGTCGAACCGGCGGAAGCGGACCTGGAGGCCCTGGTGGCCGGCATGGTCCGTGGGGCACCCTCGATCCCCTTCGTCTCGAACGTCACGGGCCGCTGGATCACGGCGACGGAAGCCGCGGACCCGCGCTACTGGTCGCGCCACCTGCGCGGCACCGTCCGTTTCGCCGACGGCCTCTCCGAACTGCTGCGCGAACCCGGACGCGTGTTCCTCGAAGTGGGCCCGGGCGAGTCCCTCACGCAGCTGACGCGCCGCCATCCGGCGGCCGGCGCCGCCGTGGTGGTCTCGTCGCAGCCGCACCCACGGCAGGCGGACACCGCGGCCGATCACCTGCCGCTCGCCGCGGGCCGGCTGTGGGCTGCCGGTGTCGCACTCGACTGGGACACGCTGGCCCACGGCGAGGCCCGCCGACGCGTGCCGCTGCCGTCGTACCCGTTCGAGCGGCAGTCCTACTGGATCCCGGCCGGTGATCCCGGCGCGGTGCGCTCCGCGGGACCGCAGGACCTGGTGCGATCGCTCGACGACTGGTTCCACGTGCCGACGTGGCGCCGCGCCGGCGCGGCATCCACGCCCGATGCGGTGGATGGCACCGTGCTCGTGTTCGGCGATGCCGGGGCGGGCGCCACCGCTGTCGTGGACGCGCTGAAGGCGCGCGGCGCGGCGGCCGTGGTGCGGGTCGAGGCGGCCGGCGGATTCGAGTTCATCGGTGGGGACCGTGCGCTGGTCGCACCGGGGGAGGGGGCGGACGTCGTGCGCCTGCTGGCGGCGGTGCGGGAGCGTGCCGGTCCCGTGCGCCGCGTCGTCCACCTCTGGAACGCGGAGGTGGGGGGCGACGTCCCGGCACGCGGTTTCCTCACGCTGACCGCGCTGGCCCGCGCGCTCGACGAGGTGCAGCCCGGCGAACCGGTCGCCCTCGACGTGGTGACTCGCGGCCTTGCCGACGTGACGGGCGACGAACCGCTCGATCCGCGGCAGGCGCTGCTCGTCGGCCCGGGGCGGGTGCTGCCGCAGGAACACTCGTCGTTGTCGTGCCGGCTGATCGACCTCGGCGTGCTGCCGCTCGCCGGCGCCGCCATGCGCGTGGCCGCGGAGGTGCCCGCCGCGGACGAGGGCCTCGTGGTGGCCTACCGCGGCGCCCACCGCTGGGTGCAGTCGTACACCGCGGTGGCGCGGCCGGCATCGCCCCCCGGCCCCTGGCGTGACCAGGGGATCTACCTGATCACCGGCGGCCTGGGCGGCGTGGGCCTGGCCCTCGCCGAACACCTCGCCCGCACCGTGCGCGCGCGGCTCGTGCTCGTGGGGCGTTCGGCGCCCGATGCCGCGCGTCAGCAGGCGGTGGACCGCCTGCGCGGTCTCGGGGCGGACGTGCTCGTGCTGGAGGGCGACGTCGCGGAACCCGGCGACGCCCGCCGGTTCGTGGTGTCGGCCCGCGAGCGCTTCGGCGCGCTGCACGGCGTGGTGCATGCCGCGGGAATCGCCGGGGGCGGCCTCGCGGTCGACGCGACGGCGGTGCGGCTCGCCGGCGTGCTCGCGGCCAAGGTGGCCGGCACGGATGCGCTGCAGGCGGCACTCGGCGACGAACCGCTCGACTTCCTGATGCTGTGCTCGTCGCTCGCGACCGTGGCCGGGGGCCTGCGCAAGGTCGACTACACCGCGGCCAACGCGTACCTCGACGTGACGGCGCTGCGCGCGACGCGCGGGTCGCCGTACCCCGTGGTGTCCGTCAACTGGGACAGCTGGCGCGACGTCGGCATGGCGGGGGCGATGGCGATGCCCGACGGGGTGGGCATCCGCCCGGCCGATGGCGTGCTGGCGTGCGAACGCATCCTCGCCGCGCCGCTTCTGCCGCAGGTCATCGTGTCCACGGTCGACCTGGCGGCGCGGCTGGACGGCACGCGGGGCGACCTGCTCGCCGGCCCGCTGGTGATCGCGGCTGCCGACCGCGGCACCGGCCATGCCCGGCCGGCACTGACCACGCCGTTCGAGGCGCCCGACGGGGAGCTCGAGGAGACCATCGCCGGTGTGTGGCGGACGATGCTGGGCATCGCCGAGATCGGTCGTTTCGACAACCTGTTCGAGCTGGGCGGCGATTCGCTGCTGGGCATCCAGATCCTCTCGAAGGTGCGGGCCGTGTACGCGGTCGAGCTGCATCCCGCCCCGTTCTTCAAGCACCCCACCGTCGAGGCGCTCGCCGGGGTCGTCGAGAACCTGCTGCTCGACGAGATCGAGCGCCAGGACCTGGCCACCGCACCCTGAACCCGAGTCTCCCGATGGCCCACACCGATCCGCTCGCGCAGCGTCGCGCCCGACTGTCCGACACCCAGCGCGAGCGGCTCGCCGAGCGCCTCCGCGGCGGGGCGGCGCGGGCGCCCGCCGCACCCACCATCCCGCGCCTGGGCCGCACCACGGCGCCGATGTCGCACGCCCAGCAGCGGCTGTGGTTCCTGTGGCAGCTCGATCCGTCCGATACCACGTACCACCTCGGCGCGGCGCTGCGGCTCGAGGGGCACCTCGACGGCGAGGCCGTGCAGGCCGCGCTCGACGCGGTGGTGGCGCGCCACGAGGCCCTGCGCACGGACTTCCAGCCCGACGCCGACGGGCGCGCGGTGCAGCACATCCGGCCGGTCCGGCGGGTGCCGCTCGTGACGGAGGACCTGTCGAACGAGGACGGCGAGGCGCGGGCGATGACGCTCGCCCGGGCGTTCCACGACCAGCCGTTCGACCTGGCGAACGGCCCGCTGCTGCGGGCGTGCCACCTCCGGACGGGCGAAGGGAAACACCTGCTCGTGCTGGTGATGCACCACATCGCCACCGACGCCTGGTCGCGGCAGATCGTGCTCGGCGAGTTCGCCGCGCACTACAACGCCCGGGTGCGCGGTGAACCGTGTGTGCTGCGCGAGCTGCCCATCCAGTACGCGGACCATGCGCAGTGGCAGCGCGATGGCCTCGCGTCCGGCGAATCGGCCCGGCAGCTCGCGTGGTGGACCACGCAGCTGGGTCCGGCACAGCCCGTGCTGCAACTGCCGGCCGACCGGCCGCGAGGCGCCTCGTCCACCCGGCGTGCCGCGGAGCTCCGGGTCGACGTGCCAGCGGCCACCGCCACGGCCCTGCTGCGGTTCGCGCAGGCCCGCCACACGACGCCCTTCGTCGCGCTGCTGACGGCCTTTTTCCTCGTGCTGCACCGGCACACCGGCGAACGCGACCTGCGCGTGGGCGTGCCCACGGCCAACCGCCACCAGGCGGACACCGCCGGCGTGGTCGGCCTGTTCGTCAACACCCAGGTGATGCGCTGCCTGCTCGACGAGACCGACACGCCCGGAGACGTCCTCGACCGCGTGCGCGAGGCCACGCTCGGCGCACAGGCGCACCAGGACCTGCCGTTCGACCAGCTCGTGGAAGCACTGGCGCCCGGACGGGGCGACCACGGGCCGCAGCTGTTCCAGGTCATGTTCAACCACCTGAAGCTGGACCACGAGGCCCTGACACGCCTCGAGGGCCTGATGCTGCACGACTACGTCGGTCTCGGCGAATCGGCCCCGTTCGACCTCGTGCTCGACACGCTGGAGCGTGGTGACGGCCGCCTGGCGGCGAACTTCCGTTTCGACGCGGCCTTGTTCGATCGGACGACCATCGAACGGTTCGCGCGCCACTACTTGGCGGCGCTCGACGGACTGGTCGCCCTGGCCGGCTCGCCGTTGCGGGCGATGGACCTGTTGTCGCCGACCGAGCGTGAGCGGCTGTCGGCGTGGGGCGACCGCACGGGCACGTTCGAGTCCACTCCGATCCATGTGTTGATCGAGCGTCAGGTACGGGAACGGCCCGATGCGACGGCGGTGGTGTTCGAGGACCAGTCACTGAGCTATGCGGAACTGAACCGCCGGGCGAACCAGGTGGCGCACCGCTTGATCGGATTGGGTGTGGGCCCCGAGGTCAAGGTCGGCCTCTCGACCCAGCGGTCGCTGGAGATGGTGGTGGGGTTGCTGGGGATCCTGAAGGCCGGGGGCGCGTACGTGCCGCTGGACCCGGCGTACCCGGCGGACCGGCTGGCGTACATGCAGGCCGACAGCGGCGTCGCGCTGGTGCTCGGTTCGGAGGACCTCGGCGCGGAACGGTTCGCCGGCCAGCCCGAGCACGACCCCCAGGTGCCGGTGCACGTGGAGCAGCTCGCGTACGTGATCTACACGTCGGGGTCGACGGGACGCCCGAAGGGCGCGCAGCTGAACCACCGCAACGTGACGCGGCTGCTGGAGGCCACGCAGCCGTGGTTCGGGTTCGGACCTCAGGACGTGTGGACGATGTTCCATTCGTACGCGTTCGACTTCTCGGTGTGGGAGATCTTCGGCGCGCTGTGCACGGGCGGGCGGCTGGTGGTGGTGCCGCACTGGGTGAGCCGTTCGCCGGAAGACTTCGTGGGCCTGCTCAAGGCGCAACGGGTCACGGTGCTGAACCAGACGCCGTCGGCGTTCGGGCAGCTGATGGGCGTGCGTGGCGCATACGAAGACGGCCTGGCGCTGCGCGCGGTGATCTTCGGCGGCGAGGCGCTGGAGCCGGAGCGGCTGCGGCCGTGGATGGAGCGCTGGGGCGACGAGACGCCGCAGCTGATCAACATGTACGGGATCACCGAGACGACGGTGCACGTGACGTACCGGCGGGTGACGAAGGCGGACCTGGGGCAGGGGCGCAGCCCGGTGGGCACGGCGATCCCGGACCTGGGGCTGCGGGTGCTGGACGAGCGGCTGGAGCTGGCGCCGATCGGGGTGCCGGGGGAACTGCACGTGTCGGGCGAAGGGCTGGCGCGGGGGTATCTGAACCGGCGAGGGCTCACGGCAGAGCGTTTCATCGCGGACCCGTTCAGCGAAGGCGGGCGGCTGTACCGCACGGGGGACCTGGTGCGCTGGAGCGCGGAGGGCCAGCTGGAGTACCTGGGTCGCATCGACCAGCAGGTGAAGGTGCGGGGGTTCCGGATCGAACTGGGGGAGATCGAGGCACAGCTGCTGGCGCAGCCGGAGGTGCAGGAGGCGGTGGTGGTGGCCGACGAGGGCCGCCTGGTGGCGTACGTGACGGGCGAGGTGGACACAGCCGTGCTGCGAGAGCGGCTGGGCCGGGTGCTGCCGGACTACATGGTGCCGGGGGCGATGGTGGTGCTCGGGGCGCTGCCGCTGAACCCGAACGGGAAGGTGGACCGCAAGGCGCTGCCGAAGCCGGAGTACACGAGCGAGCGGGTGTACGAGGCACCGCAAGGTGAGGTGGAGACGAGGCTCGCGGCGATCTGGGCGGAGGTGCTGGACGTGGCGCGTGTGGGCCGCCAGGACAACTTCTTCGAACGGGGCGGGCACTCCCTCACCGCGCTGCGCATGCAGGTGACGGTGCACCAGCGGCTGGGAGCCAACGTGCCGCTGCGCACCTGTTTCGAGCAGCCGACGCTGCAGGCGCTGGCGGCCGTCGTCGCTGCGCAGGTGACGGACACCCAGGCGGGTGATTCGAACGACCTCGACCGCATGGTCGA
The DNA here is from genome assembly GCF_002116905.1 of Piscinibacter gummiphilus. Lineage (NCBI taxonomy): Bacteria > Pseudomonadati > Pseudomonadota > Betaproteobacteria > Burkholderiales > Sphaerotilaceae > Rhizobacter > Rhizobacter gummiphilus. The sequence continues at coordinate 2,392,032 of NZ_CP015118.1, forward strand.
ACTTCTGGGTGAATTGGAGAGCTGAATGTCGGTCAACACACGCCAGGTCGCCGAGCGCTTCCTGCGGCTTCCTCAGGACAAGCAGCGCTCCTTCCTCGACGCGCTCCGCCAGCAGGGCATCGACTTCGGCCAGCTGCCGATCGTGGCGGCCGGCGCGCAGGCGCGGGACACCGTGTCGTACGCGCAGGCACGCCAATGGTTCCTGTGGCAGCTGGACCCGCAGAGCACGGCGTACCACATCGCCGGTGCGCTGACGCTGGAGGGTGAGCTGGACGTGGCCGCGCTGCGTGGCAGCTTCGACGCGCTGGTGGCGCGCCACGAATCGCTGCGCACGGTGTTCGAAGCCGATGCGGACGGACTGGCACGGCAGGTGATCCGCGAGCCGTTCGGTCTGGACATCCCGGTGATCGCCGTCGACGACACGGCGGCGGAGGCGGCACGTGTGGTGAACACGCCGTTCGACCTGACGAGCGGCCCGCTGCTGCGGGTGGCGGTGCTCCAACGCGGCGCACGCGAACACGTGCTGGTGGTGGTGATGCACCACATCGTCTCGGACGGCTGGTCGATGCAGGTGATCGTCGACGAGTTCGTGGCGGGGTACCGGGGGGATGCGGCGAAGCTGCCGCCGATGGCGCTGCAGTACGCGGACTACGCGGTGTGGCAACGGCACTGGCTGGAGGCCGGCGAGAAGGACCGTCAGCTGGCGTACTGGAAGGCGCAACTGGGCGGCACGCAGCCGGTGCTGCAGCTGCCGACGGATCATCCGCGGCGAGCGGGGGGTGTCTACCGTTCGGCCCGCCACGTGTTCGAGCTGGAGCCAGCTCTCGTGAAGGCGCTGCAGCAACGCGCCCAGGCGGAAGGCGCGACGCTGTTCATGGTGCTGCTGGCGGGCCTGCAGGTGGTGCTGCACCGCTACACGGGGCAGGAGGACATCCGCATCGGGGTGCCGATCGCGAACCGGCACCGTGCGGAGACGGGGGGCATCGTGGGGTTCTTCGTGAACACGCAGGTGCTGCGCGGCGAACTGGACGGGCGCACGACCCTGCAGGCGGTGCTGCAGCGGGCGAAGGAGTCGGCACTGGGTGCGCAGGCGCACCAGGACCTGCCGTTCGAGCAGCTGGTGGAGGCCTTGCAGCCCGAGCGCAGCCTGGGCACGACACCGCTGTTCCAGGTGCTGTTCAACCACCAGCGGGAGGATTACCGCGCGCTGGATGAACTGCCGGGGCTGAAACGCCGCCCGTTCACGCTGGGCGAACAGGGCGCGCAGTTCGAATTGACCGTCGACACGCTCGAGACCGCGAACGGCGGCGTGACGGTCAGCTTCGTCCATGCCGCCGAACTGTTCGAGGCGGCGACGATGGATCGCCTCGCGGACCACTACCGTGCCGTGTTGAAGGCGATGGCCGAGCGGCCGGCGGAGGCCCTCGCCGACGTGCCGTTGCTGGGCGAGGAGGAGCGCGCGCAACTGCGGGCGTGGGGCGACAACAAGGCGACCCACGACCAGACGCTGCCGGTGCACGTGCTGTTCGAACGGCAGGCGAAGCGCCAGCCGGACGCGACGGCGGTGGTGTTCGAGGATCAGTCGCTGAGCTATGCGGAGCTGAACCGCCGGGCGAACCAGGTGGCGCACCGGCTGATCGCGCTGGGCGTGGGTCCGGAGGTGAAGGTGGGGATCGCGGTGGAGCGGTCGCTGGAGATGGTGGTGGGGCTGCTGGGGATCCTGAAGGCCGGTGGTGCGTACGTACCGCTGGACCCGGAGTACCCGGCCGACCGGCTGGCGTACATGGTGGCCGACAGCGGCATCACGCTGCTGCTCACGCAGCCGCAGGTGCGCGAGCGTGTGCACCACGGCGGGCTTCCGGTGCTCGAACTCGATGCGGTGCACTTCGCCGCCGAGCCCGGGCACGACCCGGCGGTGCCGGTGCACGGCGACCACCTGGCGTACGTGATCTACACGTCGGGCTCGACCGGGCTTCCGAAGGGGGCGGCCAACCGCCACCGCTCGCTCACGAGTTGCATGACGTGGATGCAGGTCACGTTCGGGCTGGACCGTTCGGACACGGTGCTGCACAAGGCCGCGTTCGGTTTCGACGTGTCGGTGTGGGAGTTGTTCTGGCCGCTGACGGCTGGGGCGCGGCTGGCGGTGTCGCGGCCGGGGGACCACCGGGATCCGGCACGCATCGTCGCGCTGATCCGGCAGCACGGGGTGACGACGCTGAACTTCGTGCCGTCGATGCTGCAGGCGTTCCTGGCGCACGAGGGCATCGAGAAGGTGACGCGGCTGAGGCACGTGATCGTGGGTGGCGAGGCGCTGCCGGCGGAAGCGCAGCACGAGGTGTTCCGGCGGTTGGGCGAGACGGGGTTCCACAACCTGTACGGTCCGACGGAGGCGGCGATCCACGTGACGCACTGGCAGTGCCGGGACGACGGGCGCAGCCAGGTGCCGATCGGCCGGCCGGTCTCGGAGACGCGGGCGCACGTGCTGGACGCGGCGTTGAACCCCGTGCCGGTGGGCGTGGCGGGCGAGCTGTACCTGGGTGGGGTGCACCTGGGACGCGGCTACCTGAACCGCGCGGCCCTGACCTCGGAACGTTTCGTCGCGGACCCGTTCAGCGAGGGCGGCCGGCTGTACCGCACGGGGGACCTGGTGCGCTGGAGCGCGGAGGGCCAGCTGGAGTACCTGGGTCGGATCGACCAGCAGGTGAAGGTGCGGGGCTTCCGGATCGAACTGGGGGAGATCGAGGCACAGCTGCTGGCGCAGCCGGAGGTGCAGGAGGCGGTGGTGGTGGCCGACGAGGGCCGCCTGGTGGCCTACGTCACCGGCGAGGTGGACACGTCACAACTGCGAGAGCGGCTGGGCCGGGTGCTGCCGGACTACATGGTGCCGGGGGCGATGGTGGTGCTCGGGGCGCTGCCGCTGAACCCGAACGGGAAGGTGGACCGCAAGGCGCTTCCGAAGCCGGAGTACACGAGCGAGCGGGTGTACGAGGCACCGCAAGGTGAGGTGGAGACGAGGCTCGCGGCGATCTGGGCGGAGGTGCTGGACGTGGCGCGTGTGGGCCGCCAGGACAACTTCTTCGAGCTGGGGGGCCACTCGCTGCTGGCGCTGAGCCTGCTGGAGCGGATGCGCGCGGCCGGGCACGAGGCGTCGGTGCGCACGCTGTTCCAGCAGCCGGTGCTGGGGGCGTTCGCACAGGCGCTGGCGCAGGCGCCGGTGCGGCGCGAGGTGGTGGTGCCGGCCAACGGCATCCCGGCGGACTGCGTGTCGATCGAGCCGTCGATGGTCACGCTGGTGGCGCTGGACGAGGCGCAGGTGCGAAGCATCGAGGGGATGGTGCCGGGCGGTGCGCGCAACATCCAGGACATCTACCCGCTGGCGCCGCTGCAGGAGGGGATCCTGTTCCACCACCTGCTGCAGTCGCGGGGGGATGCGTACGTGACGCCGTGCCTGCTGAGCTTCGACAGCGAGGCGAGGCTGCGCGGGTTCAGCGACCGGTTCGACCAGGTGATCGCGAGGCACGACATCCTGCGCACGGCGGTGCTGTGGGAGGGGCTGCCCGAGCCGGTGCAGGTGGTGTGGCGGCATGCGGCGTTGAAGCTGGAGTGGTTGCCGCAAGGGGGCACGGGGTCGGTGGCCGAACGGCTGGACGCCCACGTGGACCCGGCGCACCACCGCATCGATGTGCGGCACGCGCCGCTGATCCGGGCGGTGGCGGCGCACGACGAGGCGCAGGGCCGGTGGCTGCTGCAGCTGCCGAGCCACCACCTGGTGATGGACCACACGACGCTGGAACTGCTGGTGCAGGAGATGGGGGAGATCGAGGCGGGGCGGGGTGCGGCCCTGCCCGAGCCGGTGCCGTTCCGGCGTTACGTGGCGCAGGCGAAGTACGGGGTGAGCGTGGCCGAGCACGAGGCGTTCTTCGGTCGGATGCTGGGGGACGTGGAAGAGCCGACGGCACCGTTCGGGCAGTTGGACGTGCAAGGCGACGGCAGCGGGGTGGAGAGCGTGCACCTGCCGCTGGCGCCGGCGCTGTGCGCGAGGGTGAGGAAACAGGCGCAGCAGCACGGGGTGAGCGCGGCGAGTGTGTTCCACCTGGCGTGGGGCGCGGTGCTGGCGAAGGCGACGGGGCAGGACGACGTGGTGTTCGGCACGGTGCTGTTCGGGCGGATGCAGGGAGGCGAGGGGACGTCGCGGGCGCTGGGGCTGTTCATCAACACGCTGCCGCTGCGGCTGAGGCTGGTGGGGCAGGACGTGAGACAGGCGTTGCGGCAGACGCACGAGGGGTTGAGCGGGCTGATGCAGCACGAACACGCGAGCCTGACGCTGGCGCAGCGGTGCAGCGGGCTGCCGGGCGGCACGCCGCTGTTCACGGCGCTGCTGAACTACCGGTACAGCGGGCAGGGCCCGGTGGAGGCCGGGGTGTGGGAAGGCATGGAGGTGCTGGGCGGGGAGGAACGGACGAACTACCCGGTGGGGATGTCGGTGGACGACCTCGGGGACGGGTTCGTGCTGACGGGGCAGGTGAGTGCGCGGGTGGGTGCGCAGCGGCTGTGCGGGCTGATGGCCCGCGCGGTGGAGTCGCTGGTGCAGGCGCTGGCGGAGCGGCCCGGAGCGAGGGTGACGGAGCTGGCGGTGCTGGGGGCGGAGGAACGCGAGCAACTGCGGGCGTGGGGCGACAACAAGGCGACCCACGACCAGACGCTGCCGGTGCACGTGCTGTTCGAACGGCAGGCGAAGCGCCAGCCGGACGAGATCGCGGTGGTGTTCGAGGAGGAGTCGCTGAGCTATGCGGAGCTGAACCGCAGGGCGAACCAGGTGGCGCACCGGTTGATCGCGCTGGGCGTGGGTCCGGAGGTGAAGGTGGGGATCGCGGTGGAGCGGTCGCTGGAGATGGTGGTGGGGCTGCTGGGGATCCTGAAGGCCGGTGGTGCGTACGTGCCGCTGGACCCGGAGTACCCGGCGGACCGGCTGGCGTACATGGTGGCCGACAGCGGCATCACGCTGCTGCTCACGCAGCCGCAGGTGCGCGAGCGTGTGCGCCACGGCGGGCTGCCGGTGCTCGAACTCGATGCGGTGCACTTCGCCGCCGAGCCCGGGCACGACCCGGCGGTGCCGGTGCACGGCGACCACCTGGCGTACGTGATCTACACGTCGGGCTCGACCGGGCTTCCGAAGGGGGCGGCCAACCGCCACCGCTCGCTCACGAGTTGCATGACGTGGATGCAGGTCACGTTCGGGCTAGACCGTTCGGACACGGTGCTGCACAAGGCCGCGTTCGGTTTCGACGTGTCGGTGTGGGAGTTGTTCTGGCCGCTGACGGCCGGGGCGCGGCTGGCGGTGTCGCGGCCGGGGGACCACCGGGATCCGGCACGCATCGTCGCGCTGATCCGGCAGCACGGGGTGACGACGCTGAACTTCGTGCCGTCGATGCTGCAGGCGTTCCTGGCGCACGAGGGCATCGAGAAGGTGACGCGGCTGAGGCACGTGATCGTGGGTGGCGAGGCGCTGCCGGCGGAAGCGCAGCACGAGGTGTTCCGGCGGTTGGGCGAGACGGGGTTCCACAACCTGTACGGTCCGACGGAGGCGGCGATCCACGTGACGCACTGGCAGTGCCGGGACGACGGGCGCAGCCAGGTGCCGATCGGCCGGCCGGTCTCGGAGACGCGGGCACACGTGCTGGACGCGGCGTTGAACCCCGTGCCGGTGGGCGTGGCGGGCGAGCTGTACCTGGGTGGGGTGCACCTGGGACGCGGCTACCTGAACCGCGCGGCCCTGACCTCGGAACGTTTCGTCGCGGACCCGTTCAGCGAGGGAGGCCGGCTGTACCGCACGGGGGACCTGGTGCGCTGGAGCGCGGAGGGCCAGCTGGAGTACCTGGGCCGGATCGACCAGCAGGTGAAGGTGCGGGGGTTCCGGGTCGAACTGGGGGAGATCGAGGCACAGCTGCTGGCGCAGCCGGAGGTGCAGGAAGCGGTGGTGGTGGCCGACGAGGGCCGCCTGGTGGCCTACGTCACCGGCGAGGTGGACACGTCACAACTGCGAGAGCGGCTGGGCCGGGTGCTGCCGGACTACATGGTGCCGGGGGCGATGGTGGTGCTCGGGGCGCTGCCGCTGAACCCGAACGAGAAGGTGGACCGCAAGGCGCTGCCGAAGCCGGAGTACACGAGCGAGCGGGTGTACGAGGCACCGCAGGGTGAGGTGGAGACGAGGCTCGCGGCGATCTGGGCCGAGGTGCTGGGCGTGGCGCGTGTGGGCCGCCACGACAATTTCTTCGAACTGGGCGGTGACTCGATCACGAGCCTGAAGGTCGTGGCCCACGCCCGCTCCCTCGGCGGACAACTGTCACCCAGGGAGTTCTTCGAACACCAGACCTTGTCCCGGGTGGCTGCGGCCATGAAACGCGAGCAGGAGACCACCGTGATCCCGCCGCTCGACGGTCCGCGGACCGGGTGGCCCGCATCGCATGCACAGGCGCGGCAATGGTTCCTGTGGCAGCTGGACCCGCAGAGCACGGCGTACCACATCGCCGGTGCGCTGACGCTGGAGGGGGAGCTGGACGTGGCCGCGCTGCGTGGCAGCTTCGACGCGCTGGTCGCACGGCACGAATCGCTGCGCACGGTGTTCGAAGCCGATGCGGACGGACTGGCACGACAGGTGATCCGCGCGCCGTTCTCGCTGGACATTCCGGTGATCGCGGTCGACGACGCGGCGGCGGAAGCGGCGCGGGTGGTGAACACGCCGTTCGACCTGACGAGCGGCCCGCTGCTGCGGGTGGCGGTGCTCCAACGCGGCGAACGCGAACACGTGCTGGTGGTGGTGATGCACCACATCGTCTCGGACGGCTGGTCGATGCAGGTGATCGTCGACGAGTTCGTGGCGGGGTACCGGGGGGATGCGGCGAAGCTGCCGCCGATGGCGCTGCAGTACGCGGACTACGCGGTGTGGCAACGGCACTGGCTGGAGGCCGGCGAGAAGGACCGTCAGCTGGCGTACTGGAAGGAGCAGCTGGGCGGCACGCAGCCGGTGCTGCAGCTGCCGACGGATCATCCGCGGCGAGCGGGGGGTGTCTACCGTTCGGCACGTCACGGGTTCGAACTGGAGCCAGCTCTCGTGAAGGCGCTGCAGCAACGCGCCCAAGCCGAAGGCGCGACGCTGTTCATGGTGCTGCTGGCGGGCCTGCAGGTGGTGCTGCACCGCTACACGGGGCAGGAGGACATCCGCATCGGGGTGCCGATCGCGAACCGGCACCGGGCGGAGACGGGGGGCATCGTGGGTTTCTTCGTGAACACGCAGGTGCTGCGCGGCGAACTGGACGGGCGAACGACCCTGCAGGCGGTGCTGCGGCGGGCGAAGGAGTCGGCACTGGGTGCGCAGGCGCACCAGGACCTGCCGTTCGAGCAGCTGGTGGAGGCCTTGCAGCCCGAGCGCAGCCTGGGCACGACACCGCTGTTCCAGGTGCTGTTCAACCACCAGCGCGAGGATTACCGCGCGCTGGATGAACTGCCGGGGCTGAAACGCCGCCCGTTCACGCTGGGCGAACAGGGCGCGCAGTTCGAGCTGACGCTGGACACGAGCGAAGGGGCGGACGGTCGCATCAACGCGAGCTTCGGGCACGCGGCCGAGCTGTTCGAGGCGGACACGATCGCTCGCATGGCCGGCCACTACGTGGCGGTGCTGCAGGCGCTGGCCGAGCGGCCTGCGCAGGCGGTGGGCGAGGTGGTGCTGCTGGGGGCACCCGAACGCACGAAGGTCACGCAGTGGGGCGACCGCACGGGCACGTTCGAGTCCGCACCGATCCATGTGCTGATCGAACGTCAGGTGCGGGAACGGCCAGATGCGACGGCGGTGGTGTTCGAGGACGAGTCGCTGAGCTATGCGGAACTGAACCGCAGGGCGAACCAGGTGGCGCACCGCTTGATCGGATTGGGCGTGGGCCCCGAGGTCAAGGTCGGCCTCTCGACCCAGCGGTCGCTGGAGATGGTGGTGGGGTTGCTGGGGATCCTGAAGGCCGGGGGCGCGTACGTGCCGCTGGACCCGGCGTACCCGGCGGACCGGCTGGCGTACATGCAGGCCGACAGCGGCGTCGCGCTGGTGCTCGGTTCGGAGGACCTCGGCGCGGAACGGTTCGCCGGCCAGCCCGAGCACGACCCGCAGGTGCCGGTGCACGTGGAGCAGCTCGCGTACGTGATCTACACGTCGGGGTCGACGGGGCGCCCGAAGGGCGCGCAGCTGAACCACCGCAACGTGACGCGGCTGCTGGAGGCGACACAGCCGTGGTTCGGGTTCGGACCTCAGGACGTGTGGACGATGTTCCATTCGTACGCGTTCGACTTCTCGGTGTGGGAGATCTTCGGCGCGCTGTGCACGGGCGGGCGGCTGGTGGTGGTGCCGCACTGGGTGAGCCGTTCGCCGGAAGACTTCGTGGGCCTGCTCAAGGCGCAACGGGTCACGGTGCTGAACCAGACGCCGTCGGCGTTCGGGCAGCTGATGGGCGTGCGTGGCGCATACGAAGACGGCCTGGCGCTGCGCGCGGTGATCTTCGGCGGCGAGGCGCTGGAGCCGGAGCGGCTGCGGCCGTGGATGGAGCGCTGGGGCGACGAGACGCCGCAGCTGATCAACATGTACGGGATCACCGAGACGACGGTGCACGTGACGTACCGGCGGGTGACGAAGGCGGACCTGGGGCAGGGTCGCAGCCCGGTGGGCACGGCGATCCCGGACCTGGGGCTGCGGGTGCTGGACGAGCGGCTGGAGCTGGCGCCGATCGGGGTGCCGGGGGAACTGCACGTGTCGGGCGAAGGGCTGGCGCGGGGGTATCTGAACCGGCGAGGGCTCACGGCAGAGCGTTTCATCGCGGACCCGTTCAGCGAAGGCGGGCGGCTGTACCGCACGGGGGACCTGGTGCGCTGGAGCGCGGAGGGCCAGCTGGAGTACCTGGGTCGGATCGACCAGCAGGTGAAGGTGCGGGGCTTCCGGATCGAACTGGGGGAGATCGAGGCACAGCTGCTGGCGCAGCCGGAGGTGCAGGAGGCGGTGGTGGTGGCCGACGAGGGCCGCCTGGTGGCCTACGTGACGGGCGAGGTGGACACGGCCGTGCTGCGAGAGCGGCTGGGCCGGGTGCTGCCGGACTACATGGTGCCGGGGGCGATGGTGGTGCTCGGGGCGCTGCCGCTGAACCCGAACGGGAAGGTGGACCGCAAGGCGCTGCCGAAGCCGGAGTACACGAGCGAGCGGGTGTACGAGGCACCGCAGGGTGAGGTGGAGACGAGGCTCGCGGCGATCTGGGCCGAGGTGCTGGGCGTGGCGCGTGTGGGCCGCCACGACAATTTCTTCGAACTGGGCGGTGACTCGATCACGAGCCTGAAGGTCGTGGCCCACGCCCGCTCCCTCGGCGGACAACTGTCACCCAGGGAGTTCTTCGAACACCAGACCTTGTCCCGGGTGGCTGCGGCCATGAAACGCGAGCAGGAGACCACCGTGATCCCGCCGCTCGACGGTCCGCGGACCGGGTGGCCCGCATCGCATGCACAGGCGCGGCAATGGTTCCTGTGGCAGCTGGACCCGCAGAGCACGGCGTACCACATCGCCGGTGCGCTGACGCTGGAGGGGGAGCTGGACGTGGCCGCGCTGCGTGGCAGCTTCGACGCGCTGGTCGCACGGCACGAATCGCTGCGCACGGTGTTCGAAGCCGATGCGGACGGACTGGCGCGGCAGGTGATCCGCGCGCCGTTCCCGCTGGACATTCCGGTGATCGCGGTCGACGACGCGGCGGCGGAAGCGGCGCGGGTGGTGAACACGCCGTTCGACCTGACGAGCGGCCCGCTGCTGCGGGTGGCGGTGCTCCAACGCGGTGAACGCGAACACGTGCTGGTGGTGGTGATGCACCACATCGTCTCGGACGGCTGGTCGATGCAGGTGATCGTCGACGAGTTCGTGGCGGGGTACCGGGGAGAGATCGCGGACCTGCCGCCGTTGGCGCTGCAGTACGCGGACTACGCGGTGTGGCAACGGCACTGGCTGGAGGCCGGCGAGAAGGACCGTCAGCTGGCGTACTGGAAGGCGCAACTGGGCGGCACGCAGCCGGTGCTGCAGCTGCCGACGGATCATCCGCGGCGAGCGGGCGGTGTCTACCGTTCGGCCCGCCACGGGTTCGAACTGGAGCCAGCGCTGGTGAAGGCGCTGCAGCAACGCGCCCAGGCGGAAGGCGCGACGCTGTTCATGGTGCTGCTGGCGGGCCTGCAGGTGGTGCTGCACCGCCACACGGGGCAGGAGGACATCCGCATCGGGGTACCGATCGCGAACCGGCACCGGGCGGAGACGGTGGGCATCGTGGGGTTCTTCGTGAACACGCAGGTGCTGCGCGGCGAACTGGACGGGCGCACGACCCTGCAGGCGGTGCTGCGGCGGGCGAAGGAGTCGGCACTGGGTGCGCAGGCGCACCAGGACCTGCCGTTCGAGCAGCTGGTGGAGGCCTTGCAGCCCGAGCGCAGCCTGGGCACGACACCGCTGTTCCAGGTGCTGTTCAACCACCAGCGCGAGGACTACCGCGCGCTGGATGAACTGCCGGGGCTGAAACGCCGCCCGTTCACGCTGGGCGAACAGGGCGCGCAGTTCGAGCTGACGCTGGACACGAGCGAAGGGACGGACGGTCGCATCAACGCGAGCTTCGGCCACGCGGCCGAGCTGTTCGAGGCGGACACGATCGCTCGCATGGCCGGCCACTACGTGGCGGTGCTGCAGGCGCTGGCCGAGCGGCCTGCGCAGGCGGTGGGCGAGGTGGCGCTGCTGGGTGGGCCCGAACGCATGAACGTCACGCAGTGGGGCGACCCCACGGGGGCGTTCGCGCATGCACCGATCCACACGCTGATCGAACGGCAGTCGAAGCGCCAGCCGGAGGCGACGGCGGTGGTGTTCGAGGACCAGTCACTGAGCTATGCGGAACTGAACCGCCGGGCGAACCAGGTGGCGCACCGCTTGATCGCGCTGGGTGTGGGCCCCGAGGTCAAGGTCGGCCTCTCGACCCAGCGGTCGCTGGAGATGGTGGTGGGGTTGCTGGGGATCCTGAAGGCCGGTGGGGCGTACGTGCCGCTGGACCCGGCGTACCCGGCGGACCGGCTGGCGTACATGCAGGCCGACAGCGGCGTCGCGCTGGTGCTCGGTTCGGAGGACCTCGGCGCGGAACGGTTCGCCGGCCAGCCCGAGCACGACCCCCAGGTGCCGGTGCACGTGGAGCAGCTCGCGTACGTGATCTACACGTCGGGGTCGACGGGACGCCCGAAGGGCGCGCAGCTGAACCACCGCAACGTGACGCGGCTGCTGGAGGCCACGCAGCCGTGGTTCGGGTTCGGACCTCAGGACGTGTGGACGATGTTCCATTCGTACGCGTTCGACTTCTCGGTGTGGGAGATCTTCGGCGCGCTGTGCACGGGCGGGCGGCTGGTGGTGGTGCCGCACTGGGTGAGCCGTTCGCCGGAAGACTTCGTGGGGTTGCTCAAGGCGCAACGGGTCACGGTGCTGAACCAGACGCCGTCGGCGTTCGGGCAGCTGATGGGCGTGCGTGGCGCATACGAAGACGGCCTGGCGCTGCGCGCGGTGATCTTCGGCGGCGAGGCGTTGGAGCCGGAGCGGCTGCGGCCGTGGATGGAGCGCTGGGGCGACGAGACGCCGCAGCTGATCAACATGTACGGGATCACCGAGACGACGGTGCACGTGACGTACCGGCGGGTGACGAAGGCGGACCTGGGGCAGGGGCGCAGCCCGGTGGGCACGGCGATCCCGGACCTGGGGCTGCGGGTGCTGGACGAGCGGCTGGAGCTGGCGCCGATCGGGGTGCCGGGGGAACTGCACGTGTCGGGCGAAGGGCTGGCGCGGGGGTATCTGAACCGGCGAGGGCTCACGGCAGAACGTTTCATCGCGGACCCGTTCAGCGAAGGCGGCCGGCTGTACCGCACGGGGGACCTGGTGCGCTGGAGCGCGGAGGGCCAGCTGGAGTACCTGGGCCGGATCGACCAGCAGGTGAAGGTGCGGGGCTTCCGGATCGAACTGGGGGAGATCGAGGCACAGCTGCTGGCGCAGCCGGAGGTGCAGGAGGCGGTGGTGGTGGCCGACGAAGGCCGCCTGGTGGCCTACGTGACGGGCGAGGTGGACACGGCCGTGCTGCGCGAGCGGCTGGGTCGGGTGCTGCCGGACTACATGGTGCCGGGGGCGATGGTGGTGCTCGGGGCGCTGCCGCTGAACCCGAACGGGAAGGTGGACCGCAAGGCGCTGCCGAAGCCGGAGTACACGAGCGAGCGGGTGTACGAGGCACCGCAAGGTGAGGTGGAGGCGAGGCTCGCGGCGATCTGGGCGGAGGTGCTGAACGTGGCGCGTGTGGGCCGCCAGGACAACTTCTTCGAGCTGGGGGGCCACTCGCTGCTGGCGCTGAGCCTGCTGGAGCGGATGCGCGCGGCCGGGCACGAGGCGTCGGTGCGCACGCTGTTCCAGCAGCCGGTGCTGGGGGCGTTCGCACAGGCGCTGGCGCAGGCGCCGGTGCGGCGCGAGGTGGTGGTGCCGGCCAACGGCATCCCGGCGGACTGCGTGTCGATCGAGCCGTCGATGGTCACGCTGGTGGCGCTGGACGAGGCGCAGGCGCGAAGCATCGAGGGGATGGTGCCGGGCGGTGCGCGCAACATCCAGGACATCTACCCGCTGGCGCCGCTGCAGGAGGGGATCCTGTTCCACCACCTGCTGCAGTCGCGGGGGGATGCGTACGTGACGCCGTGCCTGCTGAGCTTCGACAGCGAGGCGAGGCTGCGCGGGTTCATCGACCGGTTCGACCAGGTGATCGCGCGGCACGACATCCTGCGCACGGCGGTGCTGTGGGAGGGGCTGCCCGAGCCGGTGCAGGTGGTGTGGCGGCATGCGGCGTTGAAGCTGGAGTGGTTGCCGCAAGGGGGCACGGGGTCGGTGGCCGAACGGCTGGACGCCCACGTGGACCCGGCGCACCACCGCATCGACGTGCGGCACGCGCCGCTGATCCGTGCGGTGGCGGCGCACGACGAGGCGCAGGGCCGGTGGCTGCTGCAGCTGCCGAGCCACCACCTGGTGATGGACCACACGACGCTGGAACTGCTGGTGCAGGAGATGGGGGAGATCGAGGCGGGGCGGGGTGCGGCCCTGCCCGAGCCGGTGCCGTTCCGGCGTTACGTGGCGCAGGCGAAGTACGGGGTGAGCGCGGCCGAGCACGAGGCGTTCTTCGGTCGGATGCTGGGGGACGTGGAAGAGCCGACGGCGCCGTTCGGGCAGTTGGACGTGCAAGGCGACGGCAGCGGGGTGGAGAGCGTGCACCTGCCGCTGGCGCCGGCGCTGTGCGCGAGGGTGAGGAAACAGGCGCAGCAGCACGGGGTGAGCGCGGCGAGTGTGTTCCACCTGGCGTGGGGCGCGGTGCTGGCGAAGGCGACGGGGCAGGACGACGTGGTGTTCGGCACGGTGCTGTTCGGGCGGATGCAGGGAGGCGAGGGGACGTCGCGGGCACTGGGCCTGTTCATCAACACGCTGCCGCTGCGGCTGAGGCTGGTGGGGCAGGACGTGAGACAGGCGCTGCGGCAGACGCACGAGGGGTTGATCGGGCTGATGCAGCACGAACACGCGAGCCTGACGCTGGCGCAGCGGTGCAGCGGGCTGCCGGGGGGCACGCCGCTGTTCACGGCGCTGCTGAACTACCGGTACAGCGGGCAGGGCCCGGTGGAGGCCGGGGTGTGGGAAGGCATGGAGGTGCTGGGCGGGGAGGAGCGGACGAACTACCCGGTGGGGATGTCAGTGGACGACCTCGGGGACGGGTTCGTGCTGACGGGGCAGGTGAGCGCGCGGGTGGGCGCGCAGCGGCTGTGCGGGCTGATGGCCCGCGCGGTGGAGTCGCTGGTGCAGGCGCTGGGTGAACGGCCGGACGCACGGGTGACGGAGCTGGCGGTGCTGGGCGAGGAGGAGCGCGCGCAACTGCGGGCGTGGGGCGACAACAAGGCGACCCACGACCAGACGCTGCCGGTGCACGTGCTGTTCGAACGGCAGGCGAAGCGCCAGCCGGATGCGACGGCGGTGGTGTTCGAGGATCAGTCGCTGAGCTACGCGGAGCTGAACCGGCGGGCGAACCAGGTGGCGCACCGGCTGATCGCGCTGGGCGTGGGTCCGGAGGTGAAGGTGGGGATCGCGGTGGAGCGGTCGCTGGAGATGGTGGTGGGGCTGCTGGGGATCCTGAAGGCCGGTGGTGCGTACGTGCCGCTGGACCCGGAGTACCCGGCGGACCGGCTGGCGTACATGGTGGCCGACAGCGGCATCACGCTCGTGCTGGGTTCGGACGTGGACCTCGGGGCGGAACACTTCGCGGGAGAACCCACACACGACCCGGAGGTGAAGGTCCACGGCGAGCACCTCGCGTACGCCATCTACACGTCGGGCTCGACCGGCCGCCCCAAGGGCGTGATGGTGCGCCATGGCGCGCTCGTGCATTTCCTGCGCGACATGGCGAAGCGGCCGGGGCTGGTGCGCGAGGACGTGGTGGTGGCGGTGACGTCGCTGTCGTTCGACATCGCGACGCTGGAGCTGTACCTGCCGCTGCTGTCGGGGGCGAAGGTGGTGCTGGCGCCGCGGCACGTGGTGCGGGACGGCGAGGCGCTGTCACGGCTCGTGGACACGAGCGGGGCGACGGTGCTGCAGTCGACCCCGTCGGGCTGGCGGCTGCTGCTGGCGGGCGGCTGGACCGGGCCGAAGGGGAACCCGTTCAAGGGCCTGTGTGGCGGCGAAGCGCTGCCGCCAGACCTGGCCACCTCGTTGACGGACCTCGGCGTGGACCTGTGGAACCTGTACGGCCCGACGGAGACGACGGTGTGGTCGGCCGCGGGCCGGGTGGGCGAGGACGCAGGCCTGGGCGGGCCGATCGCGGGGACCCGCCTGCACGTGCTGGATGCGGGGCTGGAACCGGCACCGGTGGGGGTGAGCGGCGAGTTGTTCATCGGCGGTGTGGGCCTGGCGCGCGGCTACCTGGGCCGGGCGGGGCTGACATCGGAGCGGTTCATCGCGGACCCGTTCGGCGGGGGCGGGCGGCTGTACCGCACGGGGGACCTGGTGCGCTGGAACGCGGCGGGCCGGCTGGAGTACCTGGGCCGCATCGACCACCAGGTGAAGGTGCGGGGCTTCCGGATCGAACTGGGGGAGATCGAGGCACAGCTGCTGGCGCAGCCGGCGGTGCGGGAGGCGGTGGTGGTGGCGAGGGACGGCACGACGCTGGTGGCGTACGTGGTGGGCGACGGCGTGGACGTGGCCGCCGTGCGCGAGGGCCTGGGCCGCACGCTGCCGGAACACATGGTGCCGGGCCGAGTGGTGGTGCTGGAGCGGCTGCCACTCACGCCCAACGGGAAGATCGACCGCAAGGCCCTGCCCGACACGGGGGCCGTCCTGCGCTTGGGCGAACCGCCCGAGGGGGAGGCGGAAGAGGCGCTCGCGGCGATCTGGGCCGAACTGCTGCACGTCGACGAGGTGGCGCGCGACGACAACTTCTTCGAGTTGGGCGGCCATTCGCTGCTGGCCGTGCAGGTGTCGGCCCGGGTGCAGGCCTCGCTGCGGTGGGACCTGTCGGTCACCGACGTCTTCCGTTACCCGACCTTGCGCGCGATGGCCGCGAGGCGACCGGCCACGGGTGACGAGTCGGCGCTGCTCGACATCGACGCCTTCATCGACAGCCTGGAGAGCGCCTGATGGACACCACGACGAACCTCCGCATCGCGGAGCGCTTCGCGCGCCTGACCGCCGAGCAGCAACGCGCCGTCTACCGCAAGATTCGCGCGGACGGATTGGGCATGGGGCAGTTCCCGATCGTGCCCCGCGACGTGTCGGAGGGGGCTCGCTGTGCACCGTCCTACGCGCAGGCGCGCCAGTGGTTCCTGTGGCAGCTGGACCCGCAGGGCACGGCGTACCACATCGCCGGTGCCCTGGTGCTGGAGGGCGAGCTGGACGTGGCGGCATTGCGTGGCAGCTTCGACGCGCTGGTCGCACGGCACGAATCGCTGCGCACGGTGTTCGATGCCGATGCGGACGGACTCGCGCGGCAGGTGATCCGCGCGCCGTTCCCGCTGGACATCCCGGTGATCGCGGTCGACGACACGGCGGCGGAAGCGGCGCGTGTGGTGAACACGCCGTTCGACCTGACGAGCGGCCCGCTGCTGCGGGTGGCGGTGCTCCAACGCGGCGAACGCGAACACGTGCTGGTGGTGGTGATGCACCACATCGTCTCGGACGGCTGGTCGATGCAGGTGATCGTCGACGAGTTCGTGGCGGGGTACCGAGGGGACGCGGCCAGCCTGCCGCCACTGGCTCTGCAATACGCCGACTACGCGGTGTGGCAACGCCACTGGCTGGAGGCCGGCGAGAAGGAACGGCAGCTGGGGTACTGGAAAACTCAGCTGGGTGGCACGCAGCCGGTGCTGCAGCTGCCGACCGATCACCCGAGGCGCGCAGGCGGTGTCTACGGTTCGGCCCGCCACGTGTTCGAGCTGGAACCTGAGCTGGTGAAGGCGCTGCAGCAGCGCGCACAAGCGGAAGGCGCGACGCTGTTCATGGTGCTGCTGGCGGGCCTGCAGGTGCTGCTGCACCGCTACACGGGGCAGGAAGACATCCGCATCGGGGTGCCGATCGCGAACCGGCACCGGGCGGAGACGGTGGGCATCGTGGGGTTCTTCGTGAACACGCAGGTGCTGCGCAACGAACTCGATGGCCGCACGACCTTGTTGGCGGTGCTGCAGCGGGCGAAGGAATCGGCGCTCGGCGCACAGGCGCATCAGGACCTGCCGTTCGAGCAGCTGGTGGAGGCCTTGCAGCCCGAACGAAGCCTGGGCACGACACCGCTGTTCCAGGTGATGTTCAACCACCAGCGTGAAGCGCCGGGCGGTCCGCCGGAGTTGCCGGGCCTCGTGTCGACGCCGTACACCGTCGGGGAACGCGGCGCGCAGTTCGAGCTGTCGCTCGAGACCTTCGAGCAGGCCGGCGGCCGGATCCATGCCAGCTTCGCCCATGCCGCCGAATTGTTCGAGCCCATGACCATCGCCCGTCTGGCCGGCCACTACCAAGCGGTTCTGCGTGCGATGGCCGGGCGGCCGGCCCAGGCGGTCGGCGAGGTGCCGCTGCCGGACGCGGAAGAGCTCGCGCAACTGCGGGCGTGGGGCGACAACACGGCGACCCACGACCAGACGTTGCCGGTGCACGTGCTGTTCGAACGGCAGGCGAAGCGCCAGCCGGATGCGACGGCGGTGGTGTTCGAGGATCAGTCGCTGAGCTACGCGGAGCTCAACCGCAGGGCGAACCAGGTGGCGCACCGGCTGATCGCGCTGGGCGTGGGTCCGGAGGTGAAGGTGGGGATCGCGGTGGAGCGGTCGCTGGAGATGGTGGTGGGGCTGCTGGGGATCCTGAAGGCCGGTGGTGCGTACGTGCCGCTGGACCCGGAGTACCCGGCGGACCGGCTGGCGTACATGGTGGCCGACAGCGGCATCACGCTCGTGCTGGGTTCGGACGTGGACCTCGGGGCGGAACACTTCGCGGGAGAACCCACACACGACCCGGAGGTGAAGGTCCACGGCGAGCACCTCGCGTACGCCATCTACACGTCGGGCTCGACCGGCCGCCCCAAGGGCGTGATGGTGCGCCATGGCGCGCTCGTGCATTTCCTGCGCGACATGGCGAAGCGGCCGGGGCTGGTGCGCGAGGACGTGGTGGTGGCGGTGACGTCGCTGTCGTTCGACATCGCGACGCTGGAGCTGTACCTGCCGCTGCTGTCGGGGGCGAAGGTGGTGCTGGCGCCGCGGCACGTGGTGCGGGACGGCGAGGCGCTGTCACGGCTCGTGGACACGAGCGGGGCGACGGTGCTGCAGTCGACCCCGTCGGGCTGGCGGCTGCTGCTGGCGGGCGGCTGGACCGGGCCGAAGGGGAACCCGTTCAAGGGCCTGTGTGGCGGCGAAGCGCTGCCGCCAGACCTGGCCACCTCGTTGACGGGCCTCGGCGTGGACCTCTGGAACCTGTACGGCCCGACGGAGACGACGGTGTGGTCGGCCGCGGGCCGGGTGGGCGAGGACACGGGCCTGGGCGGGCCGATCGCGGGGACCCGCCTGCACGTGCTGGATGCGGGGCTGGAACCGGCACCGGTGGGGGTGAGCGGCGAGTTGTTCATCGGCGGTGTGGGCCTGGCGCGCGGCTACCTGGGCCGGGCGGGGCTGACATCGGAGCGGTTCATCGCGGACCCGTTCGGCGGGGGCGGGCGGCTGTACCGCACGGGGGACCTGGTGCGCTGGAACGCGGCGGGCCGGCTGGAGTACCTGGGCCGCATCGACCACCAGGTGAAGGTGCGGGGCTTCCGGATCGAACTGGGGGAGATCGAGGCACAGCTGCTGGCGCAGCCGGCGGTGCGGGAGGCGGTGGTGGCGGCGAGGGACGGCACGACGCTGGTGGCGTACGTGGTGGGCGAGGGCGCGGACCCGGCGAGGGTGCGCGAGGGCCTGGGCCACACGCTGCCGGAACACATGGTGCCGGGCCGTGTGGTGGTGCTGGAGCGCCTGCCACTCACGCCCAACGGCAAGATCGACCGCAAGGCGCTGCCCGACCCCGGCGGGGCACCCTCGCACGAGCCGCCGCAGGGAGACGCGGAGATCGCGCTGGCCGGGATCTGGTCGGAGGTGCTGCAGGTGGACGCCGTGGGCCGCGACGACAACTTCTTCGAGCGGGGCGGCCATTCGATCCTCGCGCTGCGTGTCGTCGCCCTGGCGCGGCAGCGCGGACTGGGCCTGAGCCTGCAGGACGTGGTCGGGCAACCCACGCTCCGTGCGCTCGCACGCGCCGCGTCCGTCGCGGTGGCACCCTCCAGCCCGGTCGTGCCACTGAACGCGCCACGGCCGGGCGCCGTGCCGCTGTTCTGCATTCACCCGGCCCTCGGCTCGGTGCTGGGCTACCTGCCGCTCGCCCGGGTGCTGGGGGGAGTGCGGCCGGTGCACGGGGTGCTGTGCCGCACCCTGCAGGACCCGCGGCACCGCGACACCAGCCTGCAGGCCATGGCCGACGACTACGTGGCCTGCGTGCGCGAGGTGCAGCCGCATGGTCCGTACCACCTGCTGGGCTGGTCGCTGGGCGGGGCGCTGGCCGTGCACATGGCCGCGACGCTGGAAGCGTTGGGCGAGACCGTGGCCTTCCTCGGCCTCGTCGACCCGACCGTGCCGAGCGAACACGGCGCGGCGCTGGTGGCGGAGCCCGACTGGCGGCGTGACTTCGCCGGCCTGCTGCGCGACCTCGACCCGGCGCTGGGTGACGACGTGGGCGTGCCCGGCGGCGTGGCCGACCCGCTCGACGACGAGGGCCCGCTGCGCGAGTGGACGATCGGACTGCATGCCGCGGGGCGTTTCACCGCCCGTGGGCGCTTTCGCGACATCACGCCCGCGGACGTGGTGCGCACGTTCCTCGTGGACCGCTGCATGACCCGGCTGGTTCGCCGCGGCACGCAGCCGCTGCCGAGGGTGTTGGCGCCCACCCTCTGCTGGTGGGCGCACGACCAGCGCCCGGCCGTGACCGAAGCGCTGGCGCGCGAACTCGGTTCGGTGCGCCTGGTCACCCGCGGTGTCGACGCCAGCCATGCCGACATCGTGCACCACGAGGCCTTCCTGTCCGACCCGGTGTGGCGGACCACCGGCGTTCCCACGCCGGCGGCGCCGTCCGCCCTGCGGGATCACGCCGATGCGTGAACCCGCTGCCGGCGGGCGGAACGGCCGGTCACCAGCGGTAGGTGACCGTGCCGTTGACCTTGCGCTCCGTGCCGTACGAGCAGCTGAGGCCGCTGCCGTCGCAGTTCGCCACGTAGACCTTGTCGCCGAGGTTGCGCGCGTTGAGCGCCAGGGCCCAGCGGCCGAAGTCGTACCCGATCATGGCGTCGACCAGCGTGTACGCCGGGATCTTGGCCAGCGAGGCGCTCTTCGAGCCGTAGGTGGACCCGACGTAGCGCACGCCGAGGCCGGCCTTGAAACCGCCGTCGAACCGGTAGTCGGTCCACGCGGAGAACTGGTTCTCCGGCACGGCGTTGTCCTGCTTGCCGATCTCCGAGGCGTTGGGGCTTTCGGTGACCTCCGCCTTCGGGATCCACGTGTACGCCAGCAACAGGTTCATCCGGGGAATGGGCTGCAACGAGGCTTCCAGTTCCACGCCACGCACCTCCACTTCACCCGTCTGCTTCGGGGTGGGCGGCGGGGTGGTCGTGTCCCACGTCACGTACTTGCGGCGCAGGATGTCGAACACCGCGGCGCTGTAGCTCTCGCTGCGGCCCGGCGGCTGGTAGCGCACGCCGGCCTCGACCTGCTGGCCCGTCTGCGGCTTGAAGGGCTTGCCGGTGGACGGGTCGACCGTCGTGTTCGGGGCGAACGACTCCGAGTAGCTGGCATACGGCGCCCAGCCGGCGGGGGCGAGGTAGACGACGCCGGCGCGGCTCGTGAACTTGTGGTCGGTGTCCTTGTTCGTCGTGCCGCCCAGGTGGTTCTCCGTCTCGGTGCTCGCGCTGTCGTAGCGGCCGCCGACCGTGACCACCCACCGCTGGTCGAACTTGAGCTGGTCCTGCAGGTACAGGCCGGTCTGGGAGAGCGTGGTGCGCTGGTTCAGGAAGGCCGGCGCGAGGGTCACCGGGCTGCCGTACACCGGGGCGTACAGGTCGATCGGTGCGACCGTGCCGCCATAGTTCGCCTCGATGTCGAAGCGGGTGTTTTGGTAGTCGAGCCCGCCCAGCAGCGTGTGCGACACGGGGCCGGTCTGCAGCCGGGCTTCGGCCTCGGTGGTGACCACCAGGGAGCGCGACTTCTCGAGGCTGCCGAACGGCGTGCGGCTCATCGTGCGGTAGTAGGCCGGATCGGTCGGATCCGTCTTCGAGACGAAGTCGCCGTTGTACATCGTCTTGTAGTCGGTGTCGAAGCGTGCGTAGCGCAGGTTCTGCCGCACCGTCCAGCGGTCGTCGATCTTGTGTTCGGCGAGGTAGCCCACCATCCACTGGTCCTGGTCGTACCGGTTGAAGGCCGGTTCGCCGACGAAGGTGGAGATGGGGATCTGCCCGTTCGGGGCGGGCAGCAGCGTGCCCTCGGCCGGGTACGAGGACCAGTCGGAGCCGACGCGCATGCGCAGGTACTGGCTGAGGAAGGTGACGTTCGTGGCGGCCGACGGGCGCCAGGTGAGCGACGGGGCGATGAACTGCCGGTCGTCGGAGAGGCCGCGCGAGGTTTCACCGTCTCGCACGAGGCCCGTGATGCGGTACAGCCACTCGCCCGACTCGGTGAGCGGGCCGGAGAAATCGCCGGCGACCTGGCGGCGTTCCGGATCGCCCAGCTGCACCTGGATCTCGTTCTGGGGCGTGGCCGTGGGGCGCTTGCTGACCACGTTGACGACACCACCGGGGCCGTTCTGGCCGTACAGCACGGACGACGGGCCGCGCAGCACCTCGATGCGTTCGGTGCCGTAGTTTTCCGTCTGCCACACGGCCCAGCTGCCCGCGTTGCGCAGCGCGAGGCCGTCGAGGTAGAAGCCCGGCGAGTAGGCGTCGAAGCCGCGGATGTAGATCCAGTCGTACTGGGTGTCGTCACCCCAGGGCGAGCTGTTGATGCCCGGCGTGTACGACAGCGCGTCCTTCACGTTCGTGGCGCCCATCGCCTCGATGCGGTCGGCGGTGACGACCGAGATCGACTGCGGGGTCTCGACGATGGGCGTGTCGGTCCTGGTGCCGGCGGTGCTGCGCTTGGCGACGTAGCCGCGCACGGGGCCCGTGCCGGTCTCGGCCTCGTCGCGCGCGCGCACCTTGACCGCCGGCAGGGTGGTGCCGGACGCCGGTGTGGCGGCCGGGGTGTCTGCCGGGGCCTGGGTTTCCTGTGCGTGGGCGGCCGAGCCGAGCGCGAGGCCCAGCAGGGCCACGTGCATCGCATGGACGACGGGCTTGAGCGGGACCGGGGTCCCGTGGGTGGAGGCTGTTCTTGTGCTTGTTGTCATGATTCGACAGGTTGGTGGAGGAATCGGTGGGGAGGGATGACCGCACGGCCCGCCCGGGTTCCCTGGGCCCGGGCGTGACCGGCGGGGCGGGGGGACGGGTCGGGTCAGGAGCGCTCCAGCGCGGCGTCGCGGGCCAGCGGCCCCGGGGCGGGATGGGGGTCCGGGCGGTGGGCGGCGTTCGCGAGGTGGAGGGCGTCGGTGATCTCGCCGGTGCGCACGGCGGTGATCGACAGCAGCGTGTCGCTCAGCCCGTGGGTGGCCTCGGACGCGCCCTGCACGAACACCGCCGGACGAAAGTCCGGCGTGCTGCGCAGCCGGTAGTGGCGGTCGATGTCGAATGCGCCGAGGTACGGGGCGAGCGGGGCCAGCAGGTCGAGGTGCTGGCGGCGTTCGTAGCCGGTGGCCAGCACGACGGCGTCGTAGCGGAGCGTGCGCTCGAGGCCGGAATCCTTGTCGAACAGCCGCAGGTGCACGCCGGCACCGTCGGCCCGGACGTCCATGATCTCGTGGTGGCGGTACATGCCGTGGCGGCAATCGCCGGCCACCTTCTGGTCGTAGAACACCCGGAAGATCTCGGCGATCAGGTCCAGGTCCGGGCAGGCGTAGTTGGTGTGGCGGTACTCCGCCAGCAGCGCCTGGCGTTCCGCCTCGTCGCGGTCGAAGACGTGGTCGACGAAGTCGGCGTTGAAGATCTCGTTGACGAAGGGGCTGTCGTCCGAGGGTTTGATGGACCGGGCCCGCATGATCAGGTCGACCTGCGGGGCGTTCGGGCGGCCGTGCAGGTCCATGAACAGTTCCGCGGCGCTCTGCCCGGCGCCGATGACGGCCACCCGGCGGGCGCCGGCATGGCGGGCGATGTCGCTCAGGTAGGTGCTGGAATGGAAGACACGGGGGTCGTCCTTCAGGGGGCGGAACGCCTCGGGAATGCGCGCCGTGCCGCCCAGGCTGACGATGAGGTTGCGGGCGAGGCGCTCGCGCACGCGGCCCGTGGTGTCGCGCGATCGCACCCGCAGCCGCGTGACCTCGCCGCCGTGGGCCTCGGGCAGCACCTCGAACACCTCCTCGCCGTACGCGCAGCGGTCGTCGAACTGCGCGGCGGCCCAGCGCAGGTAGTCGCTGAACTCGTGGCGGGTGGGGAAGAAGGTCTTGAGGTTGATGAAGTCCTGGAGCCGGTCGTTCTCGTGCAGGTAGTTGACGAAGGTGAAGCGACTCGTGGGGTTGCGCAGGGTGGCAAGGTCCTTCAGGAAGGAGATCTGCATGTGGGCGCGGCCGAGCAGCATGTCCTTGTGCCAGGCGAAGTCGGGCTGCCGCTCGATGAACATCGCGTCGACGCGGTGGGCCCCCTGGCGCTTTTCCTCGAGCGCGATGGCGAGCGCGATGTTGGAGGGGCCGAAGCCGATGCCGACGAGATCGTGAGCGAGCATGGGGAGTCCTTGCGGGAAAGGGTCGGGGTCCGGCCGGATCCGCCGCGTGACGGCGTGCCGGGACGGGAGTGGCCGCGCCGGGGCCCGGCTCCGGCGCGCGCTATCCGGACAAGACGAATGAGCGCCCCTGGTGTTTAGTCAGGGCTAAACGCCCGGCGGCCGCGCCCGTCTTGGTCTGCAGGCCCGGTGGTTCCGGGCGCCCGTGCCTCCGACCCATGCCCAAGATCCGCCTCGCCTACCTGTGGTCCCTGAGAAACGCCGCTGCCGACCGCGCCGGCCAGCCCGTGGCCTACCGCGGCGGGGAGCGCTACATGAAATCGCCGCTGGAGTACCTCGTCGAGGCCCTGAACGGCACCCCGCTCGGGGACTCGTACAGCCTCGAGGCCGTCATCCACGATGATGACGAAGGCCTGGCGGCCGACCGCGAGAAGCTCGCCAGCTACGGATTCGCGAGTGCGCCCGGCCGGCCCTGGTTTTTCCCCGAAGGCCTGGCCGTGCAGGGGCGGCGGGTCGACACGCTGGCGTGCGGCGTGCCGTCCTCGTACCGGCGGCTGCCCCTGGGGGCGCCCGAGCGGCCGGCGGCCAAGCGGGCCTTCGAGGCGCGGCTGTTCGACAAGCTCGAGACCGTGGGGGCCGACCTGGTGGTGATCGACGGCCTGCTGGTCATCCTCGACGAGCTCGTGCGCCCGGGGGCGGCGTACCACCGCCGCATCGTCAACATCCACCCGGGCATCACGCGGCTGGAGTCGCCGTACGAACGGCGGGGCGCCTACGCCACGCTCGACGCGCTGCATGGCGCCCGCGGGGAGAAGGTGGTCGACTGGACCACGCGGGCGACACGCCCGGTGCCGCCGTTGCTGCGCACCGGCGCGTCGTTCCACTACGTGGACAACGGCATCGACTCGGGCGAGGTGATCTGCGACGTGCTGGGCACCGAGATCGACCCGCAGGACACCATCCTCGAACTGCGCTGGAACAACTTCAACCGCAGCCTGTTCCCCGCGCTGCACGAGGGCCTGGCGCTGCTGGCCGCGCAGCGGGCCACGCCGGGGGCGGCGTGATCACCTTCCACAACGGCCGGCACGCGGGGCACGCGGGTCGGCTGGAGATGTTCCGGGGCGAGCTGGTTCCCTGCTTCGAGGTGCCCGCTCGGGCCGAGGGGGTGCTGCACGAGCTGCGCCTGCGCGGCCTCGGACCCATCGAGGCGCCGCCCGCGATCGACGGCGCGCTGCTGGCCACGGTGCACCAGCCCCGCTACCTCGAGTTCCTCGAGGGCGCGTGGGACGAATGGGTGGCGCTCGCGCCCGGCAACGACCAGCGTGATGCCCTGCCGTCCTGCTGGCCGGTGCGGCACCACCGCAGCGACGTGGTGCCCGCGAACTTCGCCGCGCGCATGGGGCTGTTCTCGTTCGACGCGGGCACGCCGCTGACCGCGGGCACCTGGGCGGCCGCCCGCGAGGGTGCGGCCTGCGCCCTGGCCGCCGCCCACCGGGTGCGGGACGGCGCCCGCGCCGCGTTCGCGCTGACGCGGCCCCCGGGCCACCACGCCGGGGCCGACTTCTTCGGCGGCTACTGCTTCCTCAACAACGCCGCACTGGCGGCGCAGGCGCTGCGCGACGGGGGCGCGGGCCGGGTCGCGGTGCTCGACGTCGACTACCACCACGGCAACGGCACGCAGGCCATCTTCTACGACCGCGCCGACGTGTTCTACGCGAGCCTCCACGGCGACCCGCGCACCGAGTACCCGTTCTACCTGGGCCATGCCGACGAGACGGGGGCGGGCGACGGCCTCGGCCACAACCTGAACCTGCCGCTGCCGCGCGGCACCGGGTACGCGGCCTGGTCCGCGGCGCTGGCCGACGCGCTGGGGGCGGTGCAGCGTGCCGGCGCCGAGGCGCTCGTGGTCTCCCTCGGGGTCGACACCTTCGACGGCGACCCGATCTCGGGCTTTCGCCTGGCGGCCGCCGACTACCTGCGGGTCGGCGAGGCGCTCGCGCGGGCGGGCCTGCCCACGGTGTTCGTGTTCGAGGGCGGGTATGCCGTGGCCCGCGTGGGCGAACTCACGGCGAACGTGCTGGAAGGGTTCGAGCAGGCGGGCTGATCGCCGCATCGTGCAGCGGGCAGCCCCGGCAGGGCGACTGTCCCGGCAGCAGGTGGTAGAGGCAGCACTGACGGTGCAGGGCGGGGTCGGGCCTCACCCGCGGGTGCAGCGGGTTGTCGCAGCCCCCGGGCCAGGCCGCCTGGTGCATCAGCATCTCGTGGTCCCGGGCCAGTTGTGGCGGAGCGCTCCCCGTGCCGGCGAGGTGCTCGAACACCGCGCCGACGTACCGGGCGGCGTTGCCCCACATGACCTTCGGGGGCAGGCGCGTCTGCGCGGAGACGGCGATGAACAGCGGGGCGAGGTGGTTCCACAACAGCGGGCCGTAGCGGTCGGCCGTGCCGCTGCCGGGCAGCGAGGTGCCCTCGTCGGCCAGGTGGAAGCGCCGCGGGACCCCGTGGAAGTCGAGCGACACCGCGAGGCCGGCGGCCGCCACCGGGAACCGGTGCTGGAACAGGCTGGCGGCGGCGATGACCGGCGGCAGCAGCGCCCACAGGTAGGCGAGGGTCCAGGCCGACGCGGTGGCGCGCAGGTCGGGGCCGGCGACACCGAGCGACCGGGCGTGGCGCTGCAGCACCCCCGACAACCGGGCCGGATCGTCCAGCAGCGCGCTCACGGGCATCGCCTGCGGGGGACGTGGGGAGGCGCAGTCGAGGGTCTCGCCGAGCGAAGCCCACTCGCCCTGGAACACGGGGGACAGCAGCGCGATCATGGGTGGGCCGGGGCGTGTCGAGGCTTCATGCAGGACCAGACGAGCGGCGGCCCCGTTCGTTCAGTCCGCCGCCCGAGCGGGTAAACGGCGCGGCCGGTCGTGCGTCTTCTCGGGCAGGGCGGTGATGCCCGGTCCCGAGGTGCCTCTGCCGTGCTGTCCCATCTGATCCGACAATCCCGCCACCTGCTGGTGGCCGCGGCGTTCGCGAGCATCGTCTCCGGCGTCTGCGGCGTGCTGCTGGTCACCCAGATCAACGCGGCGCTGACCGCGCCCGACGGCGCCGCGCGCACGGCGCTCGCCTGGCGCTTCGCCGCCATCGCGGTGGCGGCGATGCTGAGCCACATGGCTTCGTCGGTGCTGTTCGAGCGGCTGAGCCAGCATGCCCACGCCGAGCTGCGCCGCTTCATCTCCGCGCGGGTGCTGGGCAGCGACTACCGGCGGCTGGAGGAGATCGGCGCGCCGAAGGTGCAGTCGGCGCTGTCGGAGCACAGCGCCAACGTGGCCGGATTTTTCGTGAGTTTCCCGGCCATCCTCGTCAACGCCATCGTGGTGGCGGGGTGCCTCGTCTACATGGCGCTGTTGTCGTGGCAGGTGTTTCTCGCGTCGGCGGTGGTCATCGGGCTCGGGTCGGTGGGCTACCACGTCGCCCACCTGCGGGCCATCCGCCACCTCGACGCGGCGTCGATGGAGCAGGACCATCTCTTCGGCCATTTCCGCTCGCTGGTGGACGGCGCGAAGGAGCTGCGGCTGAACGCGGCCAAGCGGACGGCCTTCGCACACGACGTGCTCGGCGCGTCGATCGAGACCGTCCGCCGCCGCCGGGCCTTCGGCATGTCGGTGTTCGTGGTGTCGGCCGCCTGGGGCAACTTCCTGATCTACGCGTTCATCGGCCTCGTGCTGTTCGTGCTCGTGGGCGAGGTGCCCGACCGCGCGCGGATCATGACCGGCTTCGCCCTCGTGTTCGTCTACATGGTGGCGCCGCTCGAGATCCTGCTGATGAGCCTGCCGCGGGCCAACCTGGCCCGCGTGTCGGCGGCACGCATCGACGAGATCGCGCAGCAGCTCGCGTGTTCCGAGGCCGCGGTGACGAAACCGCCGGTGCGGGGCTTCGACCACATCGTGCTGAAAGGTGTGTGTCATCGCTATTGGCACGAGGGGGTGGACGACATCTTCACGCTGGGCCCCGTCGACCTCACGTTCCGCCCGGGCCAGGTGACCTACCTCGTCGGGGGCAACGGCAGCGGCAAGACCTCGCTTGCGAAACTGCTGGTGGGGCTGTACCGGCCGGAGGAGGGACAGGTGCTGCTGGACGGCGAGGTGGTGGACGACTCGGGCCGCGACCGCTACCGCCAGACCTTCTCGGCGATCTTCTCCGACTTCCACCTGTTCGACCGGCTGCTCGACCTCGACTCGGCCGACCTCGACGAACGGGGCAACGCGCTGCTCGCGCGGCTGCACCTGCAGCACAAGGTGCAGGTGCGCGACGGGGCGTTCACCACCCGGTCGCTGTCGCTCGGCCAGCGCAAGCGGCTGGCCCTGGTCGTCGCCTACCTGGAGGACCGGCCGTTCCTCGTGTTCGACGAATGGGCGGCCGACCAGGACCCCGTGTTCAAGGACGTCTTCTACCGCGAACTGCTGCCGGACCTGAAGGCGCGCGGCAAGGCCGTCCTGGCGATCACGCACGACGACCGGTACTTCCCGCTGGCCGACCGGCTCATCCGCATGGAAAACGGGCAGGTGGTCGTGGTGGAATCCCCCCGCGCCGAGGAACCGGCGTCGTTCGCCGCGGTGGCCTGACCCCGGCCGGCGGATGCCCCCGCCCGCGCGGACCCCGCGCCGAGGCGGTAGAGTCGGCCGCTGTGACCACACCCTCTGCAGCAGCGCCCTGGACGGCGCGGGTCGTCGAATCCCTGGAAGGCGTCGATCGCGATGCCTGGCAGCGCCTCGCCGGCGGCAACCCCTTCGTCGGGTTCGATTTCCTCTCGCTGCTGGAGCGCTCCGGCTGCGTGTCGCGCCGCACCGGCTGGCTGCCGCAGCACCTGCTGCTGGAGTCGGACGGCCGCCTCGTGGGGGCGGCGCCGGCTTACCTCAAGTCGCATTCGCGCGGCGAGTTCGTGTTCGACCAGGGCTGGGCCCAGGCCTTCGAGCGGCACGGCCTGCCGTACTACCCGAAGCTCGTGCTGGCCGCCCCGTTCTCTCCGGTCACGGGCCCGCGCCTGCTCGCCGCCGATGCGGCGTCGCGCGCAGGGCTCGCGCAGGCCGTCGTGGCGCTCGCGCGTGAACGCGAGGTGTCGTCGGTGCACGCGCTGTTCGTCGACGACGGGGCGCGTTCGGCGCTCGTGGACGAAGGGTTCCTGGTGCGCGAGTCGGTGCAGTTCCACTGGACCGATGCGGGCTACGGTTCGTTCGACGGGTTCCTGGCGAGCCTCTCGCACGACAAGCGCAAGAAGATCAAGCAGGACCGCAAGCAGGTGGAGAAGGCGGGCGTGACGTTCCGCTGGCTGACCGGCGCGGACCTCGGCACGGCGCACCTCGAGTTCTTCTACGACTGCTATGTGAACACCTACCAGGCGCACTGGTCGTCGCCGTACCTCACGCTGCCGTTTTTTCTCGAATGGCACCAACGCTGCCCGAAGGCGCTCGTGCTCGTGCTGGCCGAGCAGGAGGGGCGTCCGATCGCCTGTGCGCTCAACGTGCTCGGCGACGGCGTGCTCTACGGCCGCTACTGGGGCAGCACCACGTTCGTCTCGGGGCTGCACTTCGAGACCTGCTACCTGCAGGCCATCGCGTTCTGCCTCGCGAACGGCGTCGGCACGTTCGAGGGGGGCGCGCAGGGCGAACACAAGATGGCCCGCGGGCTGATGCCGGTGCGCACCCAGTCGGCCCACTGGATCGCCGACCCGCGCTTCGCCGCCGCGATCGAGGACTTCCTCGGCCGCGAGACCGAGGCGATCGACGGCTACGTGGCGCAGCTGGAGGCGAGTTCGCCGTTCCGCGAGGGGCCGCCGCCGGGCGAGGGCCCGGCACCCGGATGACATAATCGGCCGAGCCTTTTCCCCCCATGCCCATGCCTTCCCTGCCCAGCGTCAAGGTCGCGCTCGCCCAGATCAACGCCACCGTGGGCGACCTGGGTGGCAACGCGCGCAAGATCATCGATTTCTCCCGCCGCGCGTACGCGTCGGGCGCTCGCGTGGTGCTCACGCCCGAGCTGAGCCTGTGCGGTTATCCGCCCGAGGACCTGCTGATGCGCCCGGCCTTCCTGCAGGCGTGTGCGCAGGCGCTGGCCGACTGCGCCCAGGCGCTCGCGGACCTGCCCGGCCTGTCCGTCGTCGTGGGCCATCCGCAGCTCGCGGACCAGCGCACGGGCCTGCGCACACGTTCGCAGTCCGAACCCAACCGGCTCAACGCGGCCTCGGTGCTGGTGGAGGGGCGCATCACCGCGACGTACGCCAAGCGCGAGCTGCCGAACTACCAGGTGTTCGACGAACGCCGCTACTTCGTCTCGGGCCGCGACGCGGGCCTCGGGGCGGTGGTGTTCGAATCGGGCGGCGTGACGTTCGGCCTCAACATCTGCGAGGACGCCTGGTACGAGGAGCCCGCCCGCCTCGCGAAGGCGGCCGGCGCCGACGTGCTGTGCGTGCTGAACGCCTCGCCGTTCCACCTCGGCAAGGTGGCCGAGCGCGAGGCCCGCATGGCCGAGCGCGCGCGCGACACCGGCCTGCCGGTGCTGTACGCGCACCTCACGGGTGGACAGGACGAGGTGGTGTTCGATGGTGCCTCGTTCGCCGTGGACGCCTCGGGCGCCATCGCGGCGCGCTCGCCCATGTTCGACGAGGCGTTGACGATCGTCGAGGTGTCGGGCGGTTCGGTGCGCGGCGAGGTGGCCGAGGTGCCGTCGCTCGAGGCCCAGGCCTGGGGTGCGCTGGTCACCGGCGTGCGCGACTACATCGGCAAGAACGGTTTCCCCGGTGCCATCATCGGCCTGAGCGGCGGCATCGACTCGGCCCTGGTGCTCGCGGTGGCGGTGGACGCCATCGGCGCGGACAAGGTGCGCACCGTGATGATGCCGTCGCCGTACACCGCCGACATCTCGTGGATCGACGCGCGCGACATGGCCGAGCGCCTGGGCGTGCGGTACGACGAGATCTCGATCGTGCCGGAGTTCGAGTCCTTCAAGCGCAGCCTCGCCGGCGAGTTCGCGGGCCGGGCCGAGGATGCGACGGAGGAGAACATCCAGGCCCGCATCCGCGGCACGCTGCTGATGGCGCTGTCGAACAAGTTCGGCAGCATCGTGCTCACCACCGGCAACAAGAGCGAGATGGCCACGGGCTACTGCACGCTGTACGGCGACATGGCCGGCGGTTTCGCGGTCATCAAGGACGTGGCCAAGACCCTCGTGTACCGCTTGGCGAACTGGAAGAACGCGCAGGGCCGCGAGGTCATCCCCGAGCGCATCATCACGCGCCCGCCGTCGGCCGAGCTGCGCCCGGACCAGAAGGACCAGGACAGCCTGCCGCCGTACGAGGTGCTCGACGCCATCCTCCAGCGCTACATGGAGGACGACCAGTCCATCGACGAGATCGTCGCCGCGGGCTTCTCGCCGGCCGACGTGGAGCGGGTCACCCGCCTGATCAAGATCAACGAGTACAAGCGCCGGCAGGCGCCCGTGGGGATCCGAATCACCCACCGGGCCTTCGGGCGAGATTGGCGTTACCCGATCACGTCCGGCTTCCGCGCTTAAACTAGGCCTATTCCCATCAGATCCATCAGTTCTGGAGACCTCATGAAACAAATCACCGCGATCGTGAAACCGTTCAAGCTCGAAGAAGTGCGCGAGGCGCTGGCGGAAGTCGGGGTCACCGGGCTGACGGTCACCGAGGTGAAGGGCTTCGGCCGCCAGAAGGGCCACACGGAGCTGTACCGTGGCGCCGAGTACGTGGTCGACTTCCTCCCGAAGGTGAAGGTCGAGGTCGTCGTGAAGGACGGCGACGTGGACCGCTGCATCGAGGCCGTCGTGAAGGCCGCCAAGACCGGCAAGATCGGCGACGGCAAGATCTTCGTCACGGCCGTGGAGCAGGTCGTGCGCATCCGCACCGGCGAGACGGACGAAGCCGCGGTCTGAGCCCCGTCCCGCTCATGACAAGGCCCGCGTCACGCGGGCCTTTTCCATGGTGCGGTCAGATGAGGCGGTAGTCGTCGGGGGCCGTGGCGCCGTCGGCCATCACACCCAGGCGTGCCAGCAGCGTGCGCGGGTCGGTGTGCACCTGCAGCAGCTCGTGCTGGGCGGCGCGCATGAAGCCCTTGCCGGTGGACTGGTCGAGGAAGGCGAGCAGCGCGTCGTAGTAGCCCGCCACGTTCAGCAGGCCCACCGGCTTGTCGTGGTAGCCCAGCTGGCGCCACGTCCACACCTCGAAGAGCTCCTCGAACGTGCCGATGCCGCCGGGCAGGGCGACGAAGGCGTCGGCCCGCTCGGCCATCATCGTCTTGCGCTGGTGCATGGTCTCGACGACGTGCAGTTCGGTGAGGCCCGGGTGGCCCAGCTCGCGTGCCATCAGGCTTTCGGGGATCACCCCGATCACCGGGGCGCCCGCGGCCAGGGCCGCGTCGGCGACGATGCCCATCAGGCCCGCCCGGCCGCCGCCGTACACCAGCTGCCAGCCCTCGCGGCCGATCAGGGTGCCGACGGCGCGGGCGGCGTCGGCGAAGGCCGGGTCGGTGCCCGGGCTGGAACCGCAGTAGACACAGAGGGTGCGCATGGTCGGTCGCCTCCTCAGGCGAAGAATCGTTGCCAGATGATGGTGAGCCACGTCGCGCTCGCGAGCAAGACGGACAGGAACACCGCGGCGCTCGCCTGGTCCTTCGCCCGCTTCGAGAGTTCGTGGCGGTCGAACGAGATGCGGTCGATGGCCGCCTCGATGCCGGAGTTCAGCAGCTCGACGATCATCACGAAGACGATGGCGCCGATCAGCAGCAGCTTCTCGAGCCACGTGGGGCCGAGCCACAGGGCGATGGGCACGAGCACCACGGCGGCCCACGTCTCCTGGCGGAAGGCGCTCTCGCCCTGGTAGGCCGACTTCAGGCCGTCGAACGAATAACCGATGGCGTGGACGATCCGGTCGAAACCGAGGCGTCCCTTGTAGGGATTGGTCATGGCGGGCGATTGTGCCTCGCGCGCGTGTCAGCGCGTCGACGGTTGGGGCACGGCGGGTTTGACGTCGATCAGGCGCGTGCCCGAGATCAGGTCGTGGAGGAACTGGCGCTGCGGCAGCAGGAGGGCCGAGAGCCCGTACAGGACGCCCCAGACGCCGATGACCCAGAGGCGGTGTTCGCCGTGCCACAGCAGGGCCGGGGGTGCGACCCACAGCGTGGCGACCAGGTAGCGGGCGACCGCGCGGGTGCGGGAGATGGGCTGGCCGAGCGTGTCGACGACCTTGATGTGCCAGGTCTTCATGGGCAGGGTCTGCCCGTGGCGGCTCCAGAACCATGTGAAGTAGACGCCGTAGACGCCGAACGCGATGAATTCGGAGAGGGTGTCCTGCGGGCGCCCGGCGATGGCGAGCAGGCCGGCGCCGATGGCCCCGCAGATGAGACCGACGCCGAACATCACCAGCAGTTCGTACACGACCGAAGCGAAGCGCCGGCGCACGCTGGGCGTCTTGAACGGGAACGGGCCGGCGGCCGCCGGGGCCGTCATGGGCGGTCGAGCACGATGGGGGTGGAGGCGGCCGACGCGGTGCGCGTGGCCGCGGCCTGGGCGCCGCGTTTCGGCAGCAGCGTCTTGCTGTCGACGAACGAGGCGCCGGCCGGGATCTTGGGCAAGCCGGGCTGCTGGTGGACCGGCGGGGCGGGGCGCTTGGTCACGAGGTTCGTGGTGGCGCCGGGCTGGGCCTGGGCGATGGACGGGGCGATGGCGGCCGGCCGCTGGGCGTAGGCGGTGTTCGGGACGACGTTGGACTTCGCGGCCGGCTCGTCGCGGCGCGGGCGGCGGGCGGGGCTGCTGGCCGGGGCGGCGCGGGCGGCCAGGTCACGCTGCTGGTCGGACGACAGCGACTGGTAGGCCTCCCAGCGGGCCTTGCGGTCCTCGGCCGGCAGGCGCTGGGCTTCCTTGTAGTTCAGCCGCGCCTGGCCGCGCTGGGCCGGCGTCATGTTGGCCCAGTCGGTCATGCGGGCCTGGATGCGCTCGCGCTCCTCGGGGTGCATCGACGGCAGCTTGTCGGCCACCTCGATCCACTTGGTCTTGCGGTTCGCCTCGATCGAGTTCCATTCCTTCTGGAGCGGACGCAGCGCGTTCTGCTGCGCCGGGGTCAGCGAGTTCCAGGAGCGTCCCTCGCCCGCGTGGGCGGATGCGCGGGGCGAGCCGCCCGTCTGCGCGTGCGCGGCGAAGCCGGCCGCGCCTGCGAGCGCACACGCGAGGCACCACGAGAGGACGGAGCGGGAAACAGGCACGGTTCGGATCCGATCGGTCAGGCGGGACAAATCAATCTTGCGGGGACTTGAGGAACTCCAGGAAACCCGGGTCGCTGTAGGCGGACGGGGGCAGGTCGTCGGCGAGCAGCGAGGCGTCGATCTCGGCGGCCGCGGAAATCTGGTTGCTGCCGTGCCAGTCCTGGATCAGCACGAGGCCGGCCACGAGGGCCACGAGCGGCAGGATGGCGCCGAGCTTGACCCACCAGCCGCCGCCCGAGTCGGACCCGGCGCCCGGCCAGGTGAGCACCGGACCGGCCTGCGAGGGGGCGGTGGCCGCGGCCGTCTGCGTGCGCAGGGCGCGGGCGCGCTGCACCGCCTGCTCGCGGGCGACGCGCAGGCGCTCGGTGATGTCCTGGGGCAGGGCGTCGGCCTGTTCGGTCAGTCGTGCGGTGGCGCGGAGGGCGAAGCGGGCTTCGAGGGCGTCGAGGTTCGGGGCGGGTCCGGGGCGGTGGTTGTTCATAGCGTGATTCCCTTGGTCTTCAAGCTCGCTGCCAGCGCATGGACGGCCCGGGAGCAGTGCGTCTTCACGCTTCCTTCCGAGCAGCCCATCACCGCCGCCGTCTCGGCGACATCGAGTTCCTCCCAGTAACGAAGCAAAAAGGCTTCCCGTTGACGCGCTGGGAGACGTTGCACCTCGCCGTCGATCAAAAGCAGGATCTGAGCCCGTGACACGGAGTCTGCGGCACTTTCCGTGACGGAATCCTCATCCTGGCCGGCGAGGGTTTCGAGCAGGTCGAAGTCGGCGTCGTCACTCGACGACTCGAAGTCGGAAAAGTTCCGGAAGAGGGCGCCGCGCACCTTCTGGCGCCGGAACCAGTCCATGGTGGCGTTCGAGAGGATGCGCTGGAACACGAGCGGCAGCTCCGCGGCCGGGCGGTCGCAGTACTTCTCCGCGACGCGGATCATGGCGTCCTGGACGATGTCGAGGGCGGCATCGTCGTCCCGCACGGCGTAGACCACGCGCTTGAACGCGCGCCGCTCGACGCTTTTCAGGAAATCGGACAGTTCTTTGTCGGATGCCAAGGAGATGCGCCCGAGGGAAATCAGGCAGGGTCGGAAACGGGGCGGATTATCGCATTCGGGCGCTCCCGTGCCGGTCGGGTATGTGACTGGTGTGTCAATCCGATGCCATAATCCCATCCTTGCACAACAGTTAGATCTCGATTGGGCGCCCGACCCGGGTGCTCTCTTTTGGATTCAGCAGGCACCACACCCGCCCCACGAAGGCGAGGAGAGGTGCACCGATGGTTTTTCGTCAGAGAAATTCACAAAGGTTCGAAATGGACATGTCTGCCACAGAAAAGCGCGCCGCCACGGCGCCGGCCCCCGCGGCCAACACTTCCCCCTCCACCGACCCGAACGGGTCCGAGATCCTCGTCAAGTGCCTCCAGGCCGAAGGCGTCAAGTACCTCTGGGGCTACCCCGGCGGTGCGGTTCTCTACATCTACGACGCCCTCTACAAGCAGGACACCATCCACCACGTGCTGGTGCGCCACGAGCAGGCCGCCGTCCACGCGGCCGATGGCTACGCCCGCGCCACGGGTGACGTCGGTGTCGCCCTGGTCACGTCCGGCCCGGGCGTCACCAATGCCATCACCGGCATCGCCACGGCGTACATGGACTCCATCCCGATGGTGATCATCACCGGGCAGGTCCCGACGGCCGCCATCGGCCTCGACGCCTTCCAGGAGTGCGACACCGTCGGCATCACCCGCCCGATCGTCAAGCACAACTTCCTCGTGAAGGACGTGCGCGACCTGGCCGCCACGATGAAGAAGGCCTTCCACATCGCCCGCACCGGCCGTCCCGGCCCCGTCGTGGTCGACATCCCGAAGGACGTGTCCCTCCACACCACGCCGTTCCACTACCCGGCCTCGGTGGAGATGCGCTCGTACAACCCGGTGCGCAAGGGCCACGGCGGCCAGATCCGCAAGGCCGTGCAGCTGCTGCTGGCGGCGAAGCGCCCGTACATCTACACCGGCGGCGGTGTCATCCTCGGCAACGCGTCGGCCGAACTGCGCGAGCTGGTCAACCTGCTCGGCTTCCCGGTCACCAACACGCTGATGGGCCTCGGCGCCTACCCGTCGTCGGATCCGAAGTTCCTCGGCATGCTGGGCATGCACGGCACGTACGAAGCCAACATGACCATGCAGAACTGCGACGTCCTGCTGGCCGTGGGCGCCCGGTTCGACGACCGCGTGATCGGCAACCCGAAGCACTTCGCCTCGGTCGAGCGCAAGATCGTCCACATCGACATCGACCCCTCGTCGATCTCGAAGCGCGTGAAGGTCGACATCCCCATCGTGGGCGATGTGAAGGACGTGCTGCAGGAGCTGATCGCCCAGATCAAGGAAGCCCAGGCCAAGCCCGACGCCAACGCGTTGAACACCTGGTGGAACCAGATCGCCGAGTGGCGCAAGCGCGAGTGCCTGGTCTTCAAGAACAGCACCGAGGTCATCAAGCCGCAGAGCGTGATCGACACCCTCTGGCGCCTCACGAAGGACGGTGACACCTACATCACGTCCGACGTGGGCCAGCACCAGATGTGGGCCGCGCAGTACTACCGCTTCGACGAGCCGCGCCGCTGGATCAACTCCGGCGGCCTGGGCACGATGGGCGTGGGCCTGCCGTACGCCATGGGCATCAAGCTGGCCAAGCCCGACGCCGATGTGTTCTGCATCACCGGCGAAGGCTCGATCCAGATGTGCATCCAGGAGCTGTCCACCTGCTTCCAGTACAAGACGCCGGTCAAGATCATCTCGCTGAACAACCGCTACCTGGGCATGGTGCGGCAGTGGCAGGAGCTCGACTACGGCAAGCGCTACTCGCACAGCTACATGGAAGCGCTCCCCGACTTCGTCAAGCTCGCCGAGGCCTATGGCCACGTGGGCCTGAAGATCGAGAAGCCGTCCGACGTGGAAGGCGCCCTGAAGGAGGCCATCCGCCTGAAGGACCGCACCGTGTTCCTCGACATCCGCACCGATCCGGGCGAGAACGTCTGGCCCATGGTGCAGGCCGGCAAGGGCATCTCCGAAATGCTGCTGGGGTCCGAAGACCTGTGACCCGCTGAACGCGCGCCAGGGGCGGGTTGGCACGACCTCCCGCCCGAACGCACGCGGAACGCGTCGAACGTTTCGACCCACTTCCCAACACTTCATCTGGAACATCGTGGCCAAGCGCCGCTGGTTACCGCCAGCGGCGTGAAGAGCGCGGTGACACGAGACCATGAAACACATCATTGCCCTGCTGCTCGAGAACGAGCCCGGCGCGCTGTCGCGCGTGGTGGCCCTCTTTTCCGCCCGCGGCTACAACATCGAGAGCCTGACCGTCGCCCCCACGGAAGACGCATCGCTCTCGCGCATGACCATCGTGACCACTGGGTCCGACGACGTCATCGAACAGATCACCAAGCACTTGAACCGGCTCATCGAAGTGGTCAAGGTGGTGGACCTCACCGAAGGCAGCTTTACCGAGCGTGAACTCATGCTCATCAAGGTGCGCGCGGTGGGGAAGGAGCGCGAGGAGATGAAGCGCATGTCCGACATCTTCCGCGGCCGCATCATCGATGTGACCGAGAAGAGCTACACCATTGAACTCACCGGCGATTCCAGCAAGCTCGATGCCTTCCTCGAGGCCATCGACCGCACCGCCATTCTTGAAACCGTGCGTACCGGCGCCAGCGGGATCGGTCGCGGCGAGCGCATCCTGCGCGTCTGATCCACCCCCGACCCGCTATTACTTGAACTGATTTTTAGGAGCGATACATGAAGGTTTATTACGACAAGGACGCCGACCTCAGCCTCATCAAGGGCAAGAACGTCACGATCATCGGCTACGGCTCGCAAGGCCACGCCCACGCCCAGAACCTGAACGACAGCGGCGTGAAGGTCACCGTCGGCGTGCGCAAGTCCGGCGCGTCGTGGGGCAAGGCCGAGAAGGCCGGCCTGAAGGTCGCCGAGATCGCCGACGCCGTGAAGTCGGCCGACGTCGTCATGATCCTGCTGCCGGACGAGCAGATCGCCGCCGTCTACAAGGAAGAAGTCGAGCCGAACATCAAGCAGGGCGCCTCGCTCGCTTTCGCCCACGGCTTCAACGTGCACTACGGTCAAGTCGCTCCCCGCGCCGACCTGGACGTGTGGATGGTCGCTCCGAAGGCCCCGGGCCACACGGTGCGCGGCACCTACTCGCAAGGTGGCGGCGTGCCCCACCTGATCGCCGTCTACGCCGACAAGACCGGCAAGGCGCGTGACCTGGCCCTGAGCTACGCGGCTGCCAACGGCGGCGGCAAGGCCGGCATCATCGAGACCAACTTCCGCGAAGAAACCGAAACCGACCTGTTCGGCGAGCAAGCCGTGCTGTGCGGCGGCGCCGTCGAGCTGATCAAGGCTGGTTTC
The DNA here is from genome assembly GCF_002116905.1 of Piscinibacter gummiphilus. Lineage (NCBI taxonomy): Bacteria > Pseudomonadati > Pseudomonadota > Betaproteobacteria > Burkholderiales > Sphaerotilaceae > Rhizobacter > Rhizobacter gummiphilus. Next base: position 2,430,148 of record NZ_CP015118.1, read on the forward strand.
GAGACGCTGACCGAAGCCGGTTACGCGCCCGAGATGGCGTACTTCGAGTGCCTGCACGAGCTCAAGCTGATCGTCGACCTGATCTACGAAGGCGGCATCGCGAACATGAACTACTCGATCTCGAACAACGCCGAGTACGGCGAGTACGTGACGGGTCCGCGTGTCGTGACCGAAGCCACCAAGGATGCGATGCGCCAGTGCCTGAAGGACATCCAGACCGGCGAATACGCGAAGAGCTTCATCCTCGAGAACAAGGCCGGTGCCCCGACGCTGCTGTCGCGCCGCCGCCTGACGGCCGAGCACCCGATCGAACAGGTCGGCGAGCAACTCCGCGCGATGATGCCCTGGATCAAGAAGAACCGCCTGGTCGACCAGAGCAAGAACTGATCACCCTGGCAAGCCGCTTCGTGCGGCTTCCCACGATCAATGGCCGCAAGGGAAACCTTGCGGCTTTTTTGTTGTGCGCTGCGTTATCCTCTCGCTCCGATGAATTCCCCCGCTTCCCCGGTCCCTCCGATGCACGACGGCGACAACCCCACGCTGGAGGTGGACGACGCCCCGGCGCGCCCGCGCCGCAAGGGCATCTACATCCTCCCGAACCTGTTCACGGTGGCGGCCCTCTTCGGCGGGTTCTACGCGATCGTGATGGCGATGAACGGCCGCTTCGAACAGGCCGCCGTCGGCGTCTTCTGCGCGATGGTGCTCGACAGCCTCGACGGCCGCGTGGCCCGCATGACGAACACGCAGAGCACGTTCGGCGAGCAGATGGACAGCCTGTCCGACATGGTGTCGTTCGGCGCCGCGCCCGCGCTGATCGTCTACGAATGGGCCCTGACCGACCTCGGCAAGCTCGGCTGGATCGCGGCCTTCGTGTACTGCGCGTGCGCCGCGCTGCGCCTCGCGCGCTTCAACACGAACCTCGCCGTCGTCGACAAGCGCTTCTTCCAGGGCCTGCCGAGCCCCGCTGCCGCGGCGCTGGTGATGGGCTTCATCTGGGTCATGGATTCGTTCGGTTTCCAGGGCGGCCGCGAGAACAGCTTCCTGTTCCCGCTCTGGCTGTCGTGGACGGCCTTCGCCTTCACGCTGTACGCCGGCCTCACGATGGTGACGAACGTGCCGTTCTACAGCTTCAAGGATGTGAGCTTCAAGCGCTCGGTGCCGTTCATCGTGATCGTGGCCATCGCGTTGGCCATCGCGCTGATCACGCTGCATCCGCCCATCGTGCTGTTCGGGCTGTTCTGCATCTACGGCACGTCGGGCTACGGCGTGTACGGGTGGAAGCGGGCGAAGGGACGGCCGGTCAGCGTGATCGCCACGTCCACCGACGAACCCGACGAAGAGGGCCTGCATCGGTGACAGGGTGGCCGTTCGTGTGAACCCGCACACCACGGCCCCACGACAAGTGCTATATTTGCTGCCATGACGTCGTTCAACGCACTTTCGCTGCTAGGTCTAGGCCACCTCCGGGCCCGCTGACCAGTCACGTCTTTTCGTTTCTTTCGTCTCAAACGGCCCGCATGCAACCAGCATTGGGCCGTTTTGCTTTTTCCTCTCCCGTCTGCGCTGGTTGCCACCCTGAACCCTCCCAGGAGCATCCCATGTTGAAGCAACCGCAGCAGAAATACCGCCCCTTCGCCGCCATCAAGCTCGCCGACCGCCGCTGGCCGGACGCCGAACTGACGGCCGCGCCGATCTGGCTGAGCACCGACCTGCGCGACGGCAACCAGGCCCTCATCGAACCGATGGACCTGGCGCGCAAGCTGCGCATGTTCGAGATGCTCGTGAAGATCGGCTTCAAGGAGATCGAGGTCGGCTTCCCGTCGGCGTCGCAGACCGAGTTCGACTTCCTGCGCCAGCTCATCGAAGAGAAGCGCATCCCCGACGACGTGACGATCCAGGTGCTCACGCAGGCCCGCGAGCCGCTGATCCGCCGCACGTTCGAGGCGCTGCAGGGCGTGCCGCGCGCCATCGTGCACCTCTACAACGCCACCGCGCCGGTGATGCGCAACGTGGTGCTGGGCCTCGACCAGGACGGCGTGGTGGACCTCGCCGTGACCCACGCGAAGCTCTTCAAGCAGTTGGCCGACGAGCAGCCCGGCACCGACTGGCGCTTCGAATACTCGCCCGAGACCTTCTCGGACACCGAACTCCCGTTCGCGCTGCGCATCGTCGATGCCGTCACCGAAGTCTGGGCGCCCACGCCCGAGCGCAAGTGCATCGTCAACCTGCCCACCACCATCGAGCGCTGCACGCCGAACGTGTTCGCCGACATGATCGAGTGGATGCACCGCCACATGGCCCGCCGCGACAGCATCGTGCTGTCGGTCCACCCGCACAACGACCGTGGCACGGGCACGGCCACCGGTGAACTCGCGCTGCTGGCCGGCGCCGACCGCCTCGAGGGCTGCCTCTTCGGCAACGGCGAGCGCACCGGCAACCTCGACCTCGTCAACGTCGCGCTCAACCTCTACACGCAGGGCATCCCGCCGAACCTCGATTTCTCGGACATCGACGAGGTGCGCCGCTGCGTCGAGCACTGCAACCAGCTGCCCGTGCACCCGCGCCATCCGTACGTGGGCGACCTCGTCTACACGTCGTTCTCGGGTTCGCACCAGGACGCCATCAAGAAGGCCTTCGCCGTCGCGAAGCCCGGCGACGTCTGGGACATTCCGTACCTCCCCATCGACCCGAAGGACCTCGGTCGCAGCTACGACGCGGTGATCCGCGTGAACAGCCAGTCGGGCAAGGGCGGCATCGCCTACCTGCTCGAGGCCGAGTACGGCATCGAACTCCCGCGCCGCCTGCAGATCGAGTTCAGCCAGGTGGTCCAGGGCGTGATGGACGACACCGGCAAGGAGCAGAGCGCCGCCGACATCTGGGGCATCTTCGAGCGCGAGTACGGCATCCACGAGGTGTCGGTGGCGCACCCGGTCATCACCACGCGCGAGCAGGGCGTCGTGTCGCTCGAGGCCGACGTGTCGGCGGGCGGCCGCCAGATGAGCGTGAAGGGCGCCGGGTCCGGCCCCATCGACGCGTTCGTCGCGGCGCTGCATGCGCACGGCCACGGCGTCCGCGTGCTCGACTACCACGAGCACGCCATCGGCAGCGGCGCGGACGCCCGCGCGGTCGCCTACCTCGAGCTGCGCATCGACGACGCCACCAGCCTCTTCGGCGTCGGCATCGACTCGGACATCGTCTCCGCGTCGATGAAGGCGATCCTGTCGGGCGTGGTCCGCGCGAAGCGGCAAGCCGCAGCGCCGGCAGCGGTCGCTTCCGTGGCCTAAGATTCACGTTCGGGCTGCCCGCATCGCATTCAGAAAAACAGGAGCTTCACCATGGCCGACAAACTCATCATCTTCGACACCACGCTCCGCGACGGCGAGCAGTCCCCCGGCGCCTCGATGACCAAGGACGAGAAGCTGCGCATCGCGCGCCAGCTCGAGCGCCTGAAGGTCGACGTGATCGAGGCCGGGTTCGCGGCCTCGTCCAACGGTGACTTCGAGGCGGTGCGGGCCATCGCCAACGCCATCAAGGACAGCACCGTCTGTTCGCTCGCGCGCGCCAACGACCGCGACATCTCGCGCGCGGCCGAGGCGCTGAAGGGTGGGGCCTCCACGCGCATCCACCTCTTCCTGGCGACCAGCGCGCTGCACATGGAAAAGAAGCTGCGCATGACACCCGACCAGGTGTTCGAGCAGGCGAAGCTGTCGGTCGCGTTCGCACGCAACCTGACGGGCGACGTCGAGTTCTCCCCGGAGGATGGCTACCGCTCCGACCCGGACTTCCTGTGCCGTGTGCTGGAAGCGGTGATCGACGCCGGCGCCACCACGCTGAACATCCCCGACACCGTGGGCTACGCGGTGCCGGAGCTGTACGGCCAGTTCATCCTCGACCTGCGCACGCGCATCCCGAACTCCGACAAGGCGATCTGGTCGGTGCACTGCCACAACGACCTGGGCATGGCGGTCGCCAACTCCCTGGCCGGCGTGAAGATCGGCGGCGCTCGCCAGATCGAGTGCACCATCAACGGCCTCGGCGAACGGGCGGGCAACTGCTCGCTGGAAGAGGTCGTGATGGCCGTCAAGACTCGCAAGGACTACTTCGGCCTGCAGTTGGGCATCGACCCCTCGCAGATCGTGCCCGCGTCGCGCCTCGTGTCGCAGACCACGGGCTTCGTCGTGCAGCCGAACAAGGCCGTGGTGGGCGCCAACGCGTTCGCGCACGCCTCGGGCATCCACCAGGACGGCGTGCTGAAGGCGCGCGACACCTACGAGATCATGCGCGCGGAAGACGTGGGCTGGTCGGCCAACAAGATCGTGCTGGGCAAGCTGTCGGGCCGCAACGCCTTCAAGCAGCGCCTGCAGGAGCTGGGCATCTCGCTCGAATCGGAAGCCGAGGTCAACGCGGCCTTCGCCAAGTTCAAGGAGCTGGCGGACCGCAAGAGCGACATCTTCGACGAGGACATCGTGGCCCTGGTGATGGACGAGTCCGTCACGGCCGAGCAGGAGCACTACCGCCTGCTGTCGCTGTCGCAGCGCTCGGAGATGGGCGAGCGGCCGTTCGCGAAGGTGGCGTTCGCCGCGGGCTCCGAGGAGTTCCACACCGAGAGCGAGGGCAACGGCCCGGTCGACGCCAGCCTGAAGGCCATCGAGTCCCAAGTGAAATCTGGCGCGGAAATGCTGCTCTATTCCGTGAATGCGATCACGTCGGGAAGCACAGAATCGCAGGGTGAGGTGACGGTTCGTCTTCAACATGGAGGACGGGTCGTCAACGGTGTGGGGGCTGACCCCGACATCGTGGTGGCATCCGCCAAGGCGTACCTCTCGGCGTTGAACAAACTGCACAGCAAGAACGAGCGCGTTGCGGCCCAGGGGTGAACCCGGGTACATTTCGTCACAGACCCTGACACCATCAGGGTTGGCTTGAGGAAAGGCACGTAAGTTTCTGATCTTGTGTGCTTTTTTTCTTTCGCCTACACTTGGTGCATCGAGCGTGAAGGGGTTGTTGTGTTGCGATTTACGCCAAATTCTGTTTCCGGTCTTCTGCGTGCGCTGATGGTGCTGGTCGTGACTGTCTCCGTTCCGCTTGCGGCCGGGGCAGCTGCGGCGAAGTCGCATCCCGTCAAGAAGAAGCCCGCTGTCTCCGCCAAGGCCGCACCGTCGGCCAAGGGTCGTGCCGTCGTGGCCCGTACCGGCGCTTCGAAGCGTTCGGTCGCCGTGCTCCGCAAGGGCCGCCAGGTCGCCGTGCGGTCGCGTGCCGCGGTCGTCCACGCCGAACCGGCCCGCGCGTCGTTCGGCCAGCTGTCGGGCCTGCATGGCACCACCGATCCGCTCGACCTGAAGTCCAGCGTCGCGCTGGTCCTCGACCAGGACACCAACGAAGTCCTGTTCAGCAAGAACTCCCAGGCCGTGCTCCCCATCGCGTCCATCACGAAGCTGATGACGGCCGTGGTGGTCACCGAGGCCCACCTGCCGCTCGACGAGATCCTCACGGTCTCGCAGGACGACGTCGACACCGAGAAGGGCAGCCGTTCGCGCCTGGCCGTCGGCACCTCGCTCACCCGCGAGGAAATGCTGCACCTCGCGCTGATGTCCTCCGAGAACCGTGCCGCCCATGCGCTGGGCCGCTACTACCCCGGTGGCCTCCCGGCCTTCGTGTCCGCCATGAACCACAAGGCCGCCGAGCTGGGCATGAGCGACACCCGCTACGTCGAGCCCACCGGCCTGTCGAGCCGCAACCAGTCGAGCGCCCGTGACCTGGCCACGCTGGTCAAGCACGCCCACGGCCACCAGATCATCCGCGACCTGTCCACGTCCCTCGAATACCAGGTGGCGGTGGGCCAGCGTCAGCTGCAGTACCACAACACCAACGGCCTCGTGAAGAACCCCGAGTGGGAGATCGGCCTGCAGAAGACCGGCTACATCTCGGAAGCCGGCCGCTGCCTCGTGATGCAGGCCAAGCTGGCCGGCCGCCAGGTCATCATGGTCTTCCTCGACTCCGCCGGCCGCTACTCCCGCATCGGCGACGCCGAACGCGTGCGCAAGTGGATCAACGAAACCCTGCCGGTCGCCCACCCCGTCACCGCCGCGCCACACGTGCCCGTGCTGCCCACCGTGACGCTGACGGCGCCGAAGGTCACGTCCTGATCACTGGTTGGTGGTGCCCTTGAACGACGGCCCTCTCGAGGGCCGTTTTTCTTGGGGCGTTCTCCGGGAGCGTCAGCGATGGCCGAGGGCGGCCGAGATCTGTGACGCGGTCGCCTTGAGCCGCTCCAGCCAGCCTTCCTCCAGCCGGTCCGCCGGCGCCGAGATCGACAACCCCGCCACCAGCTTGCCCTGGTCGTCGAGGATGGCCGCGGCCATGCAGCGCACGCCCAGTTCCAGTTCCTCGTCGTCGCGGGCGGTGCCGTACTGCAGCACCTTCGACAGCTCGCGTTCGAGCGACGGCACGTCGGTGATGCTGTTCTTCGTGTGGCCGGCCAGGCCCGTGCGGGTGGCGTAGGCGCGCACGCGCTGCGGGTCGTCGTGGGCCAGGAAGAGCTTGCCCACCGAGGTGAGGTGCAGCGGTGCGCGGCCGCCCACGGCCCGCACCACCTGCATGCCGGAGCGTTCGCTGTAGGTGCGCTCGATGTAGACGATCTCGTCGCCCTGGCGCATCGACAGGTTCACCGGCTGGTGGGTGAGCTTGTGCAGCTCGCGCATGGGGCCCAGGGCCGCGTCACGCACGTCGAGGCGGGCCTTCACGAGGTTGCCCAGCTCGAGGAGGCGCATGCCCAGGCGGTAGCTGCCGGCCTCGGGCCGGTCCACGTACCGGCCGACCGTGAGGTCGTTCAGGATGCGGTGGGCGGTGGACGGGTGCAGGCCCGTCTGCTCGCTGATCAGCTTCAGCGAGACCGGGTCCTGGTGGGACGCCAGCAGGTCCAGCAGCGAGAACATGCGCTCGAGCACCTGGATCGCTGGTTTCTGATCCTCTTTGCTTTTCATGCCAACCATTGTGAACCAAAACGGCCAAGTTTTTGCATCGCGAAATTCATGGCGGGGGCGGTTCTCGCCCCGGCGTCAGGCGTCGAGCGCCGAACCGGCGGCCAGCCCCGCCCGGATCGCGCCTTCGAGCGTGGCCGGGTAGGGGCCTTCGGTGTAGTCGCCCGCGGCGAAGAGGCCCGGGCGCACCGTCATCGGCGGGCGCTTCAGGCCCGGGGTGCACAGGAAGGTGGCGCGCTTCT